>JADGQX010000104.1 GCA_017881445.1 Gemmatimonadota bacterium | reverse complement strand
GGAAGCTGACCTCAACTTCTCGAACCGCCGGATGCGGACCCGCACGTCCGGTGGTGTGGGAGGGGAAGGGCCGGGATCTCCGGCCCTCCCCTATCCCGAGTGGGTGACTGGTCCGTGCCCGGCCGCGAAGGGCGTCGAGAAGTCGTAAGTGCTACAACGAGTGCTAATTGGCGCGCCAGTGGCCCTTGGGTGTGGTGGGAGGCCGATGTGCACCGCTGCCTTTTGCCCGAATGTGGAACACGCTTTGCAACCCCTCCGCGCCGGACGAGGGGCCATGGCTTGGCCCCCGCCCCTAGGGAGCGCCTGATACTCCGAGCCGGCCGATGCCGGGCCGCGCAGCTGTGCGGCCCGGTGCGTACCCGGCCGGACGCGGCCTTCAGGACCCGGGGCTCCAGACGCGAGTTGTGACACCGTGGAAAAGGAGAGACGTATGCGGAGGAACGGGTTGGTCGCAATCGCGGCCACCGCGATAGCGCTGGCGAGCGCTGTCCCGGCACACGCGCAGAGCTGGCGGGCGGACATCGGCCTCAACGGCGGCGGATCGTGGTACTCGTCGATGCTGAGCAACGACCAGTTCGGCGGCAACGGCGATCCCGTGCACTTCAAGCCGAACTGGCTGACCGGGGCCCAGCTGACGCTCTGGGCGATGCCGCGCATCGGCGTCCGGGCGAACTTCACGTACACGGACGCCAAGATGCGCCAGGGCAGCAACATCCTTTTCGACGACGTGAACCTGTGGAGCGGGACGGGTGACCTGCTGTTCCGCTTCCACCGGCCGGCGCCGGAATTCACGCACATGGAGATGCTGCCGTACCTGGCGCTGGGCGCCGGCGCGAAGTGGCACAATCCGGCCCAGGACAACTTCTCGGTGTACGACCCGACGACCCAGGAGACGTGGACCGGCGCACCCTTCACGTGCACGAGCGGGACCTGCGCTTCGCTGAGGACGGGAGGGAGCAGCTTCTTCCTGTCGGAGGAGCGGGTGTTCATGGGTCTCGCGGGCCTGGGCACGGACGTCCGCCTGGCCCCGAACTTCGGTCTGCGCCTCGAGGTGGGTGACCGGATCTGGAAACCGGCTCTCATCGCGGTGACATCGGCCAGCACACACGCGGGCGCGATCGTCCAGGCGACCGCCTCGGACACCAAGGTCAGCAAGTGGGTGAACGAGATCTACGCCCAGATCGGGCTGCACATGCTGCTGGGCGTGGCCGCACCGCCAGTCGTGGCCGTGACGCCGCCGCCGGCCCCGCCGCCCGCCCCGACCCCCGCGCCGCCGCCGCCGCCGGCGCCCACGACCACTACGGCCAGGGTGTGCGTGGTCGACCCGACGCTGGGCCCCGGGCTGCGTACGGAGACCGCGACCATCACCATCGCGACCGGCGACACCACGGTCATGGTGAACGGGACCGCTACCCCGCTGCGCTCGGCCTTCACGGGCGTGCCGGTGGCCTCCGGCGCGCAGTGGTACGTCCAGGGCCAGCCGTTGACGATCGGGAGCGGGCGTAATTCGCTCGGATACGTCTCGTTCGGCTCGGCGCGCAACATCGACTCGGGCGACCTGACCTTCGTCGGCACCGTCAACGGGCTGCCCGTCTACGCCAACAAGTCGGACGTGACCTCGCTGACGATCCCCAGCCCCGCCGTCGATATCGGCGGCAACACTGCCGTGGTGACGGGGCTGCGCAACGTGCAGGTGCTGTACGTCCCCGTCTCGGCGTACGGCTGCAACTTCCAGCCGATCCAGCTGCAGCAGGCGGTCCGGAAGGTCCGCGGCTGACGCGCTCCGGCGCACCGTTCAGCGGCGTCCGGCCCTCCGGGGTCGGGCGCCGCTGTCGTTTTGCGCAGAACTGGCCCGGGACGTAGATTTTCCGGCCGTTGCAGTGTTCCGCCAGACGACACGGAGAACATGCCAGAAACCAGGCCAGTCTCAGAGCGCGCGGCCCTCGTGGCCGCGCTGCGCGAGCGCTCCATCCGGATGCGCCGCGATATCATCGAAATGCTTGCGGAATCCGCCAGCGGTCACCCCGGCGGCTCGCTCTCGGCCGTAGAGCTGGTGGCCGCGCTCTACTTCGGCGGCTACCTGCGCTACGACCCGGCCAACCCGGAATGGCCGGACCGCGATCGCTTCATTCTCTCCAAGGGGCACGGCGTGCCGGTGCAGTACGCGGCACTGGCCGAGGCCGGCTTCCTGCCGCGGGAGGAGCTGTCCACACTGCGACGCATCGACAGCCGGCTGCAGGGTCACCCGGTGCTGGGCGCGACCCCGGGGATCGAGGCGTCCACCGGCTCGCTGGGGCAGGGGCTTTCGATCGGCCTGGGCATGGCGCTGGCCGCGCAGGCGGATGGGAAGGCCTGGCGCGTATACGTGCTGATGGGCGACGGCGAGTGCCAGGAGGGGCAGGTCTGGGAGGCGGCGCTCTTCGCCGGCTTCCACCAGCCCACGAACCTGGTGGCCATCGTGGACTACAACCGCTACCAGCTCGACGGCGCCATCGGCGACATCCTGGAGCTGGAGCCGTTCGCCGCCAAGTGGGAGGCCATGCGCTGGCAGGTGCGGGAGATCGACGGCCACGACCTGGACCAGGTGCTGGACGGGCTGGACTGGGCCGTGGAGCAGCGGCGCCCGGCGGTGCTGCTGGCGCACACCATCAAGGGGAAGGGCGTCAGCTTCATGGAAGGGAACAACGCGTACCACGGCGTCGCGCCGTCGGAGGACGAGGGAATCCGCGCGCTGGCCGAGCTGGAGACGGCGGCGCTCGCAGGGGCGGGCAACGGGGCGGCGGTGGACCGCAAGGGGGACCGGTGAGCGATCTCTATCCGGGGCTGACCCTGGGCAAGGCCACGCGCGACGCGTACGGCGAGGCACTGGAGCAGCTGGGCCGGGAGCACGCGGACGTCATCGTGCTGGATGCCGACCTGGCCAAGAGCACCAAGAGCTACGCCTTCTCGAAGGCGTTCCCCGACCGCTTCACCAACGTCGGGATCCAGGAAGCCAACATGGTGGGGATGGCGGGCGGACTCGCGAGCGCGGGCAAAGTGCCCTTCATCTCCAGCTTCGCCTGCTTCGTCATCCTGAAGGGTTTCGACCAGCTGCGCATGGCCGTGGCCTACCCGAAGCTGAACGTGAAGGTGTGTGGCAGCCACGCGGGCGTGAGCGTGGGCGAGGACGGCGCCAGCCAGCAGGCCATCGAGGACATCGGACTGGCGTGCTCGCTGCCCGGTTTCGTCGTCTGCTGCCCGTCCGACGAGCACGTGATGCGCGCCGCCGTGAAGGCCGCCTACCGCCACGATGGCCCGGTCTACCTGCGCTCCGGCCGACCCAAGGTGCCGCTGGTCTACGCCGGCGAGCTGGAGAATTTCGAGTTCGGCCGCGCCCACACCGTACGCGAGGGCGGGGACGCCACCGTGATCGCAACCGGCCTCATGACCGGCGCAGCCGTGGTCGCGCACGACATGCTGGCCCGGGAGGGGATCAGCGTCCGGGTCGTGGACATGTCCACGATCAAGCCGCTGGACGAGGAGGCGGTGCGGCTCGCCGCCGTAGAGACGGGCGCCATCGTCACGGCGGAGGAGCATCTGATTCACGGCGGGCTCGGCGCCCGCGTGGCGCAGGCGGCGGCGCGGCTGCACCCCGTCCCCATGGAGTTCGTCGGGATCAACGATACGTACGCCGAGAGCGGGGAGCCGGACGCGCTCCTGCGGAAGTACGGCCTGACGGCCGAGGACATCGTGGCCGCGGTGCGCCGCGTGCTGGTGCGACGCGGCGCGGTCCGCGCCTGAAGTCTATTCTCAACCCGATGGGGAGGTAGCGATGGCAACCAACGTGAACCTGCCCGAGGCCGCGAGACAGGCCTCGCGCCCGACGCTGGACGACATGGACCTGGTGCCCGGCAAGCGCGTCCGGCTGCACCGGCTGCTGTGGGAGCACGGGCTCCGCAACGGGACGCTCATGGTGCTGCCCATCGACCAGGGGATCGAGCACGGCCCGGTGGACTTCATGGAGAACCCGGCCTCCGCCGACCCGGAGTTCGAGTGGGAGCTGGCGCTGCGCGGCGGTTACAACGCCATCGCCTGCCACTACAATCTGGCCCGCCAGTACATGAAGAAGTACGCCGGCGAGGTGCCGCTGATCCTGAAGCTGAACGGGCGCAGCAACATTCCCTCGGAGGAGGACGCATTCTCCACGCTGGTCTCCTCGGTCGAGGACGCGGTCTACCTGGGTGCCGACGCCATCGGCTACACGCTCTACGCCGGCTCGCCCCGCCAGGACCTGGACATCGAGCAGTTCGCCCAGGTGCGTGAGGAGTGCGAGAAGTACGGCATGCCGGTCATCGTCTGGTCGTATCCCCGCGGCGCCGCCATCGACAAGAAGGGCGGCCGGGACTCCCTCTACGCCGTGGAGTATGCCGCGCGTCTGGCGCACGAGTTCGGGGCGGACATCATCAAGCTGAACGTGCCCAAGCACAGCGCCAAGGACGGCGAGCAGCCCAAGCCGTACAACACGATGGAGTGGACCGAGGACGTGGGCGTGCGCCGCGTGGTGAAGGCGGCGCAGCGCTCCATGGTGCTGTTCAGCGGCGGCAGCAAGCTGGGTGACCAGGACCTGCTCTCCAAGGTCCAGCTGGCCATGGACTCCGGCGCGACCGGGCTCATCTTCGGCCGGAACATGTGGCAGCGGAAGATGGACGAGGCGCTGGCCGTGACGGAGAAGGTCAAGGACATCCTGCGCAAGTTCCCCGCGTAGTGAACGAGATCGAGCGGCTCAAGCGGCAGGCCGCCGAACGGGCGGTCGAGTTCATCGAGGACGGGATGGTGCTCGGCCTCGGCTCGGGCTCGACCGTCCGCCACGTTCTGGAAATCCTGGCGGAGCGCCGCAAGCAGGGCGCCCTGCGGAACGTGGTGGGGATTCCCACGTCCCGGGCGACCGAGTGGTACGCCCGGGACCTGGGGCTCCGCCTCACGGCGCTGGAGGAGGAGCCCCGCATCGACCTCACCATAGATGGCGCGGACGAGGTCGATCCCCGCCTCAACCTCATCAAGGGCATCGGCGGCGCGCTGCTATGGGAGAAGATCGTCGCCACGAACTCGGAGCGGCTGATCATCGTGGCCGACGAGGGCAAGCTGGTGCACAAGCTGGGCGAGCGGGTGCCGCTGCCTCTGGAGGTGGTCCCCTTCGGCTGGACCACCCAGCTCTCCTGGCTCGATCACATGGGCGCCGAGTCCGTGCTCCGCCTGGCCGCCAACGGCAGTCCCTTCGTCAGCGACGGCGGCCACTACGTCATCGACTGCCACTTCAAGGATGGCATTGCCGAGCCCGGTCGCGTGCAGCGGGAGGTGCGGCAGCACCCCGGCGTGGTCGAGTGTGGCCTCTTCCTGGGCATGGCCGACGCCGTGGTCATCGGCGGCGTGGATGGGCCCCGCGTGGTCCACGCGGACGTGGAGCCGCGATGAGCTCGCCCATGGGCGGGAGCGAGATGCCCGCAGCGGGAGGCGTGGTGAAGATCGCGCCCTCGATCCTGAACGCGGATTTCGCGCATCTCGCGGACGAGGTCGCAGCCGCCGAGGCCGCGGGCGCCGACTGGATCCACGTGGACGTCATGGATGGGCACTTCGTGCCCAACCTGACGCTGGGCCCCCCCGCCGTGAAGGCGCTGCGCCGGGTCACGCGCCTTCCGCTGGACGTGCACCTGATGATCGAGGCGCCCGAGCGCTTCGCGCCCGCGTTCGTCGATGCCGGCGCCGACCGCGTCACCGTGCACCAGGAAGCCGGCCCGAACCTCCACCGGGTGGTGCAGGGAATCCGCGAGCTGGGAGCGCGCCCGGGCGTGTCACTGAATCCGGCCACGCCCCTCGAGCTGCTGGACGAGATCCTGCCCTACGTCGACCTCGTGCTGATCATGACCGTGAATCCCGGCTTCGGTGGCCAGCATTACATCCCCACCAGCACGGCCAAGATCGCGCGTCTCGCCCGGACGCTGCGGGAGCGCGGCCTGACCCACGTCGAGCTCGAGGTGGACGGCGGGATCTCGCCGGCGACGGCACCCGAGGCCACCGCCGCGGGCGCCACGGTCCTGGTCGCCGGGGCCGCCATCTTCAACGACCACGGCAGCATCGCCGAGAACCTCGCCGCCCTCCGCCGCGCCGCCACCCGCTAGCCAGCTGCGTTGAGCCGCGACCCCGCCGGCGCTAGATTGCGCGCGCCGGGGTGGCGGAACTGGGTAGACGCGAGCGACTTAAAATCGCTGGCCCGCAAGGGCGTGTGGGTTCGAGTCCCACCCTCGGCACTTTGAAGGCCGTCCACCGTCCACCGACCGCCGACCATCCGACCGCCGACGAGCCCCTCATCCCTCCGGCTCCGGCGGCCTCCCGTCGAACCTGACCTGCCTGGTGTCCTGCTCCCGTCCCGTGCTCTGCGTGAGGATTCCGTAGAGCCCCGGCCTCCGCGCCCGCAACCACCGGCGTCCCGTAGACGAGGGCTGGACGGAGGCGTCCAGGTCGGCGAGGACGATGTCGTCGCCCAGGGCATGGCTCTCGGCCAGGATCTCGCCGTAGGGGTCCAGGACCATGGCGTTGCCCGTGCGGATCTCGTCGTCGTCCGGTCCGATGCCGTTGCTGAAGACCAGGAAGAGGCCGTTGTCGTGGGCGCGGGCGGGGAGCCAGCGCATGAGCCAGGCGCGGCCGCTGGGGCCGGTCAGCGCGGCCTGGAGCGGGGCAGGGTCCTCCCGCCGCCGCTCCCAGAGCCCCGGGTCTATGGGCTTCATGGCCCGGGGACTGGCCGAGGCGCAGCCGCCGGTCTGGTGGGGGGCGAGCAGGATCTCGGCGCCCAGGAGCGCCGTGGCGCGCACGTTCTCGATGATGTTGTTGTCGTAGCAGATGAGGACGCCCACGCGGCAGCCGTGAGGCGTATCGAAGACGGTGTAGTCGTCGCCCGGGCTGATGAACGGGCTCTCGAACGCGTGCAGCTTGCGGTGCCGGGCCCAGCGCCCGTCGGGCATGGCCACCACGTAGGTGTTGTAGAGCCGCTCGCCGTCGCGCTCGACCAGTCCGGCGCCGATGGTGATGCCGTGGAGGCGCGCCAGCTCCCGCAGCTCCTCCGCCGCGGGGCCGTCCGGCACCGGTTGGGCCAGCGCCTCCAGCGCCGGCCGCGCCAGCCTGCGCACGTGCCAGTAGCCAGTGATGCACATCTCGGGAAAGGCGACGATTTCCGCCCCCTGGCCCGCCGCGAGCCCCGCCAGCTCCCGGATCCGGCCGAGGTTGTGCCTGGTGTCGCCGGCCAGGTGCTGCATCTGCACCGCCGCGACCCTGATGTCACGCATGAGCTTCCTGGGTGAAGGTACCCCCCGGGCAATCTCCCGCCGGTGAGGCCGCCCGGCAACCGCGCGGCCGTGCTCGTGCTCTTCCGCAGCGCGGAACTGAACGGTAGCTTGCCCGCGATGCGCGCCCTGCTCCTCCTGCTGGCCGTTCTCGGCGTCCTGGCGCTACTGCGCCGGATGGCCGGCGCCCTGTTTCTCCTGCTGGGGAGGGCCGCCGAGGGGGTTGTCGCCCGCCAGAGCCTCGAGGCCCGCGCCCAGCGCGGCGACCTGACGGGCGTGGCGGAGGCGAGCGCCTGGCGGCAGCAGTCCCGTCGTCGGCGGCGCCTGGCGCTGCTGACCTCCGGCGCCTGGGCCGCGCTGCTGGTGGCGCCGGTCTTCACCTCGTGGACGCTCGTGATCTATTCCGCGTGTTCGCTGCTCTGGGTCCTGCCGCCCATCCGGCGCCGCGCCGACCTCGTGACATGATCCGCATCACCTTCCTGGGCACCGCGGCGTCGCGGCCGACCGTCGGCCGTAACGTGAGTGCGCTCATGCTGCAGCGGGAGGGCGAGACGCTGCTCTTCGACTGCGGCGAGGGCACGCAGCGGCAGATGATGCGCTACGGGACCGGCTTCGCCATGGCGGACATCTTCTTCACCCATCTGCACGCCGACCATTTCCTGGGCCTGACCGGGCTGCTGCGGACGCTGGGACTGCAGGTGCGGGAGGAGCCGGTGCGGCTCTGGGCGCCGCCGGGTGGCGGCCGCGTGCTGCAGGCCGCGGTCAACCTGGGCGTGGACCGGGTGCCGTTCCCGGTGGAGATCCGGGAGCTGGAACCGGACGAGGAGCTGCAGCGCCCGGGCTATCGCATCGTCGCCTTCAAGCCGCAGCACGGCGTGAGCGCCCTGGGATACGCCCTGGTGGAGGACGAGCGGCTGGGACGCTTCCACCCGGAGCGGGCGCGCGAGCTGGGCGTGCCGGAGGGTCCGCTTTTCGGCCGGCTGCACAAGGGCGAGGCGGTGGAGGTGGAGGGGCGGGTGATCCGCCCGGAGGAGGTGGTCGGCCCGCCCCGGCCGGGGCGTCGGATCGTATTATCCGGCGACACGCGCCCCTGCCGGCGCACGGCGGAGATGGCACGGGGCGCCGACCTGCTGATCCACGAGGCGACCTTCGGCGACGAGGAGGCCGAGCGCGCCCGCGGCACGGGCCACTCCACGGCGCGGGAGGCCGCCCAGGTGGCCAAGCGCGCGGGGGTGGAGCGCCTGGTGCTGACGCACCTGTCCGCCCGCTACGCCGACGACCCGCGCATCCTCGAGCGCGAGGCCCGCGAGGTCTTCCCCAACGTCACGGTGGCCTATGACGGACTCGACCTGGAGATCCCCCACCGGGGCGGGGGCGATGACGAATAGCGCCTCGCCCCTGCCATTCCGCCGGGTCGGCATCGTCGGACTGGGGCTGGTGGGCGGCTCGATTGCCCGGGGCCTCTCGGCCCTGGGCTCGCCGCCGGAGATCCTGGCCAGCGCCACCGACGAGGGCGAGCTCGAGCGCGCCCTGGCCGAGGGCGTGGTGCAGCGTCCCAGCACGCCGGAGCGCATCGCGGCCACGGCGGACCTCGTCGTTTATGCGACGACGCCCCGCGCGACGCTGGGCTACCTCGAGACGCACGGCGACCTCTGGCGCCGGCACGCCGTGGTCACGGACGTGGGCGGGGCCAAGCGGGCGCTGGTGCGGCGCGCGCGCGAGCTGGGACTGCGGGAGCGCTACGTGGGCGCCGACCCCGTGGTGCACGACCCGGCGCGCGGGTACGACGCGGCCCGGGCGGACCTCTTTGGCGGCACCCGCGTATGGATCACCCCCGTGGACGAGCGCGAGGGCACGCCCGCCCAGGCGGTGGAGTCGCTCTGGCGCGCCCTGGGTGCCCAGCCCATGCGCGTCGACGCCGAGCGCCACGACCGTCTGGTCGCCTGGACCGCCTACCTGCCGCGCCTGGCCGCCACCGCCCTGGGCGCGGCGCTGGCCGCCTCGGGATTCGACGCCGACGCCCTCGAGGGCGCGGCCCGCGACGCCACCGAGCAGGCCGGCGGCTCGGCCGCCTCCTGGGAGGAGATCCTGGCCAGCAGCGGCGACTTGCTGGAGGACCCGCTCATGGCGTTGGAAGGCTCGCTGGGGCAGCTGCTGGACGCCGTGCGTGCGCGGGACCTCCAGGCCATCGCCCGCCTCCTGGACGGGGCGGGGGAGTGGAGGCGGCCTTGAGCACCGCCCCCTTCGAGGTGGTCGTTCCGGGCGACAAGTCCATCACGCACCGCGCCCTCATGCTCGCCGCCCTGGCCGAAGGCGAGAGCCAGCTGGCCGGGCTGCTGCCGGCGCAGGACCCCGGCTCGACGGTCGCCGTGCTGCGGGCGCTGGGCGCCGACGTGCCCGACCTCCCGGGCGACGGCTCCGCCATCCGCGTCCGCGGCGGTGGCCTGAACGGGCTGCGCCCGCCCGCCACGTCGCTGGACTGCGGCAACAGCGGCACGACCGCGCGCCTCATGCTGGGCGTCCTGGCGGGCTACTCCTTCGAGGCCACGCTCACGGGCGACGCCTCGCTCTGCTCCCGCCCCATGCAGCGCGTGACCGGCCCGCTCTCGCATATGGGCGCGGAGTTCCGCGAGCTGGGCGAGCCGGGGCGCCTGCCGCTGGCGATACGCGGCGGCACATTGCGCCCGATCCGGTGGGCTTCCCCCACCGCCAGCGCCCAGGTGAAGAGCGCGATCCTGCTGGCGGGCCTCACCGGTACGGTGGCCGCCGAGGTGGTCGAGCCGCAGCTCTCGCGCGACCACACCGAGCGGATGCTGCGGGCCATGGGCGCTACGGTGGCGTCGGCGCCAACGGAGGCGGGCTGGTCCGCACGGCTGGAGCCGCCCACCCGCCTCGAGCCCCTCGACCTGCGCGTGCCGGGCGACTTCTCCTCCGCCGCCTTCTTTCTGGCCCTGGCCGCACTGGCGCCCGCCGGCGCCCTGCGCCTGCCGGGCGTGGGCACGAACCCCGGGCGCACGGCCATGCTCGACGTGCTGCGGCGCATGGGCGCGCACGTCGAGTTGGAGGACGCGGGCGAGCGGGCGGGCGAACCCGTGGCCGCGCTCTTGGCCACGCCCGCGCGCCTGCGCGCCACCGACGTCGGCGCCGACGAGCTTCCGCGCCTGGTGGACGAGGTGCCGATCCTGGCCGCGCTGGCCGCCCGCGCCGAGGGCGAGAGCCGCTTCACCGGTGCCGCCGAGCTGCGCGTCAAGGAGACAGACCGCATCACGGCCATGGTGGACAACTTGCGCGCCATCGGCGCCGACGCCGAGGAGCTGGAGGACGGTCTCGTGGTCCGGGGGAGCGAGCGGCCGCTGCGGGGCGACGTCGCCACCTGGGGTGACCACCGCATCGCCATGGCCTTCGGCGTCCTGGGCGCGCTGCCGGGCAACGAGATCCGCCTGGACGACCCGGCCTGCGTGGCCGTGAGCTTTCCCGGCTTCTGGGAGACCCTGCGCGCCGCCGCCGCGGCCCTGGCCTCGTGATCGTCACCATCGACGGGCCCGCCGGCTCCGGCAAGAGCTCCACCGCCCGGGCGGTGGCCCAGCGGCTGGGATTCCGCCACCTCGACTCCGGTGCTTTCTATCGCGCGCTGACCTACGCCGCCCTGCAGGCTGGGATCGCGGAGGAACGCTGGGAATCCCTCGACTCCGCGGCGCTGGACGCGCTGCGCGTGCAGGCCCGGCCCGGCGCCGAGGGCTGGCGCATGTTCGCCGGCGACAACGACATCTCCGAGCCGATCCGCTCCCCGCAGGTGAACGCCCGCGTCTCTCACATGGCACGCGTGCCCGCCGTCCGCGGCTGGCTCATGGGCCGGCTGCGCGCCGCCGCCGCCGACGGGGACCTGGTCACCGACGGCCGCGACATGGGCAGCGTGGTCTTCCCCGACGCCCGGCTCAAGGTCTACCTCGTCGCCGACCCCAGGGAGCGGGCCCGCCGCCGCCTGGCCGAGCACGGCCACCTCGCCCCGGGAGAGGCCGAGCTGGCGGCCGAGGTCGCACGCCTGCTCGAGCGTGATCGCATCGACTCCGAGCGCGCCGCCGCGCCCCTCGTGCAGCCGGCCGACGCCGTCGTCATCGACACCACCGGGCTGAGCTTCGAGGAGCAGGTGGCGCGGGTTGTCGAGCTGGCGCAGCGGCGGCGGTGAACTGCCGACCACCGACCGCCGAACTGCCGACCTCCGACCACCGTCCTCCGTCCCCGACCGCCGCCGTTACCGGTGGTCGGCGGTCCGCGGCCGGCGGTCGGCCGTTACCGGTGGCCGGCGGTCGGCGGTCGGTGGTCGGCATCTTCGTCGCCCTGCTCGCGCGGTTGACGGAGCCGGGACTTTCCGGTAATCTTCACAGTTACCCTGCACAAAAGGGTTTCCGGGGCCGGCCGCGGGTGCGGCGGTCCCTTCGCGCACACACCCCAACCGCTTCGGGCGAGCATTCGCCCGGCGCGTACCGGAGGCACCAGGTCCATGGCGGACGGCGAGAACGACATCGAAACGCAGGCCGAGACGAGCATCGAGGCGACTCTCGACACGACCCCCGACGTGGCGACCGGGACGGTCCCGCGCGAGCGCGGGCCAGCCAAGACGCCGCGCATCGAGCGCAATGTCTGGGACGAGGAGGAGTATTCGCCCGAGGAGTACGCGGGCATGCTCGAGATGTACGAGGAGACGCTCAGCAACATCGAGGAAGGCGAGATCGTCAAGGCGCGGGTGCTGCGCGTGACGGACAACGCCGTGATCCTGGATGTGGGCTTCAAGAGCGAAGGCTCGATCTCGCGCGACGAGTTCAAGAACCCGGACGAGCTGCAGCCGGGCGACGAGGTGGAGGTCTTCCTCGAGAACCTGGAGGACGCGGACGGCGTCGTCGTCCTGTCGAAGAAGAAGGCCGACTTCCTGCGCGTCTGGGAGAAGATCAAGCAGGCCTACGAGAACGACGAGCAGGTGCCGGGGACGCTGCAGCGCAAGATCAAGGGCGGCGTGACCGTGGACCTGATGGGCGTGGATGCGTTCCTGCCGGGCTCGCAGATCGCTTTGCGGCGGGTGCCGAACATCGAGGACCTGATCGGCCAGACCTTCGACTTCAAGATCATCAAGTTGAACAAGCGGCGGCGGAACATCGTCGTCAGCCGCCGGGTGATCCTGGAGCAGGAGCGGGAGACCAAGCGCGAGCAGCTGGTGAAGGAGCTGCTGGTGGGTCAGGTGCGCGAGGGCGTGGTCAAGAACGTGACGGACTTCGGCGCGTTCATCGACCTGGGCGGGCTGGACGGGCTGCTGCACATCACGGACATGAGCTGGGGCCGCGTCGGTCATCCGTCGGAGATCGTGAACATCGGCGACAAGCTGGATGTGAAGGTCCTCGACATCGACTGGAACCGCGAGCGCATCTCGTTGGGGCTCAAGCAGCTGCTGCCGTACCCCTGGAAGGACATCGAGCGGAAGTACCCGGTGGGCGCCCGCGTGCGCGGCCGGGTGGTCTCGATCACCAACTACGGCGCCTTCATCGAGCTGGAGAAGGGCGTCGAGGGGCTGGTGCACATCTCCGAGATGAGCTGGACCCGCAACGTGAAGCACCCCTCGAAGCTGGTCGCCATCGGCGACGAGATCGAGGCCGTGGTCCTGAAGGTGGACCGCGACGAGGAGAAGATCTCCCTCGGCATGAAGCAGATCGAGGAGGATCCGTGGCTGGCGTTGCCCGTGAAGTACCCGATCGGCACGCGGGTCACCGGCAAGGTGCGCAACCTGACGTCGTTCGGCGCCTTCGTGGAGATCGAGCCGGGCATCGACGGGCTGATCCACATCTCCGACATGAGCTGGACCAAGCGGGTGCAGCATCCGTCGGAAGTGCTGCGCAAGGGCGACGACGTGGAGGTCGTGGTCCTGGGCGTGGATCCCGAGAACAAGCGCATCTCGCTCGGGCTGAAGCAGACAGAGGAGGATCCCTGGTCCGACATCGCCCAGCAGTACACGGCGGGCATGGACCTGAGCGGCACCATCGTGCGGCTGCTGGATGACGGCGTTGTGGTGGACCTGGGCAACAATCTCGAGGGCTTCGTGCCCAAGAGCCAGCTCGGCGTCCACAACCTGAAGGATCCGGCGGACACCTTCAAGGAGACGCAGCCGCTGGAGCTGCGGGTGCTGGAGTGCGACGCGGCCAACCGCCGCATCGTGCTCACCGTGACGGCGATCCCGGAGTGGACGCCGCCGCCGGCCCCGGTCGAGGAGCCGGCCGGGGACGAGGCGGACGCCGAGGCCGAGACCGCGGCGCCCGTAGCCAAGGCCGTTGCCGAGGCGCCCGTTGCCGAGGCACCGGTAGCCGAGGCCGTTGCCGCGGCACCGGAAGCCGAGGCTGTCGCCGAGGCGCCCGTAGCCGAGGCCGAGACCGCGGCGCCGGAAGCCGAGGCCGTTGCCGAGGAGCCGGAAGCCAAGGCGCCAGTAGTCAAGGCGCCGAAGGCCAGGGCGTCGAAAGCCAAGGCTGCGGCCGCGGCGCCCGAAGCCGAGGTCGCGACCGAAGCGCCCAAGGCCGAGGCCGCCCCCGAGGCGGTGACGCCCGAGGACGAGCCGGTCTGACCGCGCTGCGGACGGGAGCAAAAGGGGGGCGGAGCCGATCGGCTCCGCCCCCCTTCGCCTTGCACCCGCGATAGCCACGCCTTTATTTGCGCGCCGGGCCTCGGTATCTTGCCGCCGCAACCTGCCGCTGGCGCAAGGAGGACGGTGAAGCAGAGTGGGATGGGGAGCGTGCTGGCGCTGGTGGCGGCGCTGGGTTGG
>JADGQX010000103.1 GCA_017881445.1 Gemmatimonadota bacterium | reverse complement strand
CGGCGCCGCTCGCCATCCTTGTCTCCGCTCCCTGCGGAGGACAGCTTTAGGGGGCTCCCCGCTCGTCCCATGGATATTCCGCCCATCCGCCGGTGCAGGCGCCTCGGACCGATCGCAGCGCGACCGTCGGGTGATGATGCCCGCGACCAATACAGGATGTGGCCGTGAGGTCACGTCCTTCAGGAGAGAGCACGATGCCGTGTTCAGGACGATTCGTGGTGCGCGCCCTCACGGCGCTGGCGGCGACGGCGGTGCTGGCCACCGCCCGGCCCGCGGCGGCCCAGACGTCGCCCACCGCCGCCGCGCCCACGGTGCGCGTAGCCGGGCTGGCCTTCGCGCAGTATGAGATCTGGGCCTCCGACACCGCGGCTCACACCAACCAGTTCGACGTGACCCGCGCCTACCTCAGCGCCATCGGCACCTTCGACCACGGCATCTCGGCCCGCATCACCGGGGATGTCTACCGCAACGCCGAGAAGTCGCTCGGCTACCGGCTGAAGTTTGCCTACTTCACCTGGCAGCCGGGCGGCAAGGCGCCCGTCGATTTCCGCTTCGGCATGACGCAGACGCCCTGGATCGACTGGCAGGAGTCGCTTTACGGCTTCCGCATGCAGGGTCCGATCCCCCTGGACCGCTACGGCTACATCACGGCGTCGGACATCGGGGCGGCCATGGACTTCACCACTGCGGACAAGGGCGTGAGCGGCGTGGTCGCGGTCATGAACGGCGAGGGCTTCGCCAACCCGTCGGGCGGGCAGTACAAGGACGTCATCGGGCGCGGCACGGTGCGGCTGCTGAAGTCCGACGATGCGGGCGCCGCCGGCGGGCTGCGGCTCAGCGGCTACGCCCAGGTCGGCCGGTTCGATCCCTCCGGCGACGCGCGCCGGCGCTTCATCGGCGAGCTGTCCTGGAAGTCGAAGGCCCTCTCCCTGGGCGGCGAGTACGGCATCGCCGTAAACGGCAGCGGCCACGCCCACGTGCTCTCCGGCTTCGGCGTCGTCAACTTCGACGGCTCGCCCTGGCAGCTCCTGACCCGCATCGACCGCTTCGATCCCAACGGCGACCTGGGCGGCGACGCCTTCACCCGCTACATCGCGGGCATGGCCTACCGCCTCTCGCCCAACGTCCGGGTCCTGGGCGACATCGACGCCGCCGCCTACCAGGCCGCCGTCATCGCCCCGGCCGCCCAGGCGCAGAAGACGAGACTCCTCTTCCAGACGGAGCTGGTGTTCTAGGGTCCGGGGGCGTCCGCACGCTCATCTCACACAATGGGGCGAACACGTCGAAGGCATCCGACGGGGCTTCCGACGGGCAGCGGCCTACGGACGCCCCATTTTGATGTTGAACAAAACAGACCGACGCTCGGGGACGCCCGCACGCGTGCGGCGAGGCGGTAGAATGACTTCGGCCTTTCGTGTTCTTTGTGTGAGATGAGTGTCGGGTCGCCCCCGGACGCGGCGGTCCGTCCGGGTCAGGCGGGCGGAGGATCTTCCAGAACCGCCTCCATCTCCACTTCCGGCGCCCACATCTGGCCGGGGGTCATGCGGAAGCCGGCTCTCTCGTAGGAGCGGACGGCGGGGCGGTTGCCGGGCTCGACGCAGAGCCAGACGCGGCTCAGGCCGGCATCGCGCGCCAGCGAGAGGATGATGCGATTGAGGCGCGTGCCGATCCCCCGGTAGCGGATCGACTGGTGCAGGAAGTTGGCGAGTTCGGCGCGCTCGGCGCTCATGGGCAGCAGCATGGCGTGGCCGAGCACCGCGCCGGCCACCTCCACCACCAGGTGCGTGCCCTCGGCCAGGATGCGGTCGAGCCAGCGGGCGATGGCCGCGGCATCGGCGGGCGGCAGCCCCTGCGCGGCGCGTTTGGGCTCGAAATCCTGGTACATCGCCTGCAGAGCGGCGCGGTCCCCCGGCGCGAAAAGACGCACGTCGAAGGGCGCGCCACTGCGATCGGTCAGCGCCAGGGGCAGCGTGGTCATGGCCGCCTCAGAAGGCGAGCCCCCAGCCGGTGAGCAGCGGCAGGATCTTGCGCTTGAGCGAGGCCACGGTGCGCACGTTGGCGAGCTCCACGTCGGCCCGGCGGGGCGAGGGCGGGAAGGCGCCGGGGGCGTCGCGCAGCGTGGCGGGCACGTCCTCCCCCGACTCCAGCCGCGCCTGCTGCAGCCACTCCTGCGGCAGCTCGTCCGGCGGCGTGTCGCCGCAGAGGGTGGCCCACACCAGCGTCCAGGCGCGCGGCACCACGGTGTAGGCCGCGTAGCCTCCGCCGCCCGTGGCGATGAGGCGCCCGCCGCACATGGCGTCGGCGACGTCGCCCACGATGCGCACCGTCTCCTCGAAGAGCCGCGTGGTGGCCCGCAGGTGCGTGAGCGGGTCGAGGACGTGGGCGTCGCAGCCGTTCTGCAGCACGATGACGTCGGGGCCGAAGGCGTGGGCCAGCATCGGCACCAGCTCGCGCACGGCCGCGAGGAACGAGTCGTCCTCGGTGTGAGCGTCCAGCGGCACGTTGGCGGCGTAGCCGTAGCCGTCGCCATCGCCCAGCTCGTCCACGTAGCCGGTGCCGGGGAAGAGGTAGGTGCCGCTCTCGTGCAGCGAGAGCGTGAGCACGTCCGGGTCCGAGTAGAAGATCTGCTGCACGCCGTCGCCGTGGTGGGCGTCGTAGTCGACGTACATGACGCGGGCGCCGTAGTGCTGCTGGATCCAGCGGATGGCGACGGCCAGGTCGTTGTAGACGCAGAAGCCGGCGGCCTCGGCGCGGCGGGCGTGGTGCAGCCCGCCGGCGGGGTTGAACGCCCGCCGCACCCGCCCCTCCATGACCGCCTGGGCGGCGACGAGGGTGCCGCCCACCACCTGGCGGGCCATGGCGTCCATGTTCTCGACGATGGGCGTGTCCTCGGTGCCCAGCCCCCAGGGCAGCCCGCTGGTCAGGTCGGCGCCGGGGCGCGAGACGCGCTCCACCGCCTGCACCAGCTCCCGGCTGTGCACCAGCAGCAGCTCGTCGGTGGTGGCCGGGCGCGGCGCCAGGATCGGCCGGCGCGCATCGCCCACCAGCCCCAGCGCCCGGATGAGCGACAGGGTCACGGCCAGCCGCCGCGGGTTCATGGGATGGGAATCGCCGAAGCCGTACGTCGCCAGGAGGTCGTCCCAGACCAGGGCGGTCGGGGGATGGGCGGCTCGTTCCGGAGGGGCGGGGGAGGAGGCGGGTCCGGTCACCGCTGCGGCCGCCGCGTTACTCCGCCAGCGGTCGGTCCGGCGCCCCCGGCACGTCGAGGGCGGGCCAGCCGACGTCGTAGCCGAGGTCGCGCAGCCCCTCGACCACCGCCCGCGGATCCAGCGTCTGGATGCGGATCACCGCCCGCGACTCGCCCTTGGACACGGAGGGCACCACGATGCCGGCGATGTTGATCTTGTGCTCCACGCCGATCAGCCGGACCACCCGCGCCAGCTCGCCGGGTCGGTTCGGGATGCGCACCTCGATCCGGCTCGAGGGCCGGTTCATGCCGAAGAGATCGACGAAGCCCCG
Source organism: Gemmatimonadota bacterium (assembly GCA_017881445.1). Classification (GTDB taxonomy): domain Bacteria; phylum Gemmatimonadota; class Gemmatimonadetes; order Longimicrobiales; family RSA9; genus JADGQX01. Next base: position 10,624 of record JADGQX010000103.1, on the reverse strand, counting down.
CAGCAGGTCCGACGCGGTCAGGATGCCCGCCAGCGTATCGCCCTCCAGCACGGGCAGGCAGCCGATCCTGCGCGTGCCCATCAGGCGCGCGGCCTCCTCCACGGGCGTGGCCGCGTCCACGCTCACCACGTCCGGCTTCATGATCTCGCCGATGCGGCGCTCCTGCAGGAAGCGCAGCCGCGCCTCGGGCGCCATGGCGCCCTCCGGCGGCGCCGCGCCCCGCAGGTCCCGGTCGCTGACGATGCCCACCACCTTGCCGTCCTCCACGACCGGCAGGTGACGGATGCGGCGCTCGTGCATGACGGCCAGACCATCCGCGAGCGTCGTCGCGGGCGTGGCCGTCACCACCTCGCGCGTCATGCGGTTTCCGACGAGCATCGCACAGGGAGTTCAGGGGGTTACGCCGGGAATCGGCAACCTACGGGGGGCACCGGGAGGGGGCAAGCACGCCGGCGGGCGCTCGTGTGAGCCGGTGCGGCGGCACGAGCGCCCTGAATCCGGGAGTCCGCTCCGCCGGCCGCCGCCCTGGTTCCACAGAGGCCGTTCGCCGAGCCGATCGCCCCGGGCCAATCGGAGTCAGGGTCTTGGGAACAACCGCGGACGCGTCGAAGTCAAGCGACCCGGGGAACTGAGGTCCACGCACGCGAGCCGGCCTTACGCTAGATTGGCATGCGTCGTGGAGCCAAGGCGACCATCTGACTGCTCCCGCCCGGCTGCGGCCGAGCCGGGCTACCACAGAGGATCGGCTATATGGGCGACGGCATCCCAGGGAATCCCCCCGGAAGGCACTCGGGGACCGGGTTCGTGCTGCCATGGGGCCGCCGACCACGCGCGCGTTCGGCCCGGCGCCTGGCCGGCTTGCTGGCGCTGGTGCTCGCCACGGGCGGCAGCGCCTGCGACGACAGCTTCACGCCTCTCGCGCCGGGCGCGCAGCGTTTCTCGGTGTGGGGCTATCTGGAGGTCACGCGCGACACGCAGTGGATCCGTATCGGGTCCCTGCGGTCGACCCTGCTCACCTCCGGCGATTCGCTCCCGGTCCAGGCGACGCTCGAGGATCTGACGGACGGCGAGATCATCCATCTGCGGCAGACGACGGTTCGGTCGGACGTCATCTCGCCGCTGGACTCGACCGGCACCACGGTGCACAACTTCTGGACGACCGTGCCCATTCGACCGGGGGCCTCCTTCCATTTCCGCGCCCGGGGCGACGTCGCCAACTCCGTCGATGCGGTGATCCGCCTTCCCACGGACTACCGCATGGAAGTCCTGCTCGGGCAGAGCTGGAATCGCACGCGCAGCGACTCCCTGGTGCTCATCGGGCTGCATTACGTTGCGTTTGTGACTGCGACCACGGTCACCGTCGACTCGTGTGGCGACGCCTCAGCGGACCAGAGCTATGCGCCCGTGTCGGACTCGCTGAGCGACCCGCATTCGACTCCGCTGTTCCGCCCCACGCCGGGGCGGGGCTGCGGCCCGCGCTATGTGGTAGGCCGGACGCTGTCGGTCGTCGGCTCCGGCTCGATGTGGCCGCAAGGCTCGGGGTCGAACATGGGCGACGTCGCGCCGGGCAACATCACGAACGGGGTCGGTTTCCTGGGCGGAACGCTGAGCAAGACGATCCCGTACGAGAACTGCGACTACGCGTCAAACACCCTCAACGATCCGTACTGTCGGCTTCGCTACGACTCCACCACCGTGACGCTGATGGGCCGGGTGTGGGATCCGCTCTGCGGCAACCCGGTACCGCGCGCCCTGGTCACGTTGCAGGAGCTCGAGCCACGGGCGCCGGAGGTGGCGAAGATCCGGTCCATCTACACGGACGCGGACGGCCGCTTCTGGATGAGCGCGCTCGTGCCGGCTATGCACTACGCCATGACCGTGCACCGGAACGAGCGGCCCGCCATCCTGACCGGAAGCCCCGGCCAGGAGTTCTACGACTACCAGACGACGGTGGTGTTCACGTCGGGTCAGCAAGCGACGCACGACGTCGATCTGTTGGGCCATGACTTCCTCCTCTGCCCGACGCGCTGAGGCCACGGTCAAGCAAGGACGCCTGTATGCCACCCCAATCCGTGATCGGCGCCGCCGCCCTGCCCGCCGGTCGTGATGCGGTGAGGTCGAGCCGCCATATCCCGGCACGAGCTGTGTGCCGACGCCGGGGGCGCCCCTGGCACCCGGCCAGGCTGCGCCTGGGCGTGCTGGCGTTCGTCCTCTGCCTGGTGCCGCGCGCCGCTCAGGGTCAGCAGGCGTCGATGCAGGGGATCGTGACCTCGAGCAGCACCGGCAGCCCGATGGAGGGCGTGGCCGTCGTGCTGGAAGCGGGTGGCCAGCGCGTCAAGACGGTGCTGACCGACCGGAACGGTTTCTACCAGATCGGAGGAATCACGCCTGGCAGCTACACGTTGTCCGGGCTGCACATCGGCTATTCGCGCTACGAGCTGTCGCTGACGCTGGCCAGCGGTGAGCGGCGCACGGCGAACTTCACGCTCCAGCTCGCCCCCGTCGAGCTGAAGGGGATCGTGGTCACGCCGGAGCGGGGCGCCGCAGTACGCGACCTGGGACGGCAGGTGGTCACGCCGGCTGAGATCAGGGCGGTGCCGGTACCTGCGGGCAGCGGCGACCTCGCAACGTACCTGCAGACGCTACCCGGCGTGACGACGACCGGCGACCGGGGCGGCCAGCTCTACGTGCGCGGCGGTACGCCCGCCCAGAACCTGGCGCTGGTGGATGGCATCCAGATCTACCAGCCCTACCACATCCTCGGCTTCTTCTCCGTCTTCCCCGAGGACCTGGTCTCGAGCGCGGACTTCTACGCCGGGAACTTCGGTGCGCGCTACAGCGGCCGCACCTCCTCCGTTCTGGACGTGCGCCTGCGCGACGGCAACCCGAACCGCTACCGGGGCATGCTGTCGGTGAGCCCCTTCCTGGCGGAAGGGATGGCGGAAGGGCCTGCGGGCAACGGCCTTTCCTGGCTCGCCTCGGTGCGCCACTCGCTCGTGGAGCAGACGAGCGAACACTTGATGGGCGCGCTGCAACCGTACGGCTTCGACAGTCAGCTGCTGAAGGTGACTGCGACCAACGGCGAGGCACAGCGCTGCTCAGGGATGGCGCTGAGGACCTCGGACCGCGGCCGTCTCGACCCCGCCGAGACCACGTCTCACGTCGAGTGGCAGAACCTGGTGGTGGGCGGCCACTGCGTCACCCAGGGCAAGGGCATCCTCCGCCTGACGGAGGTGAACGTTGGCTTCAGCAGCTTCGACAACGCGGCCGTCAGTCGCGGGTCGTCCATCTTCCGCTCCGGCATCTCGCGACTGCAGGCCGACGCCCACATTACGAGCATGATCGGTACCCTGCCGCTGTACGCCGGCTTTCACATTTCCAGCGAGGGGATGACGTCCGACCTGACGGAAATCTTCGGCATCGCCGAGAGAAATAGTGGCATCTTCGGCACGGATGTGTACGGCGAGGCAGGCATTCCGCTAGGCACGCGCGGCGAGTTACGGCCGGGGCTGCTTCTCACCGCCCTGCCCATCGCGGGCGCGGAGCCCCGGGTGCGCATGAGCTGGGAGCCGTTCGGCCGCGCCAGCGAGAAGATCCAGGCCGCTCTGGGCGTTTACCGACAGAGCCTGCTGGGCACGAGTGACCTCCGGGACGTCACCAACGTGTTCGTGGCCTGGATGACATCGCCCGACGACATCCCCATGCAGTCAGTCCAGGGCTCACTCGGGTGGCAGCAGTCGCTCGGGGGCGGAGTGAACTGGTCGATTGAGGGCTACTTCAAGCGCATGCGCGACATCCCCGTCCCCGCCTGGAACGCGCTGCCCCAATTCACTACGCGCCTGGTGCTGGCCGACGGCCGGACGCACGGCCTGGACGCGCGCCTCCAGTGGAACCGGCCGCACTTCTACGGCTTCCTAGGCTACGGCTACAGCTGGACGGAGTACCAGGTGACGCAGCCCGAGTTCGTCGGCTGGTTCGGCGACTCCGTGCAGAGCTACCATCCGCCCCACGACCGGCGGCACCAGGTCAACGCGGTCGCCAGCGCCGACCTCGCCGGCTTCAAAGCGTCTGCGCGCTGGCAGTTCGGCACGGGCCTGCCCTTCACTCAACCACTCGGCTTCGACGAGGCCTTCGACTATTGGGCTCACCTCTGGGACCCTGGACACACTCTCGGAACCGAGCGCCTGCTGTTGGACCGGCCGTTCAACGGGCGCCTGCCCACGACACATCGGCTGGACCTATCGCTGGAGCGCAGCTTCAACCTGCCGGTGGGCCAAGCTCAGCTGCAGGCCGGGGCGGTCAACGTGTACAACCGGCGCAACATGTTCTATTACGACCTGTTCACCGCCCGCCGGGCCGACCAGCTCCCGCGGGCGCCCTATCTGTCGCTCACGCTGCGCAGCAAGTAGCCCGCAGCGGCAAGGCAACTCGGCCCGGGGGCCGCTCGGCCGCCCGGCCGCTCCGCCCGGAATTGGCGAATCCCACGCCCGGGCCTCCTCCCCCAAGCGGCACACGGCCGGCATGCAGCGCGACCGGGCGCCCGAGACCGTTGCCCGCCTGGAGGGGCTGCCCTTCGCGCTGCGCATCACGCGCGTGGCCAACGTCACCTCCGCCGTCTGCGCCACCTGCAGCCGCGGGCCCACCTTCGTCGATCTCGGCGCCATCCGACGCGGCGGCTGACGATCCCCGGCATCCCAGGCCGGCGGGGCTCCTGAGCCCCGATCCGGCCGCTTTTCCGCATGCTTGTGCCGTCATGATCGCCGGCGACGACCGCGTCGGCGTGGACGCCGTCGGCCTGGCCGTCCTAAAGGAGGTCGGCGCCAACGCCGCCATCATGGGCCACAAGATCTTCGAGCAGGAGCAGACCGCCCGTGCCGTCGAGCTGAAGATCGGGGCGGAGTCCCCCCCGCAGATCCAGCTCGTCACCGGCGACGCCGACAGCGCGGCGTACACGGCCAGGCTGCGCACCATCCTGGACCTGGGATGACCACGACGCCCGGGGGCGAAGCGCCGCCGCCCTCAATCGGGAGCATCGCCACGCATCCGGCTGCCGTCTGGCGCCACCGGGCCGACTTCCTCCTCCACGTGGACCTGGAGGCACACGGCATGCCCGGGCGCGGCGAGCAGCTCTGGGCTCGCCGCGTGGGCGAGCACCGCTTCGAGATCTGCTGTGTCCCGTTCTTCAGCTACGGGATCACCCTGGGCGACGTGGTCGACGCCACGCCCGACCGCTGGCTCGTCACCGGCGTCGTGCACCGCCACTTCTCGCTAGCGGCATTCCTCGTGTTCGCCGGGGAAGAAGGGCGGTGGCCGGAGCCGGGGGACGGGCAGGCCGGCCGGAGCTGGGGGGTCGGGGGCGTGTGACGACGCAGTGATATGGACGGCGCATCGTTTCCGCCGTACACCCCCCGGAGGAGGAACCCCCCATGATCGGCGAAGCTGCGTTCCCGGGCGAGCTTTCTCTGATCCGCCCCCCGTACCTTCGGGCCGAGCCGCTGGAGCCGGGCTGGAGGTCGCGCGAGCTGCCGCCCCGCGGCCACGCGCTGGTCTGGAGCCTGCACGCCACGCCTCGCCCGGAGCTGCTGGAGCGGGTGCTCGCGCGGCCGGCCGGCGTGCCGCTCTTCCTGGTGCTGCCCCCACCCAGCCGGGTGCAGGAGGTGGTGTCGGTGCTGACCCGCCTGCACGAGCTGGCCCCGCGTGCCGTGCTCCCCTGGGGACCGCTGGCCGGCATCGAGACGCTGCGGGCGCTGCTGGCCTCGCACGCGCGCCCGCTGCCCCTGGAGGTGACCGACTACCTGACCGTGCGCGGCCTGCTCCCCCTGGCCGCCGCGACCGCCGCGCGCCAGGTGCTGGAGCTGGCGTGCACCACCCGCAGCATCACGGCGCTGTCCAAGCGGATGTACCTCTCGCGCCGCACGCTGGGCCGGCACTTCGAGGCCGAGGGCATCCCCGTTCCCTCCCACTGGCTGCAGATGGGGCGGCTGCTGCACGTGGCCGCGCGGCTGCAGCGCGAGCACGCCACGGCCTTCCGGGCGGCCGTGGACGTGGGCTACCCCGATGGCTTCACCATGTCCAACCAGATGAAGCGGCTGCTCGGCTGCCGGCCGACGGAGGTGCGGGAGTGCCTGGGCTGGGAGTGGATCGTGGAGTCGTGGGTGCGAGCGGAGACGGCCCGGGGCGGGTTCTCCCTCGACCGCTTCGGCCACGCGGTCGCGCCTTACCTGCGGGCGGTCCGAGCTGCCGCCCCGGAGCCGGTCAGCGCCTAGCGCAGCAGAGACGAGAACGGGCCGCGCGCCGGGTCACCCCGGCCGCGGCCCGTCGGGCGCCGCCCGCTCGCGACGCCTTCAGATCACGGCCTAGTCAGTTGCCGCAGGTGTAGTGGAAGTCGGCCGTGGAGCCGGCCGCTACCGCGACCTGGCGGCAGAACTTGAGCCCCTTGGTCGTGGGCGGCGTACCCACGTCCTCGAGCACGGCCATGCCCAGGTTCGGCCGGCCCTTGGTCATGACCACGATCGTGCCCTTGGCGTTCGCCTTGCCCAACGGGACGATGGTGCCGACGTCGCTGCGGGTGTCGCGCCGGTCGAAGACCAGGGCGACGAAATCGAAGCGGTTCTCGATCTCCACCTTGCAGCTCACGCAGGCGCTGGGCGACTCCTTGGCCGTCACGGCGGCGCCGGGCGCCGGCGCGGACGCCTTGCCGCCGCCGGAGGCGCAGGCGACCAGCGAGACCGCGGCGAACGCGAGCGCGACGATCCGGAACGAGCGAATGGACACGGAAGACCTCCTCTTCAAGGGCAGATAGCGGGCATCGGTCACGAGGCGGCGAAGCGGGGCGCAGGCGCCGGCTGGGCCGGCCTCGAGGGGCTTCAACTCCTTATCCTATTTAACATCGGGCGCGGCGAAGGGCCACAGCGCCACGCCGTCCCAGGGCCTCAGCCGCACGGCTCCCTCGAAGCCGTGCTCGAGGTAGCGCATGACCGCGGCCTGCTGCTCGGGCGTGTACTGCGAGGCGTGGCAGGCGAAGGCGCGACGCGTGGCCTCGAGGTCGCGCGCCGCGAACGGCACCCGCACCGTCAGGTAGCGCTCGGCGGTGGTGGCCACGGCCGGACTGGCCGGGGGCGCGCTGCGCATGCGCTCGGCCGGCAGCGAAGCGTAGAAGAGCGCTCGCGGCGCGCCTTCCGCCCCGGCCTGCACCAGCTCGCTCACCACGTCGCCCACCAGGCGGTGGTCGGGGTGCCCCGTGCCGCCCTCCGGACCGAAGGTGAGCAGCACGTCGGGCCGGGTCTCGCGCAGCACGGCGGCCACGGAGTCGCGCAGCGCGCCCAGGGCGGTGAAGGACGCCAGCCCCGCGTCCTCCAGCCCCAGCAGCCGCGGCGGCCGGATGCCCAGCCGCTCGGTCGCGCAGCGCGCTTCCACCGTGCGCAGCCGCGCCAGCGAGTCGCCCGCGGGAATGTGCGCGTGGGCGGTCACGCCCTTGCGCCCATCCGTCGCGATCACCAGCAGCACGCGGTAGCCGGCGCGGGCGTAGCCCGAGAGCAACGGCCCCACGATGCGCTCGTCGTCCGGGTGGGCGAAGACCGCCAGGATGGTGCGCGCGGGCTTCTGCGCCGCGGCGGGGGTGGCCGCCAGCAGCGCGCCGAGCACCAGGACCGCCCCGACCACGCGGCGGAAGCCCCCCATTCGCACGCGGAGCCGCGGAGCGCTCGGAGAGACCGGCAGGTCCGCGCGCCGGGACACCCGGCAACACCGGGCTGGCCGGGATCCGTCATGATGTTCAGAACCAACAACACCGGAATCCGGACCTGCCTCGAAGCCGGAGGTACGCCGGCCCCCCGGGACGCCCAGGCCGTACCTCCGCGTTCTCCGCGGCTCCGCGTGATATGAAGTCATGAATTGCTCCGCGCTCGTCTATTTCAGCTCCAGGACGAACTCGTTCGAGATGCGCAGGGAGTCCGGCACCGGCGATCCGCCTGCCACGGGGTCGTAGTGGAAGTAAGCGCCCATGGCCCACAGGCGATAGACGCCGTCGACGCCTTCGGCCTGCCAGGGCGGGCAGGAGCTGGTCGTCGGGCTGGTGGGATAGCACACGGGCAGCGTGTCGGCGCGCGTGGTGCGCGGTGGAATCGTGATGAGCCTGAAGCAGGGCGGCGGCACGATGAGGCGGGCCGTGACCCAGGCCGAGCCTTGCTTCTTCTGCAGCACGGGGAGCACCCCGTTGTAGCAGCCCACGAAGTAGAGCGTGTCCGGCCCCGCGTTCGTGAACTCGAAGGCGATGGCGATGTCCGCGCGGGCGGGCGAGCCGGCAGCGAAGGTGTAGCGCAGCCGGTCCGTCTGGATGGGCGCGGCGGCGTCGCGCGTCACGTCCAGCGGCGAGCCGCCCCCGCCGCAGGCTGCGGCACAGGCGACGAGCAGCGACACTCTCAAGGCGGCGATCGGTCTCATGGCCCACCTGGTCGAGGAGAACGCCAAAGCTGCCCTGGCGGCCGGCTCCCGGTCAAGTCGCGCCGGCTCCGGTAGAGCGGCGCCGGCTCCGGGAGAGCGGCGTCGGCGGGAACCATGTACTCCGCGGCAGCGTACCATTATCCTCGTGATGCGCCGGACGGCTTGCGCCCGTCCCGCGTGCCGGTCGCAGCTCCGGCGCCTTCGAGCGCCGACCGCGACCGGGCTTCCGGAGCGCCAGTCCCGGAGATGCCCATGCGCACCCGTTCGCTGCATGCCTTCATCCTGCCGCTGCTCCTCTCGTTCGCCGGCTGCCAGGCCGACGTGACCGGATCCAGCGGATCCAACCTCCCCGCCGTGGGAAACGCGCGCAACTCCTTCGGCTTCTCCGTCCGCGCCCGCACGCTCGACCTGGACCAGAGCTACCCGCTCAGCTTCGATGCGGACTCGGTGAGCGTGGGGCTGGCGGTGGTCGGGTACGGCGCCGGCTCGGCGGAGTTCCAGCTTCTCGACGCCTCGGGTCAGGTCCTCTTCACCCGCGACCTGGGGGTTAACACCGCCGAGGGCAACGCTTCGCTCGCGGTCCGGCGACCCGCTACGGCGCGCGTCCGCTTCAGCGGCTACTCCGGCATCGTCGCCATCGGCGTGGGCGGCAAGTAGCCCGGGAAGATCCCCGGGCGCACGCCCCGGCGGGCGCCCGCCCGGCCGGCTAGCTCCCGGCCGGGCGCGCCAGCTCCTCGAAGGTGCGGTTGAGGATGGGGTAGCGGCGCCAGTCGCCGTAGTCGAAGTGCCACCACTCGGCGTCGTAGACCGTAAACCCCTCCGCTTCCATGACGTGGCGCAGCAGGTTGCGGTGCCAGCGCTGGCTGGAGGTGCCGCCGGGGTAGAGCGGGTAGGAGCGGTCGGACATCTCGTCGTAGCCACCGGTCATGCGCAGCGGCAGCCCGGTCCCCAGCTGGTAGAGCGTGAGGTCCACGGCTGCGCCCCGGTTGTGGCGGGAGCCGCGGGCGGGGTCGGCCACGAAGACGTGCTGGCCGGCGGGGGTGGCGTCCCAGAACATGCGCGTGACGTACCAGGGCCGGTAGGCGTCGTGCACCAGCAGGCCGTAGCCGAGCGGGCGCAGGCGCGCGCTCACCCGCGCCACCGCCTGCGCCGCCGGGCGCTGCAGGAAGGCGTGCGCCGAGGAGTACATGGGCGCGCCCAGGAAGTTGTTCGCCGTGGCGTAGCGGATGTCGTACCGGATGGTGGGATCGAGGGTCCGCAGCTCCACCAGGTCCGGCGGCCGGAAGTCCCCGCTCTCCCCAGGGGGCGACGCTGCCAGCGCCTCCTGCCGCAGCTCCTCCACCGGCCGGACCGGCACGATCTTGAAGGACACGGCGTCCGAGTCGCCGGGCAGTGGGCGACGTCGCAGCCGCGTGCCCGCGAGGTCCAGCGCCGCCGGGCGCCCGCCGGCTCCCGGCAGGAAGCGTAGCAGGCCGCCTCCGGCTCCCGCCGGCAGCCGGTACACCCCCTCGGCCGTGCGCGTGAGGGGGTACTCGTCGAACCCGCGCCGCAGCAGGGCCAGCGCCCCGTCGCGCTCCAGGACGTAGACGGTGCCATCGTCGGGGCCATACTCGCCCAGCAGCGGCGCCAGCGCCGCCGGCGCCTGCGCGGGCCGCGCATCGGGCATGCGCTCCAGGGTGTCGGCGCGCCCGCCCGCGCCTTCGGGCGCCGGCGGCGGCGTCACGACCAGGCGGCCATCGGCCAGGGCGCGCAGGCGCGTGCCCCGGGCGCCGGCGTCGTCGGTGAGGTAGCCGCCGTCCGCGCCCCGCCGCACCTCCGCCCGGATACCGCTCCACGGCTCGAGGAACAGCCCGCCCTCGTACTCGACCAGGCGCAGGGCGCGCCGCCCTCGACCGTAGCGGCCGGCCAGGCGCAGCGCCTCCCCCGGCGCCAGCGCCCGGGTGGTGTCGGGCGGCGGCGGCGCGCGACCCGCCCGCAGAGCCACGAGCGCCCGCACGGCCGCCCCGGCGATGTGGCGGGTCACCGCGCCCGAGCCGTCCAGCGAAGCCGCCACCACGGCCGCCACCGAGTCGCGCGGCGCCCCCAGCACGGTCAGGGTGTAGCCCGGCGCGCCCGCCTCCGCGGCGCCCGCTGTCGGGCGCAGCGCGGCCGCCGTGGCCAGCTCCAGCACCGTGGCGTAGAC
>JADGQX010000315.1 GCA_017881445.1 Gemmatimonadota bacterium | reverse complement strand
AGTGCGCTGGGCGGGTGGCTGGCGCTGGACGCGCTGGGCACGCTCTTCCTGGCGACCATCACCGGGCTGTTCCTGGTCGTCTCGCTGCACGCGCAGGCCGCGGTGCGGGGCGGCGGCGGGGCGGCGCGCGCCTTCGTGCCCTGCCTGTTCTGGTTCCTGGCGGCCATGACGCTGGTCACGCTCAGCCAGCACGTGGGCGTGCTCTGGGTGGGCGTGGAGGCGACGACCCTGGCCAGTGCGCCACTGGTCTACCACCACCGGGACGCCCACGCCCTGGAGGCGGCCTGGAAGTACTTGCTGCTCTGCTCGGTGGGGATCGCGCTGGCGCTGCTGGGGACGTTCCTGCTGGCGCTGGCGGCGGGCGGGGCCAGGGGGCCCGTGCCACTGACCGTGGACCGCCTGGTCGCCATGGGGCCGCACCTCGACCGGAAGCTGCTGGCCGGCGCCTTCGTGTTCCTGCTGGTGGGCTACGGCACCAAGATGGGGCTGGCCCCGCTGCACACCTGGCTGCCGGATGCCCACTCGCAGGCGCCGGCGGCCGCGTCGGCGCTGCTGTCGGGCGCGCTGCTGAGCTGCGCCTTCCTGGCGCTGCTGCGGGGCTGGCAGGTGTGTGCCGCCGCGGGGCTGGGCCCGTTCGCCGCGCGCCTCTTCGTCTTCTTCGGCCTGCTCTCGCTGGGGCTCTCGGCCGCCTTCATCGTGGGGCAGGGCGACTACAAGCGGCTGCTCGCTTACTCCAGCATGGAGCACATGGGCATACTGGCGCTGGGCGTGGGCATCGGCGGCGCCGCCACCTACGGCGCCATGCTGCACGCGCTCAACCACTCGCTGGCCAAGGGGCTGCTCTTCCTGGTCGCGGGCAACATCCTGGCGGTGTACGGCAGCCGGGCGACGGCGGACGTCCGCGGCGTGCTGCGCCGGCTCCCGGGCTCCGGCATCCTCTGGGTGGCGGGCTTCTTCGCCCTGGCGGGATCGCCGCCCTTCGGGCTCTTCATCAGCGAGATCACCATCCTGCGGGGGATCCTGGAGCAGGGCCGCTGGGCCGTGGCCGCCATCTACCTGGCGGCGCTGGCGGCCGTGTTCGCGGGCATGAGCTCCATCGTGCTGCGCATGGCCCAGGGCCAGCCCTCGGAGGACGAGCTGCGCGCCACGGCGCCCGAGCGCTGGAGCGCGCTGGCGCCGCCGCTGGTACTGGCCGCCGCCGTGCTGCTGCTGGGCCTCTGGATCCCGGCGCCGCTGGACCGGCTGCTGCACGCCGCGGCGGCGCTGCTGGCGCCGGGCGCAGGTGGTCACGCATGAGGCCCGAGCGGCAGCTGGAGCTGCGCAACGCCCAGACCTTCGCCCGGGAGGAGATCCCGGCGCTCAACGTGGTGCGCTTCCGGGAGCGGGTGGCCACGCGCGTGGCGCTGGGCTGGCGCCTGGTCACGTTCTTCGGCCTCCCCGCGGAAGGCACGGCCGTGGAGCTGGTCGCCGTGCTGGCCGACGACGCGGAAGCGCGCCTGGAGCTGCTGCGCACGGAGGTCGAGATCCGCTTCCCCTCGCTCACGCCCGACTGCGTGCAGGCCTCGCGCTTCGAGCGCGAGATCTGCGAGCAGATGGGGCTGCTGCCCGAGGGGCACCCCTGGCTCAAGCCGCTGCGCTCGCACGCCCGCTGGGGACCGGGCCCCTTCGACCTGCACGCCGAAGGCACGCCCATCGGTGCGGACCACCCCTTCTTCAGCATGCAGGGCGAGGAGGTACACGAGGTCGCGGTGGGACCCGTGCACGCCGGCATCATCGAGCCCGGGCATTTCCGCTTTCAGTGCCACGGCGAGACCGTCTACAACCTCGAGATCATGCTGGGCTACCAGCACCGGGGGCTGGAGCGGCTGCTCGAGGGCGGGCCGGACGCGCGCACACCCTTCCTGGTGGAGGCCGCGGCGGGGGACACCACCGTCGGGCACGCCATTGCCTACGCCCAGGCCGTGGAGCAGCTGGCGGGCTGCGCCGTGCCGCCGCGGGGCCAGGCGCTGCGCGCGCTGGCGCTCGAGCTGGAGCGGCTGGCCAATCACACCGGGGACCTGGGCGCGCTGGCGGGCGACGTCGCCTTCCTGCCGACCGCGTCCTTCTGCGGCCGGCTGCGCGGCAGCCTGCTGAACCTGACCGCCGACCTGTGCGGCAGCCGCCTGGGCCGCGGCCTGGTGCGCCCCGGCGGCACCGCCTTCGACCTGGACGCCGACGAGGCCGCCCGCATGCGCCAGGGGCTGGAGGAGGCGGAGCGCGGACTGCGCGGCGCCGTGGCGCTCTTCTTCGCCAGCGGCTCGGTGCAGGCGCGGCTGGAGGACACCGGCATCGTGGCGGGCGACGTCGCCACCGAGCTGGGACTCGTGGGACCCGCCGCCCGCGCCTGCGGACTCCGGCGCGACGTGCGCCACGACCACCCCACCGGCCACTACCGCCTGGCCCAGATCGCCACCGTGACCGCCCCCGATGGCGACGTCCACGCCCGCGCGACCGTGCGCTGGCTCGAGATCCAGCGCTCGCTCGACTTCGCCCGCACGCTGCTGGCGGAGCTGCCGGCGGGACCCACGCGCGCGCCCTGCGGGCGGCCGGGACCGGGGCTGGGCGTCGTCTCCCTGGTCGAGGGCTGGCGCGGCGAGATCGCCCACGTGCTGCTGACGGACGGGGCGGGCGCGTTCGAGCGCTTCAAGATCACCGACCCGTCCTTCCACAACTGGCCCGCCCTGGAGATGGCGCTGCGCGGCCAGGCCATCTCCGATTTCCCGCTCATCAACAAGTCGTTCAATCTCTCCTACGCGGGGCACGACCTGTGACGGCGGAGCGGGACAGCGGGACAGTGGGACAGTGGGACGCGGGCGCCCCCGACGCGCCGGCGAATCCTGCGGCTACGGGCGGCCTCCTTCGACGGGATTCCGCGGGACCGGGAACATGTCCCACTGTCCCACTCTCCCGCTGTCGCATTCCGCTGGTGAGGTTGCGCTAAGATGCTGAAGATTCTGCGCGAGAGGTTCCGCCAGGGTCGCCGGACCCTTGCCTTCCCGGAAGGTGAGGCCGTGCTGCCGGCGCGCTACCGGGGACGGCCCGAGCTGATGCCCGGCTTCGCGACGGAGCAGTGGCAGGCGTGGGCGGCGGCGTCGCCCACGGGGGCGCTCACGGTGGACGCGGAAGGGCCCAGGCTGGACCTGGGCGCGTGCCTTTTCGCCGACGACCTGGAGCCGGCCCTGGCTGCCGGCGCCATCCGCTACACGCGCGATTACCGCCTGGCCGCACGCCGCCGCGAGGACCTGCTGATCCGGCCGGGGGAACAGCCCCGGCTGGCCGCGCCGCTCGAGCCGAAGCTGCTGCGGCTGTTCGCCAGGTCGCTGCGCATCCGCCAGCTCTGCGCCGGCGGCTCGGGCGCGGACGAGGTCGAGACCGCCGTGCTGACCACCGTCGTCTTCGATCTGGCCCGCTTCGGCATCCAGCTCGTCGCCTCGCCTCGCCACGCCGACGCGCTGCTGGTGACCGGGCCCGTCACCCGCAACATGCGCCGCGCACTGGAGCTGACCTGGGAGGCCATGCCTGCGCCGAAGCTGGTGATCGCGGTCGGCACCGAGGCGATCAGCGGGGGCATCTTCGCCGGATCGCCGGAGGTGGTCGGAGGCGTCGAGCGCGTGCTGCCGGTGGACCTCTACATCCCGGGGTTCCCGGCGCACCCGCTGACGGTGCTGGACGGGGTTCTCAGGCTCCTGGGGCGGATCGATTGCGGCCCAACGGCCCCGAGCCCGGGATCTTGAGCGGACGGCGCACGGCGCGACATATGCCAGAGTGATCGTGGCGCCATCTGCGTCACGTGCACTCCCGAGCCTGGAGCACCCTATGCGCCGGTCAACCTCACGTCACCGCCTGCTTCTACCCTTCGCCGTGCTGCTGGCGCTGCCGCTGCAGCTCGGCGCCCAGGAGACCCAGCTCTTCACCTGGACCGGGCGCGTCGATCGCCAGGTCAATCTCACGATCCAGGGAAGCAACACCAGCACCAATGCGGCGCGCGGCGACGAGTTCGGCGGCCGATTCCGCGTGAGCTCGGCGCTGCCGCGGCAGGATGGCACGGTCCGCGTCGTGGTGAGCGGCGGGCGAGGCGACGTCGTCGTCGTGCAGCAGCCCAACGCGAGCAACAACTACGCGGCCGTGGTGCGCGTGGCCGACCGCAGCGCCGGCGCCGACCGCTACCAGGTCACAGCGTACTTCACGCCGACGACGGGCGGCCGCTACGGCCAGGGCCGCAATGACCAGGGCCGCAATAACAACGCGAACAATGGCCGCCGCGTCGGACAGTCCACGGTGCTGCACTGGTCGGGGATGGTGGACGCGAATGCCGAGGTGCGCTGGCAGGGCGGTGCCGTGCGCCAGCGGCCGATGGGAGGCGGCGCGCTGCGGGCCGTGCGCTCGTCGGTCAGCGGCAACGCGAACAGCGGCCGGATGCGCCAGGGCGGCCAGGCCAGCGTGTC
>JADGQX010000314.1 GCA_017881445.1 Gemmatimonadota bacterium | reverse complement strand
TCGGCGCCTCAGCGTGACCCGCCTCTGCCGTGTCCGCTCGCTCCCCCGTTTCTCTACTGTTGCGCCGCGCCCCGGCGCGTACTGGCGCTCATACGGCCATGCATGGATCCGGAGCGCTAGGCAAAGTTGATACCGCATCAACGGGTTTTGCCAGGCGCGGTCCCGCTCCTGCGGACGCCGGTACCTCTTCACCCGCGCAACCCCGGCCACATGGGCGATTTCGAGCGAGCCGGCGCGCCGCGCCGGCCGTCGAGCCCCCGCCCTCGCGGCCGGGTTGGACTGTGGCGCGATCTCTCAGGCGTAGAATGCGCGCAACGCCCCCGCCACCTCCTGCAGCTGCCCGGGGCTCAGCTCCGGGTAGATCGGCAGACTGATGACCTCGGTGGCGGCGCTCTCGCTCTCCGGCAGGTCGCCCCTGCGGTAGCCCAGCCCGGCGAAGCACTCCTGCAGGTGCAGCGGCAGCGGATAGTAGATGGCGTTGCCGATGCCTCGCTCGTCCAGGTGCCGCTTGAGCTCGTCCCGGCCTTCCACCCGCAGCGTGTACTGGTTGTAGACGTGGTGGCTCTCCGCCAGGGCCACGGGGCGCCTGATCCCGGGGATGCCGGCCAGTTGCGCATCGTACCAGGCGGCGTTGCGCCGGCGGCCCTCCGCCCAGCCGTCCAGGTGCGGCAGCTTGACCGAGAGCACCGCCGCCTGCAGGGCATCCAGGCGGGAGTTGGTGCCGACCATCTCGTGATGGTACATCTGGATCCCGCCATGCACCCGGAGCTTGCGCAGCCGGTCCGCGAGTGCGTCGTCCTCGGTGGTCATGAGGCCGCCGTCGCCGAAAGCGCCCAGGTTCTTGCTGGGGAAGAAGGAGAAGGAGCCCACCGTCCCCAGCCGACCGGCGTGGCACCACTCCCCGCTCACCCGGCGGCGCGCGCCGAACGCCTGGGCGGCATCCTCGATCACCGCCAGCCCGTGGCGCTCCGCCAGCTCCAGGATCGGCTCCATCTCCGCCACCTGCCCGAACAGGTGCACGACGATGAGCGCCCGGCTGCGCGGCGTCAGCGCCCGCTCCACGTCCTGCGCGCGCATGTTGAACGTCACGGGATCGATATCGGCGAAGACCGGACGCAGACCGGCGTTCCAGACGGCGCCGGCGGTCGCGAAGAAGGTGAAGGCGGGCACGATGACCTCGTCACCCGGCTCGAGCTGGAGCGCCCGCAGCGGCAGCAACAGCGCGTCCGTGCCGCTGGCGCAGCCGATGGCGTGACGGACGCCGAGATAGCTCGCCGCCTCGCGCTCGAACTTCTCCACCGCGGGGCCGAGAATGAAGCGCTGGGACCGGACCACCCCGGCAACGGCGTCGTCCAGCTCCGAGGAGATGGTGGCGTACTGTGCCTGCAGATCGAGAAGAGGGACCGACATCGTCGTCTCGCGCGTTGATCGGATAAGCTGCGGACGCTCACGCATCCGCGGAGGCGGCGCCAGGATTGTGCCGCCGGCGGGTAAGCTAGCTCAGGCCGCAGCGGGGCAGCAACGGCACGCCGCCAGGGTTTTCAACCGGGGGGCGCCGCGCTACATCCGCCGCCGGCGCGCCGCGGGCGGGCGATCCTGCCCTAGCAGGCCGCGGTGACCACGGCGGGGCGCGTCGCCGCCAGCCGGCCGGCGATCCAGTCGTAGGTGACGCCGAGCCCCTCCTCCAGCGTGATCCGGGGCTCCCACTGCAGCACCTGGCGCAGCCGGCTGTTGTCGCTGTTCCGGCCGCGCACACCCTGCGGCTTGGTGGTGTCGTAGCGCTTGCCGATGCGCTTGCCGGCGATGGCCGCGATCATGTCCACCAGCTCATTGATCGAGACCATGCGGTCCTGCCCCAGGTTGAGCGGCTCGCCATGGTCCGACTGCATCAGGCGGTAGATGCCCTCGACGCAGTCGTCGATGTAGCAATACGACCGCGTCTGCTCGCCGTCTCCCCATACCTCGATGGCATCCCCGTTCGCGGCCGCTGCGATCTTGCGGCAGATGGCCGCGGGCGACTTCTCCCGCCCGCCATCGTAGGTGCCGAGCGGCCCGAAGATGTTGTGGAACCGGACCACGCGCGTCAGCAGGCCGTAGTCCTCGGTGTAGTGGCGGCACACCCGCTCCGAGAACAGTTTCTCCCAGCCATAGCCGTCTTCCGGATCGGCCGGGTAGGCGTCCTCTTCCCGCAGGGGCGTCACATCGGCGCGATCCTGCAGGTAGCCCGGGTACACGCAGGCCGAGGACGTGTACAGGTAGCGGCTGCAGCCGTTCTGACGCGCCGCCTCGATCGTGTGCACGTTGATCAGCACGTTGTTATGCGTGATCACGGCCTTGTTCGACTCGATGAAGCCGATGCCGCCCATGTCCGCCGCCAGCGCATAGACGTGGTCCATGCCCTCCGTCGCGCGCAGGCAGCTCTCCCAGCGACGCAGGTCCAGCAGCAGGAACTCCTGCGCGGCGGTCGGCTCGTACTCCGGGGACTTCAGGTCTACGCCTCGTACGCGGAAGCCCCGGCCCACCAGGCTCTTCACCAGGTGGTGCCCGATGAAACCGCCGGCACCCGTTACCAGGACGTTGGGCTCGTTCATCGCTCTGCTCGATCAGGTCGGAACGTGAGTCGGCGCGGGCCACGAACGGGCTCGCGCAGGGAATCAGACGGCGACATCGGCGCGCGACGGCGGTAGCGGACGCCGGGCCGGCGCCGGGAGCAACGGCCGGACCAGGCGCGGCGATATGCTCCAGGCGAGCTGGAGCAGGTGGCGCTCGACGTGAAACAGCGCCGGATAGCGCTCGCGAACCCGGCCGAAGCCCGGGATCAGCGCTCCCACCATGGAAACGGGCAGGCGTATGAGCTCGCGGACGCCGAACAGCGCCCGGGCCATTGCGGCGGCCGTCGGCCCCTGCGCCTCCCGGATCAGCCGCGTCTTGACCTCGCCCTCCAGCAGGTACCAGCGCAGCTGGTTCTTGCGCGTGGTCCGGCCGGCCAGGTGCACGGTCTCCACCTCGCCCAGGTAGCGGATCCGGTACCCGAGACGTCGCACCCGCAGGCAGAAGGACAGGTCCTCGTGGTACATGAAGAGATCTTCCGGCAACCCGCCCACCCGCTCAGCCACCTCCCGACGCACCATCATGAAGGCGCCGGAGACGGCGTCCACGTCCCGGGTCCCCAGGTGGTCCCAGTCGCCCATGACGTGGTGGGCGAAGACCCGGCTGCGCGGTAACAGCATGTGCAGGTAGAGCGTCTCCCAGAGCAGATGCCGGAGCAGGTACCGGTTTCGCCCCGCCTCGTACTGCACTCCGCCATCGGCATAGACCAGCCGGGATGTCACCAGCCCCACGGTGGGGTCGCGCTCCAGCTCCGCGACGCACCTCTCCAGCGTCCCGTCCCCGACCAGCGTGTCGGAGTTCAGGAACAACACGTACTTCCCGCGAGCGCGCTCCAGCCCCTGGTTGTTCGGCCGGGGAAAACCAAGGTTCTCCCGGTTGGCGATGATCGCCACCTCCGGGTAAGCGTCCCGCACGGCCTCCACGGTGCCATCGCCTGACCCGTTGTCCACCAGGATGATCTCCAGCGGCAACGCGCCCTGGCCCGCCCGGATCGCCGCAATGCACTGCAGAACGAGCGCGCGCACGTTCCAGGCGACGATGACGATCGAGAGGGCGACGCCGGCGTCGGCCTCGTACGGGGCCTGCGGCTCGCTCGCCGCATCGCCTCGCGCCACGGTCCGGCGGCTCATCTCTTCGCCTTCCCCCCGGGCGCGCTCAGCGCACCAGCCCCTGCCGATTCAGCTCCGCGAAGCTCGCTTCCACCCGGTCCACCGCCTGCTGGCGATCCGACCAGGCGATAAGCTCTTCCAGCCCCTCCGCGAACGTGGCGCGCGCCTCGAAGCCCAGCAGATCGCAGGCGCGGGAGGGCTCGCCCACGCAGTGGCGGATGTCCCCGGCGCGGTAGCGACCCATGAGCTGCGGCGCCACGGCCACGCCCAGCCGAGTCGCCAGCGCTTCCGCGACTCCGGCGATACTGATCGGTCGGCCCGTGCACACGTTCACGGCAGCCTGGCCTGCGGCATCCGTCTCCAGTGCCCGCGTCACCGCCTCGGCCACGTCCGAGACGTGGATGAAGTCCCGGCTCTGGCGGCCATCCTCGAAGATCAGCGGCGCGTGGCCGTTCTTCAGGCGCCCCATGAAGATGGCGGCCACTCCCGTGTAGGGATTGGACAGCGCTTGCCGCGAGCCGAAGACATTGAAGAAGCGAAGGGCGAAGGTCGGGATCCCGTAGGCGGCGCCGAAGCAGAGCGCCAGCTCCTCCTGGGTCTTCTTGGTGATGGCGTACACGCTGCTGAACTGCGCCGGCTTGTCCTCGCCCGTCAGCACCGGCTCGAGGACGCGGCCGCAGCCGGGGCAGGTGGGCTCCCACTCGGCCCGCGCCAGCGCGGCCTCGGCGCGGGGTGGCGGGGCCACCACGCCGCAGCCGGCGCAGCGGTAGGCGCCCTCCCCGTAGATGCTCATGGAGCTGGC
>JADGQX010000102.1 GCA_017881445.1 Gemmatimonadota bacterium | reverse complement strand
GCGGCCGATGGGAGGCGGCGCGCTGCGGGCCGTGCGCTCGTCGGTCAGCGGCAACGCGAACAGCGGCCGGATGCGCCAGGGCGGCCAGGCCAGCGTGTCGGTGACCGAGGGTCGCGGCCAGGTCCAGGTCGTGCAGCAGCCCAGCGCGGCCAATGGGTACACCACGATCGTACGTATCAGCGATCCGCAGGGCGGCTACGGGCGCTATACCTTCGACGTGATCGTGCAGTAGGGCGGGCGAAGTCCCGCGCCGGCGACGACCGGGAGGTGGAACCTCCCGGTCGTCGTGCATCCGGGCGCGCGAGCCCGCTTCGGTCACCCCGGCGACAAGCGGCCCGCTCGGGTCGCGACGTCGGCGGAGTAGTGGAAACGCGGCCGCCCCGGTGTCCTCATGACAGCGTAAGCTGCGGCCGCGCGCGCATCGACCCGCGCGGCGGCCGCCCCGATCACTTTCTACGCGAGGGACGACATGAGGGCACTCTGGCTGGGCGTGGCCGTCGTCGCGGTCGCCGCCCTGGGGGCGTGCGCCGCCACGGACGCCACCGGACCCGCCGCCACGACCATCGGCGGAAACTGGAAGTTCCAGGAGACGCTCGGGAACGCGAGCATCGGCCTGACCTGCGGCGACTCGGCACAGATCTCCATCTCGCAGAGCGGCCAGACTTTCACCGCCTCGTACACGCAGGTCGGTACCTGCAACAGCAACGGGCAGCTGCAGGACAATTCGGCGACCGGCACGATCGGCGATGGCCGGATCAGCGGCACGACGGTCACGTTCGACGAGGACATCTGCGCCTACCAGGCCACGCTGTCGGGGACCCCGCCCGACACTATGACCGGCACGGTGACCTGCACCGACACATCGACCGGGCAACCGATCATCATCGCGGGGACGTGGTCGGCCACGCGCTGAGGGCGCGGCCAGGGAGCGTTCCGGGCGAAGCAGGGCAAAGCCCACCCATGCGTGTCTTGTTTTGCGGAGGGTGGATCGGAGCGTCGGTCCGCGCTCGTGGGGACGGCCGGGAGCTTGCCCCGGTGGGAGGTGTGGTCCGGTGAAACAGGAGAGTGACGTGCTCGGGAGAATGGCGGAAAGCAGATCCACGCGCGGGCCGGCGCCGCTGGCCGCGGGGGTGGTGGTCCTGGCCCTGGCGCTGACCGCCGGGGCCTGCGCGACCAGTGACAAGGTCACGGCGCCGACGAACAATCCGCCGGCGAGCAATGCCACGGCGTGCGTGTCGGGGACGATCCAGCTCTCGTCGTCGCAGGCGGCGAGGGTGGACTGCAGCGCGGGCACGACGGTGACGCTGGCGGGCGGTGGGGCCAGCTACCTGGTTGTGCCGAACCTGGCGACGGGGAGCGTGCCGGACGCGGCGGTCCAGTACGTCATCGGCTCGACGGGCGTGTCCGCCGCGGGGTCGGTGGCCTCGGCCATGCTGGCGCCGACGGCGGACGTGGCGACGATGCTGAGCGCGGCCAGTGCCGCGCGCGGGCCGGGGCCGGGCCGGCTTCAGCGGGCCTTCGACGGAGCGCTGCTGCGCATGTCGGCCCGGAACGTGGCCAGCGGCCGCTGGCGTGCGACGCCGGGCGCCGCGTCGGCGGCGCGGGCCTCGGTCGCGGCCGGGCCGCCGCCGGCGGTGGGAACGCTGCGCACGTTCCACGTGATCTCCACCCTGGACACCATCAAGATCAAGTTCAAGGCGGTGACGGCGCGGCTGCAGTACTCGGGGTCGAGCATCCTGCTGTACGTGGACACGCTGGCGCCGGCCAGCGGCTTCACGGCGGCGCAGATCGCGAACTTTGCACAGACCTTCGACCAGGTGCTCTACCCGATCGACGTGAGCGCCTTCGGTCCGCCCTCGGACATCGACCAGAACGGGCGGCTCATCATGCTGCTCACCCCGGTGGTGAACGCGCTGACGACCGCCGCGCAGTGCACCACCGATGGGTACGTCGCCGGGTTCTTCACGGGGAACGACCTGGTGAACGTCGACACCACGTCGAACGGGGGCGAGGTCTTCTACGCGCTCGCGCCCGACCCTGCGGGCGTGTTCAGCTGCGCGCACAGCGCGGCCAGCCTGAGCGACCAGCTGGGCGCGACCTTCCTGCACGAGGTGCAGCACCTGATCAACTTCTCGCAGCACGTGCTGGTGCAGAATGGCAACGAGGAGGAGGGTTGGCTGGACGAAGGGCTCAGCTTGATCGCGCAGGAGCTGGGCGCCGCCTACTACGAGGCGAAGTACCCGCCGCCGACCGGCCGGACGAGCCCGCTGCAGCTCTTCCCCGACTCGGCCGAGGGCTACATCACCGACGACCTGGTGACGTCGTACAGCTACCTGCTGCAGCCCGATACGGCCTCGCTCACCCTGCACTCCGACGACCAGCTGGGCCTGGCCTGGCGCGGAGGCGACTGGCTGCTGCTGCGCTGGCTCGGCGACCAGAAGGGCGGGGCCACCTTCTTCCGCGCCCTGGTGGAAAGCCCGCTGACGGGCACCGCCAACATCGAGCGCGCCGCCGGCGAGGCCTTCCCCTCGCTCTTCGGCGACTTCAGCCTGGCCCTGGCCACGGACAGCCTGCCCGGCATCGCCCGCGGCTCGATCCCGGCACGCGACCGCTTCACGACGCGCAGCCTGCGGCAGATGTACGCCGCGCTCTACCGCGTGGCCGGGCCGAGCCCGGACGTGCCCTTCCCCTACCCGGTCCAGCCGCAGGCGCTGCCCACGACCGGCTCCGTCAGTGCGTCCATGCACCCCGGCACCATGACCTTCTACCGGCTGAACAGCGCCAGCGGCGCCCAGACCGTGACCCTCACCTTCTCCACGCCGGCGGGCGCGCCCCTGGCCGCGTCCCTGCACCCGCAGCTGAGCATCTTCAGGCTGCCGCCGGGAAGCTGACCCTTCGCAACCGCAACGGCTTCCGCGGATGCACACGGAAAGGGCCCGGGCGACGCAGTCGCCCGGGCCCTCTCGCGGTCGCCGGACCCGACGGGCCTATTGCGCGGGAGCATCCCGGCGGCTGATCCCCGTCTCGGCGTTGGGCTCGTCCACCGGCGGCTCCGGGCCACCTTCGTCCGTCAGCCGCTGCTGGGCCTCGAGCTCCAGGAAGCGCGCCCGCGCTTCTCCGTTGTCCATCGGGATCACCGGCAGGTCGAGCACCGGCCGGTCCTCGTTTTCGTCGCGTTCCATGCTGCCTCCCTGCGGCCTGGGTCGCTTCATGGCGCGCGCCTGAGCGGGCGCCAACGGGCGAAGGGGCAAGAGGCATTCCAGCGGCGGGCGAGAACGAACGGCCTGGCCGGCCGGCCCTCCGGCCGGAGGGCTTCATTCCAGGCGGACGTCGAACTCGCCGGAGACGGCCTGGGCGTTCGGGTACAGGCACCTCGGCTCCGTCCAGGAGGTAGAAACGGCCTTCGAGCCGGCCCACGGGCGTGCCGTCGTGCTCACGTGCCCAGGGACCGTACACGTGGAGGGTGTCGCTACGCGCCTGCCCGGGCAGGACGGCGCAGCGCGGGTGAACGACGTCCAGATGGCCGGGGCCATATGCCGTATATGCGGTGTCGTTTCCCGCGACGCGCAAGCCGTAGCCGGTGAAGAACCCCGGCCCGCACCAGTCGAGGTAAACCGTGTCGCGAGTGACGTTTCGGTAGGTGGAGATGACATCGAAGCGACGCTGCACGTACGGCTCCGTTCCCTCGCCTGCCGCGATATAGAGCTGCCTGTCCGTGCCGATCGCCGGCTCGCGGCGATCGGGCGCCGTGAACCAGCGCTCGCAGCCGGCCAGGCAGCAGAGCAGGGCGGCGACGAGGCGCAGGCTCACGGCGCCTTCGCCGGCACCACCGTCAGCGTCACCTGCGACGGGTATTTCTTCGAGTGGTGCACGACGTTGTGGGCGACGACGCCGGTGGCCTCGTCCCAGTTGCGGCTGCCGGTGTTCAGGTTCCGGTCGAAGCGGGGGAAGTTGCTGCTGGACACCTCGATGCGGATGCGGTGGCCGGCGTCGAAGACGTTGCTGGTGTTCATGGGGCCGAGCACGACCCGGTAGACCTTGCCGGACTCCATGAAGACGGGCTTCCGGTAGCTGTCGCGGTAGCGCACGCGCTGGATGGTCTCGTCCAGGTTGTAGGCGCGGCCGTCGGGGTACACGTCGATGAGCTTGACCGTGAAGTCGGTGTCCTTGACGTCGGAGCTGACGTAGAGGATCGTCGTCACGGGGCCGGTCACCTCGACGGCGTCCGTCAGGGGCGGCGTGGAGTAGACCAGGATGTCGGGGCGAGCCTCCTGCTTCTGCTGGTCCATGGAGCCGGCGACGATGGCGTTGCCGGTGCAGCAGACGTTGCCGCCGAGGCTGGGCACCGGGTTCATGGGATCGTAGCTGAAGGCGTCCGGGTGGTCCGGGGCGGGCGACGTCGCCGACAGGATGCCGTCGCCCGCAAGGGAATTGGCCTTGCCGGCGCTCAGGAGGAAGTACGTGAGGGCGCGGGCGCCCGCGGGCGGCCAGCCGTCCGCGCTCTGCCAGCGGTTCACGCCCATGGTGTAGTAGCGGACGCGCGGCGTGGTATCGAGCACCGCGCTGGGCGCGCCCTTCAGGAAGCGGTCGAAGAAGCCGAAGGTGAGGTCCTGGTAGTCGAAGCGGGCGTCACCGACACTGCGCTCGCCCACCACCGTGTTCTCGGTGGCGCGGGTGTAGGAGCAGTGCAGGGTGGGCGCGATGATGGCCCACTGCTGCTTCGATACTTCGGGCGACGCCGTGCGCCGCACGAAGCCGTACGTCGCCAGGTTCGGTCCCACCGAGACGTCGTACCAGGACATGAACCAGAGGCCCGGCACGTCGATCTTCATGTCGTCGTGGAAGAGACCGCCGCGGTACCAGGCGGAGTCGTCGGGCGCGCGCTCGACCATGGCCCCGCCGGTCGGGATGGGCATGGAGTCCGCGAACATGCCCGTGGGTCCGCCCACCGCCCGCAGGATGTCCTTGACCGGCAGGTGGCGCAGCGCCTGCGCCCAGTCCACGGGCGGCGACTGCTCGGCCAGGTCGAAGAGGCGCGAGGCCCGGACCAGCTCCTCCTGCGACGTGCCGCGCGGGAACACCGGCCGCACCTGGTTCTGCTCGCCGTAGATCCAGGGGATGAAGAGCATCTGCACGGCGCCGCCGCGGTACCAGTTGCCCTGCTCGAAGTAGGGTGCCACGCGCCCCACGCCCGCGCCGAAGCCCTGGGGGTTGATCGCGGCCAGCCCCTTCGGCGCCATGGCCGCGACGCCCATCTGCCACTCGGCCGTGGAGGAGCAGCCCAGCAGCCCGACCTTGCCGTTCGACCACGGCTGCCCCGCGATCCAGGCAATGGCATCCTCGCCGTCGGTCCTGGGCGCGCCCAGGATCTCGTAGTTGCCCTCCGAGAAGAAGTGCCCGCGCTCGTTCATCTCGACGTAGGCGTAGCCCCGCTTCACCGCGTCCAGCTCGGTGTGCATGTCGCGGGGCGCGCCGTTGCGCACGTCCCAGTAGTTGAAGTTGTAGGGCGTGCGCACGAAGATCGCCGGCGCCCTGGCCGCGCTCTTCGGCACGTAGACGTCGGCGGCCATGCGCGCGCCATCGCGCATGGGCACCATCACCTTGCGCTGCACGATGGCCAGCGACTCCAGCTCCTGCTCGGTGCGCTCGCGCTGGGCGCGCTGGTCCGGCGTCAGGCCGGCCGGCCGCTGCGCGGCCGCCGGGCTGACGCCGAGGGCAAGGGCAAGGGCAAAAGCGAGGTGACGGGGGCGAGGGAAGGGGCGCATGCGAAGCTCCGGGGCGAAGGTCCGGGTGTTCAGCGGAAGATGTACTCGGTGCCGAGGCGGACACCGCCCAGGCGGCGCCACTCGGTTTGCGGCTCGCGCGAGACCTCGCCTACCACGGCGTTGCCGCGCCAGTCCGTGACGACCCGGTCGAAGGGCACGCGGGCGAGGAGCGCGTCGGCGTCGAGGGCCAGGCGCCAGCGATGCCCGAAGCGGAGCCCGGGGCTGAACGCAAGGTAGGGCGCGTGGATGCGAGTGAGCCAGCCGGCGCCGCCCGCGAGCACGAGCGCGGGCGCGCCCGGGAGGTCGTAGCGCAAGCGCAGGTCGGCGCTGGCGAAGTTGGAGTCGAAGGTGTCGTACTGTTTCCGCGCGTCCAGGCCATCGGGATGGGGGAGGGCGATCGTGACACCGCTGCAGAGCACGAACGCGCTCTGTGCCGCCACCCTCGCTTCCAGCCGGAGGCGACCCCACAGCGGCAGCGCGGCCCGGGCTTCGGCGGTCACGCCCCGCACGGAGCGGTCGTAGCTGGCGCCGCTGCACGCCCCCAGGAAGCTGGGCGCCCAGCCCAGGCCCAGGGCGGCGCCCAGGGCCGGACCGTCGGGCCGCTGCGCGGCGATGGCCGACGGGTGCAGGAGCAGCAGAAGCGAGAGCCAGGAACGGAACAGTCGGGATGACATCATGCTGCTGCAAAGGTAACGAGAGCCGAGCACGAGCACGAGCACGAAAGCAGCAACGGCACGCCGGTTTCCGACGGGACGGCATCGTTTCACGCGAAGTTGCGAAGGGCCGAAGTCACGAAGACATCATGGGGGTACCCGGGCCGTCCGGCTCGGCCGGGATCCTGTTGTTGGTTTTTGAACATCAAACACGGATGCCGGCTCGACGAGGGAATGTCGGGTGGCGTGGACTTCGCCCCTTCGGCGCTTCGCCCCTTTGTGTGAGATGAGCGTTGGGTTGCCCGGGTCGGTTGCGGATGGCGCGCTTCAGGGCGTGAGATGAGCGTTGGGTTGCCCAGATCGGTTGCGGATGGCGCGGCTTCAGGGCGTGAAATGAGCGTTGGGTTGCCCGGATCGGTTGCGCATGGCGCGGCTTCAGGGCGTTCCCAAGGCGCCCGGGGCGACCGCATATTGCAGCGTCGCATCTCGGGCGACACGGGTGCGACTCCCCCCCGAATCCCACTGGAGACGAGATGAAGCGAACGCTGAGCGTACTGGCGATTTGCGCCTGCGCGGGGCTGCCGGGCGTGCCGGCGGCGGCGCAGGCACCGGCGAAGGGCAAGGTAGTGCCGGGCATCGAGGTGTTCCTGCAGGCGCCTCCCAAATCATTGATCGGCAAGCGCATCGGCCTGATCACCAACCAGACGGGGATCGACCGGCAGGGGCGCAGTGACATCGACCTGCTGCTGAAGTCGAAGCAGGTGAAGCTGGTGGCGTTGTTCGCGGCGGAGCACGGGATCCGGGGCGTGATCCCGCCGGGCGGCGACGTGGCGGACGAGAAGGACGCGTCGGGGTTGCCGGTCTACTCGATCTTCGGCTCCATCTACGCGCCCACGCCCAAGATGCTGGAAGGCATCGACGCGTTGTTCTACGACATGCAGGACCTGGGCGTGCGCCAGTACACGACCGAGTCCACCATGCTGCTGTCCATGCAGGCGGCGAAGGCGAAAGGCATCCCCTTCGTGGTGCTGGATCGGCCCGACCCGATCACGGGCGACATCGTCGAGGGCAACATCCTGGAGCCGAAGTACGCCAGCTTCATCGGCCAGGGCCCGGTGGCGAGCCGGCCGGGGCTGACCATGGGCGAGCTGGCGCGCTACTACAATGGCGAGCTGAAGATCGGCGCCAAGCTGATCGTGGTGCCGATGAAGGGCTGGAAGCGCGGCATGTGGCTGGAGGACACCGGGCTGCCCTGGGTGAAGACGTCGCCCAACATCTACCGTCCCGAGACGGCCGTGCACTATCCGGGGACCGTGTACTTCGAGGCGACAAACGTGGCCGAGGGCCGTGGCTCCGACATGCCCTTCGAGCAGGTGGGCGCGCCCTGGATGGATGCCGTGGGGATCGCTAATGCCATGAACGCCATGAAGCTGCCGGGCGTTCGCTTCGAGGCGCGGGAGTATCCGATCAAGGAGGGTTACGGCAAGTATCCGGGCCAGAACCTGCACGGCATCCGGCTGGTGGTCACGGACCGCAAGAGCTATCGGCCGCTGCGCGCATCGCTGCTGCTGATGGACCGGATCCGGACGACGCATCCGAAGGAGTTCCGCGTGGAGACGCGGGAATCCGAGCACGGCCAGGTCTGGGGGCCGCTGGAGCGGCACGCCGGCACGGACAAGTTGTACAGGGCCATGGAGGCCGGTACCCTGGTCGCCCTGCTGAACGATTGGGACGCGCAGGCGAAGGTGTTCGCCAGGAAGCGCCAGCCTTACCTGCTGTACAGGTAGTGCCTGGAGACATGAACAGCCCGGGCCGCGCCTTCGCGACCCGGGCTGTTCATGTCACCGGTGCGGCGTCGCGCCGGTCCCGCGGGCCCCCTACCAGCTCACGTCGAAGGAGGAGCGGCCGTAGCCGCCCTGCGGGTCGCGCACGCGCACGATCGCCATGTAGCCGTTCCAGGCCGAGGGCTGCTGGATCACGCTCACCCGGCCCCGCCCCTCCCGATCGTCCACGCGCACCGAGACGTCCCGCCGCGGCAGCTCGCCCGACAGGTCGGCGCGCACGTCCCGTGTGCCGTCGCCCCGGACGTTGCTGGTCTCCACGTGCCGGCCCTGGATGCGGATCTCCGCCTCATCGTCCACCGCGCCGCTCCAGTGCACCACCCCACTGCCGGCCGAGGCCCAGCCGCCGCCCGGGAAGCCGCCGCGGTCCGGATAGCCGCCGCGGTTGCCATCGTCGCGCCGGTCGCCGTCATCGCGCCGGCCGTCGTCGCGCCGGTCATCGGCGCGGTCCCAGGGCCAGCGCAAGCCGCCCAGGCCGCCGCCGGCGGGGCGCCAGTAGGCGCGCAGCTGGTACTCGGCGTCCCCCGAGCGGGGGTCGCGGATGCGGATCACGGCCGTGTAGTCGTTGCGCCGCGTCGGCTGCTCGACCACGTCCACGTCGCCCCGGCCACGCACCTGCAGCGTGACGTACCCATCCTCGCGCGGCAGGATGCCATAGACCTGGGTGCGGTCCCGGCCGCCCTGGTTCCAGCCGGCGAAGCGGGCATCCAGGGACCGGCCGCGCATGACCAGCCGGACCTCCCGGTCCACCCGGCCGCGCCACTCGAAGAGCTGCCGTTCCTGTGCGGCGGCTCCCGCCGCCGCGCCCAGCACCAGTACCCCCGCCAGCGCGGCGGTGCGCGCGATCGAACGTTGCAGTGTCATGGTCTTCCTCCGTCGTTCACCTGGCCCCGGGGACCCGGTGGCCGGCCCCCGGCGACGGCCTGGAATGGCAACGGTCGTACTAGCAGAGGCTGCCGGGCTAGAAGTCTTGTGCGAGAATGGCTTGCGCCACTTCGCCCGAGGCGAGCGCGCCGCGGGAGTGTCCGCGGTTGCGGACAGTGCTACGACCGGGCGTGAGGACGAACATCGCGGGCGCCGGCCCTGCGCGAAAACCGCATCTCACCGCCGAGAACCGCCGAGAGCGCCGAGAACCGCCGAGGCGGGCGCGCGACGATCCCGGTTGGTCCGCCGGCAACCTGCGGCCGCAAGGATCTGTTGTTGTAGTTGAACATCCAACAGGGGCCCGGGCGAACCCCGATCTCCGCGGGAGTCCCCGGGCGTCGGGCCGCCCGGCCTCCAGCCGTCCTCGGCGACCTCGGCGCCCTCGGCGGTAAGATGGGGTTACTGGCGGCCGCCGGCCTACGCCGGGGTGCGGTTTCGCCGGCCGCGCCATAGGTTAGGCCGCTTGGTAGGCAGGGGCGGCGAACGGGGGTTCGATGGTGCGACGGGACGACCGGCTCTCGACACCGGAGCGGGAGCCGTCGGCGACGGAGCGGCACGCGGTCCGGGTGCTGGAAGGCCAGGCCCGGGGCTGGCGGCTGACGCGGGCGCTGCCCTTCCTGGGTCCGGCGTTCGTGGCGTCGGTGGCGTACATCGACCCGGGCAACTTCGCCACCAACATCCAGGGCGGCGCGCAGTTCGGCTACATGCTGCTCTGGGTCGTGCTCGCCAGCAACCTGACGGCGATGCTGGTGCAGTCGCTCTCGGCCAAGCTGGGCATCGCCACGGGCCGGAACCTGGCCGAGCTCTGCCGCGACGAGTACCCGCGCTGGGTGGCCTGGAGCATGTGGGTGGTCAGCGAGCTGATAGCCGTCGCCACGGACCTGGCCGAATTCCTGGGCGCCGCCCTCGGCTTCTACCTGCTCTTCCACGTCCCGCTGCTGCTGGCGGCGATCCTCACGGGCATCGTCACGCTGGTGATCCTGGCGCTCGAGAAACGGGGCTTCCGGCCGATCGAGGCGGTGATCACGTCGCTGGTGGGCGTCATCGCTGGGGCGTACCTGCTGGAGACCTTCCTGGACCGCCCGGACTGGGCGCAGGTGGCGAGCGGCACGCTCATCCCGCGCTTCGCCGGGACCCAGAGCGTGCTGCTGGCGACGGGGATCCTGGGCGCCACGGTCATGCCCCACGTGGTCTTCCTGCATTCGGCGCTGACGCAGAGGCGGATCGTGCCCCGCAACGACGAGCAGGCCAGGCGGCTGTTCCGCTTCGAGGTGCTGGACGTGGCGCTGGCCATGGGGCTGGCCGGGCTGGTCAACATGGCCATGCTCATCATGGCGGCCTCGACCTTCCACGCCCACGGCATGACCGGCGTGGGCACCATCGAGGAGGCGCACCGCACGCTGGCGCCGCTGCTCGGGCCGCTGTCCAGTGCCGCCTTCGCCATCTCGCTGCTGGCCTCCGGACTGTCCTCCTCGACCGTCGGCACCATGGCGGGCCAGATCATGATGCAGGGGTTCATCCACCGGCAGATCCCGATCTGGGTGCGCCGGACGCTGACCATGGCGCCGGCCCTGGCCGTCATCGCCATGGGACTGGATCCCACGCGCACCCTGGTGCTGAGCCAGGTGGTCCTCAGCTTCGGGCTGCCCTTCGCCCTGGTTCCGCTCGCGCACTTCACGGCCAGGCACGAGATCATGGGCGTGCTGGTGAACCGGCGGGTGACGACGGCGGCGATCCGCTTCGTCGTCGCCGCCATCATCACCCTGAACCTCTTCCTGCTCTACCAGATCTTCACGGGGAAGGCATGACGATGTACCGGCACCTGCTCGTCCCGCTCGATGGCTCGCGCCTGGCGGAGACCGCGGTCCCCGCCGCCGTCGCGCTGGCCGTCCGCCTGGACGCCGAGATCGTGCTGCTGCACGTGGTCGAGCCCGAGGCGCCCGCGCAGGTCCACGGCTACCATCACCTCAAGACGCCCCAGGAGGCGCAGGCCTACCTCGACGACCTGGTCGCGTGGGTGGCCCAGCGCGGCGTGAGGGCCCGCACCCGGGTGGAGACCGGCCCGGGCGACGTCGCCGCCCGCATCTCCCGCGAGGCCGCCAGCGCCGACGCCAACCTCATCGTCCTCTGCACCCACGGCGGCCGCGGCGTGCGCGGCCTGCTCTTCGGGCGCGTGGCACAGCAGGTCCTGGCCCGGGGCGGGATCCCCGTGTTCCTCATGCCGCCCAGCCCGCGCGGGCGTGAGGCTGACTTCCTCTGCCGGCGCCTGCTGGTCCCCCTCGATGGCAGCGGCCCGTCCGAGGCCGTGCTGCCCTATGCCGCCGCTTTTGCCCGCGCCCTCGAGTCCACCCTGGTGCTGGAGTCGGTCATCCCCACGCTCTCGACCATCCGCGGCGCCCGGGGCGCGACCGCCCGCCTGCTGCCGCGCATGGGCGAGGCCGTCCTCGAGGAGGAGGCCACCGACGCCGCCGCCTACCTGCAGACGCTGGTGAGCCGCCTCGAGGCCGACGGGCTGGACGTGGAGGGCCTGGTCGAGCGCGGCGAGCCGGTCAAGGTGCTCGAGGCCGCCGCCGCGCGCCCCGGCACCGACGCCTTCGCCATGGCCACCCACGCCCGCGCCGGCGTCTCCGCCATCTGGGAGGGGAGCATCGCCGCCCGCCTCATGGAGCACAGCGGCCGGCCCATCCTGCTGGTGCGCATCCGCAGTTGAGGCCAGGAACCACATCTTACCGCCGAGGACGCCGAGGACGCCGAGGTACTTCCGCCGAGGCGGTGGGCATCGACATCCGCGGGATCGTGGCACGGCCGGGATCTGGATGTTGTAGTTAAACAACAACATCCGTTGCCGTGCTCGGCGCCGTTCTCGGCGAACTCGGCGATCTCGGCGGTGAGAATTGGTTGAAAAAAGGGCGGCCACCGCGTGCTGCGGGGCCGCCCTTTTGTTTGCGCCTGGAGTGCGCGCTACTTCACGATCTCGTACTTCCAGCCCGCCACCTGGCCCTTGGTCGGGGTCCTGGCCTCGAACGGCTCCTCGTTGTCGGGAGTGCCCACGGCGGCGCTGATGTCGGCGACGCCCAGGACGCTGCCGTCCATGGCGAGGAAGGAGACGTGCAGCTTGGCCAGGTCGCCCTTCTTCATGGTGTGGTTCTTGACCTTACCAGCGATGCGGGAGGTGTCGCCGAAGGCGGCGGTGAGCCCCGTGACCTCGAAGGGCATCTTGGTGGCGGCGTTCAGGGCGTCGAGCGCCTTGG
Source organism: Gemmatimonadota bacterium (assembly GCA_017881445.1). Taxonomy (GTDB): domain Bacteria; phylum Gemmatimonadota; class Gemmatimonadetes; order Longimicrobiales; family RSA9; genus JADGQX01. Next base: position 1,945 of record JADGQX010000102.1, on the reverse strand, counting down.
CCTGGAAGGCCGCCTTCTCCTTGGGGTCGGTCGCGGCGACCGAGAGGCCCCGGTAGGACTTGGCCATCATGATGTAGACGTCGGTGTTGCCGGGGTCGAAGGGCAGCACCTTCTGGGCGCTGGCGATGAGCTGCTGGTAGACCGGCGCCATGTCGGCGTCCATCTTCTTCAGCTCAGCGGGCTTGGGTGGCTTGGCGGACTCGAGCTCGCGCCGGGCCTCTTCCATGTGGTTGACCTTGGCGAAGACCGACTCGGCGCCGTTGTACGCGTAGTCGCGCCCGTTCGGGTTCATTTCCAGCGCCTTGGCGAACGCCACGGCCGCCTCGTCGAACTGCTCCTTCTGGAAGGCCGTGATCCCCTTGTTGCCCTGGACCTGCGCCACGGTGACGTCGATGAGCTGGTCCCAGCTCTTCCACTGCGCCTGGTCGTCCGGCTTGAGCTTGGCCATGAGCGGGCCGTTCAGCCGCACCTTGGCCAGCCTGAACGCCTCCGTCGACTCGTCGGCGTGGCCCGAGTTCAGCAGGATCACGCCCAGGTTGAGCTGCGCCTCGGGGCGCTGGTCGTAGATCGACTCGGCGCGGCGCATGAAGGCGAGCGCGGAGTCCGTCTGGCTGCGGTCCAGCGCCGCTGTGCCCTTCTGGAACTCCTTCAGCCACGCCTGCTCACGGGCGCCCTCGATCTCCTGCGCGTACTGCGGATACAGCTCCTTCGCCTTCTTGAGCGCGCTGTCCGCCTGGGCCAGCTGGCCCATGTTGGCGTAGATCTCGCCCGCCAGCAGCCAGACCTTGGCGTTGGAGGGGTCCTGCTGCATGCCGAGCTGCAGCGACCCGAGCGCCTGCTGGTAGAGCGGCGTCGCCTCCTCCGGCTTCTGCTTCAGCGAGGCCACGGTCATGAACTTCGTGGCCTCTTTGGTCCACTTGTTGTCCTTCGGCTCCGGCGTCTGCGCGCGCGAAGCGCCCGGGATCGCCACCGCCGCGAGGGCGAGAGCGAAGAGCATCGTAGCTGAACGATTCATTGGGGTCGTTCCTTGGTCGCGGTCGTGACGGCAACGGCCGTCGGAGATCCTTCGCTCCGACACCTGCGAGGTACTCACACTCACGGCTTGCCCGACGGGTCCGAGTCCCGGCGGGGGGGCGATCCAGCCGTGATCGGTAGGGATAGTACAGGTTAACCTCAAGCGCCCCTTGAGGCAAGCGGTTTGGCGACGATTCCCCTAGCGCGGCGTCGCGTTCCCCGGCGCGATGGCGACCTCGGGCACGATCCCCAGGCGCCGGTAGACCGGCATGACCTGCTCGCGCAGGACCGCCAGGCGCGTGGCGAAGTACGTGGCGGCCACCAGCGTCACCACGCCGCCGATCACGATGGTCACGGGCGCGCCGGCGCGTGCCGCCAGGCTGCCCGCGTAGAGGCTGCCCAGGGGCGCCGTGCCCAGGAAGGCCAGCGAGTAGAGGCTGATGATGCGGCCGCGCATGCCGTCGGTCGCGATGGTCTGGAGGATGGTGTTGCTGGCGGCCGTGTGCACCATCATGCCCACGCCGACGAGCACGAGCAGGGGGAAGGACAGCCAGATCGAGCGCGAGAAGCCGAAGGCGACCAGCGCGGCGCCGAAGAGGAAGGCGCCGGCCAGCAGCGCGCGGCCGAGCCCTACCACGGTGGAGCGGGAGGCGAGGTAGATGGCGCCGGCGAGGGCGCCCAGCCCGGTGGCGGCCAAGAGCGCGCCCAGGGTGTGCGCGTCGCCGTGGAGCACCCGCGTCGCCACGATGGGCATGAGCACCATGTACGGTTGGGCGATGAAGCTGACCAGCGCCAGGAAGAGCAGGACCGCGCGGATGGGCGGGAAGCCGAAGGCGTAGCGCACACCCTCGCGCATCTGCGCCAGCACCGGCCCCCCCGGCGCCCGGGCGGCTCGCCGCGGGAAGCGCATGGCCAGCAGCGCCGCCAGCAC
>JADGQX010000101.1 GCA_017881445.1 Gemmatimonadota bacterium | reverse complement strand
AGCTGAGAGTAGTCACCGGAGCGGTGATTCACATCGAGTCCCTGATACAGGTACTGCAGATTGGCGGGGTCGATGGTGAGGGTCTCGTCGTAGCCGTCGCGGATCATCTCGCCGTGGCTGAAATCGACGGTCCATGGGTTGACGCCGGCGTCGAAGGCCACGTTGGGCGCGCCCAGGAACGGAGTCGTCCAGTCGCCGGCATTGGGCATTGGCGTCCAGTCACCGTCGAGGCGGTCGGCGATGAACCCGCGGAAGGCGCGCTTGCCGTCGGTAGTGATGCCTTCCACCAGCGTCAGGTACTGGTTCGTGCCCTTGATCCTGTAGGTATTGCTGGCCTCGAACAGGTCGTAGGCCCTCGTGGCCTGCATCACGAGAACAGGAGTGTCGAAGCCCTGCGGGAAGTTCTGGATGCTCGTCCGGCTGCGGTAGAAGTGCCCCGCGTCGTCCGTGAAGAACAGGTAGCAGTTGGCGGCGTCGCAGATCACCCAGTAGTCGATCCAGCTGCCGATGCCCGCGGGCTTGGAGGCGAAGAAGTCCCGGGGCGGCGTCCAGGTCTCGGGTTTCGTGATGTCGTCGGTGGTCGAGTACTGCGGACCCCATTCCGAGATCAGGTACCACCTGTTCTGCGGCCGGAAATAGAAGACCTCGGGGGCGGCGTGATTCCCATAACCGGCAGTGGCATCCATGTAGTACGGGCGAGCGGCCGCCGCCTGGCTCCAATCGCCGAAATGGAGGTACACCATGCTCCAGACGCCCGCGCTGTTGGCCGTGGTGGCGAACACGTGCCACTGGTTGGCGTAGTAGACGACCGAAGGATCCTTGATCGAGACGATGGGATGGGTCGCATCGGGGATGGCGGACAGCAGCGGCCCACTCGACATCCAGCGGAACGGGTCCGTCATCGCGGCAGGTAGATTCACGGTAAGAGCGAGCGCCGCGGTAGCGTGGCTGGTACCGTCCGTGGCCTCCACCGTCAGCGGATACCTGCCCGACGGTGCCTGACCGGCGGAGATCCCGATCCTGCCGGAATCGTTGCTGCCGGGTTGCTCGAAGGTGGCACTGGCTCCCGCAGGCAGGCCCGTGACGCTCAGCGTGACGCTGCCGGTATTGCCGGTCCGGACAACGGTCACGGCTACGTTCCCGGTGGCCCCTTGCCCGACGGCCAGTGCGCTTCCAGAGAGAGTCAGCGCAAGGCCGGGTTGCCCCGTCGCGATGGGGCCACCATTGCCGCCGCCGCACGCGGCGACCGCAAGCGAATACAACACGAGAGCCGGGACGAGCATCCTCACGAACACACTCCCTATCGAGATAGCGGGTCTCAGCCGGCGCGCTCGAGGCGGTCCAGCTCCCGGTCGTGGAGCCGGGCGAGCAGCAACTGCGCCGTGAGCGCGCCGATGAGGGCGAAGAGCATGTCCCACTGGGTATCCCAGACGTCGCCCTGCGTCCCCAGGAAATCCGTCGCCGCGGACCCGCCCAGCACCGCCGAGATCCACTCCACGAACTCGTAGCAGGCGCTGATGCTCAGGCAGACCGCGGCCACCAGGAAGAAGAGCCACTTGCCGCGTACCAGGGGCGAGCGGCGCAGCAGGATCTCCCGCACCAGGATCGCCGGCACGAAGCCCTGCGCGAAGTGGCCCAGCCGGTCGTAGTGGTTGCGCGCCAGGTGCAGCGCGTCCTGCACCCAGAACCCGAGCGGCACCCGCGCGTATGTGTAGTGCCCACCCACCATGAGGATGACCGCGTGCAGGAAGATCAGCCGGTAGACCAGCGGCGTGAGCGGAAAGCGCCGCGCGCTGGCAACCAGCACCGGCACGGCCAGGAAGATGGGGAACACCTCGAGCACCCAGGTGGTGCGGTCGTACGCGCCCAGCCCCGAGAGCACCAGCAGCAGCGTCCCCACCGCCACCAGGCCGGTCCCCCCGCCCAATCACCCCCCCAGCGCCGATTCAGCGAGCTGAAACAGCAGCACCACGGTGCTGGCCAGCATGATGGCAGTGGCGAGGATGCCGAGACCGTTCAGGAGCCAGCCGTTGGTGTGGCCGGCCATGATGGTTTTGTTGTTGGCCACCAGCAGGATGATGATCATGAGGGGGGGCGCGAGCATGCCGTTGAGCATGGCGGCGCCGACGAGCAGGGCGACGACGCTGACGCCGGTGAGCTGGAAGCCGAGCGCGAGCGCCGCCGCGACGGCGACCGCCCCGGCCAGCGAGATGTAGAATTTCGGTGCGCGTCTCGGCTTCGCGCCGATGCCGGTGCGCCAGCCGAAGAGCGCGGCAAGCACGTAGGATGCGCCGCCGGCGAGCGTGGGGATGGCGAGGACACCGGTGCCGATCAGGCCGACGCAGAAGAGCACGGTACCGGCGCCGCCGCCGAGCGGCTTCAGTGCCAGGGCGGCCTGCTGCGCGGTTTCGACGTTGCGCAGGCCGGCGGGGAACATCACGGCGCCGGCGCAGACCAGGACGAAGAAGCCGATGAGCTGCGACAGGAACATGCCGAAGAAGGTGTCGGCGCGGATGAGGCGCAGGACGCGCGGGCTGGTTCCGCGCCGGCTGGCGACGGTGGTGCGGCCGGCGGCTTTCTCCTCTTCCATCTCCTCGGCCGACTGCCAGAAGAAGAGGTAGGGCGAGATCGTGGTGCCGAAGACGGCGACGAACATCTGCACGTAGCCGGTCGAGAAGTGGAACTCGGGCACGACGCTGGCCCGCAGCACCTGTCCCCAGTCGGGGTGCGCGAGCAGGCCGGCGACGACATAGGCGAAGAGCGCGAGCGTGCTCCAGCGCATGTAGCGCCGCAGCCGCTCGTAGCTGGCGAGGACCACCAGGGCGACGATGCCCGCGGCGACGGGCACGATGTAGACCGCGGTCGGCACGTGCGTCAGGATCGAGAGCGCGGCGGCCACGGCCTGCAGGTCGGCGGCTACGTTGACGATGTTGGCGACCAGCAGCACGATGGCGGCGAACCAGAGCACGGCGCGCGGATAGTGGTTGGCCAGCACCCCTGCGAGGTCCCGCCCGCTGGCGCGGCCGATGCGGGCACACATGAACTGCACCGCGGCCATGAGCGGGAGCTGCAGCGGCACGGTCCAGAGCAGGCCGTATTGGAACTGCGCGCCCGCCTGGGAATAGGTCGCGATGCCCGAGGGGTCGTCGTCGGCGGCACCGGTGATCAGGCCGGGGCCCAGCGTGCGCTCGATGCGCTTGAGCACGCCCGCGGTGCCCCGGCGCTCGTCGCCGCGGTCCTCGCCGCGGCGGTCGGGGTCATCCGGGCTCGGTCGCCCTATGGGCCATCGCATCATCGGCCTCCCTGAGTTGGGGCTGCGCGGGGCAGATGCACGGCCCGGGCCGCAATGCGCTTGGGCGGGTGGGGAATGCCGGCGCGGCGCCGACGCTGGCGGCGAGGATCGTCGTCGCCTACCGTAGGGGCATGGTCATGTTCGACACGAAGCAGCAGCGCGCGGCCTTCCTGATCTTCCTGGTCGGGGTGGGGATCGCCGTCACCGCCTGGCCGTTCGTCACGGGGCTGATCTGGGCGCCCGTGCTCTATGTCATCTTCGCGCCCCTCCACCGCCGGCTGGCGCGGCGGATGCCGGCGGCGCTCGCGGCGGGGCTGGTCATCCTGGTGGCCATCCTGCTGATCGTGCTGCCGGTCGGCTCCATGGTCGGCCTGATTGCCACGGAGGCCCGGGACCTCGCGGGCGGCGTGATCCGCAGCTCGGGCGTCGACCGGCTGCGGGAGCTGCGCATCGGTCCCTACGACGTGGGCGCGCAGATCGAGACGTTCGCCTCGCGCGCCGTCACCTGGCTGGGCACGAGCGCCCTCGGGCTGCTGGGAACGGTCGCCCGGCTCGGGATCCAGCTGACCATCGCGCTCTTCGGGCTCTTCTACCTGCTCTGCGACCCGGACGGCGTCTGGCGCACGCTGGGGCCGTTCATCCCCTTCTCGCCCGAGAACCGCGAGCTGCTCAAGCGACGCTTCAGGGACGTCACCGTCTCCACCCTCATCGGCACCTTCGCCACGGCCACGGTGCAGGGGATCTGCGTCGGCCTCGGCTTCTGGGCCACGGGGCTGCCCTACGCCATCTTCTGGGGCGTCGTCACGGTGATCGTCGCGATCCTGCCGGTGGTGGGGAGCGGCATGGTCTGGGGCCCGGCGGTCGTGTTCCTGGCGCTCAACCAGCGCTACCTGGCCGCGGCGCTCTTCGCCGTCTGGGGCATCGTCGTGGTGGGCAACATCGACAACGTGATCCGCCCGTGGGTCTTCCGGCGCTACGCCCGGATCCACCCCTTCCTGACGGTCATCGGCGCCTTTGCCGGCATCAAGTACTTCGGGTTGCTGGGGCTGCTGCTGGGGCCGCTGATGATCACGTACTTCTTCGAGCTGATCCGCATGTACCACGCGGAATACCTCGACGACGAGCCGGCGGCTCCCGCCGCTACTGCGGGAACTGCGCCCTGAGCTCCACGATCCGGTCGAGCAGCGGCTGCAGCGGGGAGGGCGCTTTACCGTACTCGAAAGCCACCCGCTTCTTCAGGTCCGGCGCCGCCAGCTCCACCCACTCCGCCCCGCCGTCCGCGCAGTCCGGGCAGCCGTAAACGGAGTCGAGCCGCTCGAGCTGCGACTGCCGTAGCGCTGCGTCCAGCGCATCCCAGGCGCCCGCCGGGAGCGGGCGCTCCTCGACCTTCGTGGGATAGTGCGCCGGGTCCCAGCTCGACGTCGTGAGCCGCATGCCGCCGCGGCTGATCTCCAACTCCCGCCGGCAGTAGCCGCCGCACATGCCGAAGGAGCTGCCCCAGCGCAGCTCGGCCTGGTCCGAATCCAGCCCGGCCGGCTCCGAGCCACAGCCCGGCACCACCAGCAATGCCAACAACGCGACCAACGGCCACTTCATGGGATGCCAGCCTTGGGGGGGGACGACGCACCTCTTCAAGCTGAGAACGTCCCGGGAGCTGCGCTCGGGACACCTCGCTCCGCTCAGCGTCGATGCGCGTGCGCCGTCAGGGCCCGGCGGCGCCGCCGTTCGAGAGCCAACCGCCGCTGAACCCGGCGGCGCGCAGCCCGGCCACGAGATAGGGGCATGCGCGCAGCCATTCCCAGACGGACCCCGAGAGGTAGTTCTCGATCATCAGGACGATGGGTCCCTGGTTGAGGGCGAAGTGCCAGGGTGACACCCAGCCCAGCGCGGCATCGGCTCCGTCAGGGAAGGTCTGATTGAAGCTGGCCTTGAAGCCGTACCGGTGGCCCCCGAGCCGGAGCCGGCTGAAGTGCGCGATGGTGGGCAACACGATCTCCGGTGCGAAGGGCAGGGAGGCGACCACGCCCCAGGGCGCGATGGTGCCGTCGTCGGGGCCGTAGGGCACCGCTCGTGCCTGGTAGTCGAAGAAGCGCCGCCTGGTGCCATCCACGTTGCGGCTGGTCTTGCCCGGGCCATCGCTCGCGGTGATGCCCCAGCAGAACTCGCCGTATCCCGCGAACCCGCCCGGATTGCGCATGGCGTACTGCTGCTGCACGCGGGTGGCCCGGCGGCTGTTCTCGAAGTAGTCGATGCCGTGGGCGCCCATGAAGTCGTCCTGGATGCCGCGGAAATCGATCCAGACGTGGGAGAGCTGGTGGGTGAAGAGCGGCCCCGCGTACAGGAAGTCGATGTCGTAGACGGACTTCCACTCGTAGGTGGAGGCCCAGGCCCGGTAGCTCTCCGGGGGCAGCGCGTGGGTGGGCGAGCCCAGCCCGAGCAGGTAGAGCAGCAGCGCCTCGTCGTAGCCTTCCCAGCGGTAGCGCAGGAATCCGCGCTCCGGCTTCCAGCCGTGGGTCAGCGTGAGGCCGCCGTTGCGGGCCCACTGCCAATCGACGCGGGCGTAGAGCCGCTCGGCCAGCTCGCGGATCTCGCGCTCGGCCGGCGTATTCCGGTCGAAGTAGGCGGCGGCGGCCAGCATGCCGCCCAGCAGGAGTGCGGAATCGACGGTGGACAGCTCGCACTGCCAGGCGCGCGCGCCGGTCTGCAGGTCGAGGAAGTGATAGTAGAAGCCCATGTGACCGGTGGCGTCGGGCTCAGGCCCCTGCTTGCTGCGCCAGAAGAAGCGCAGGGTGGTGAGCGTACGCTGGGCGGCCCGGGCGCGCGTGACGAAGCCCCGTTCCACGCCCACGGGATAGGCGGTGAGCGCCAGGCCGACCGCGGCGATGCTCGCGGGCCAGTCCGCGCGCGTCTTGTCCCGCACCAGTCCGTTGGCCTCGTTGGCCTCGTGCAGCAGACAGTCGAAGGCGCTGCGCTGGATGCGATCGAGCATGCCCGACTCCGTCCCGGCGGGGTCGGCCCGGGCCTTCATGTGCTCGCGCTCTTCTCCAGGTGGCCACCGAACTCGAAGCGCATGGCGGAGAGGAGCCGGTCCTCGAAGTCGGCCTCGCCTCGCGAGGTGAATCGGCCGAAGAGCGCCGCGGCCAGCACGTTGGCCGGCACGGCCTCATCGATCGCCGCCTGCAGCGTCCAGCGGCCTTCGCCTGAGTCGGACACGCGTCCCTGGAAGTGCTCGAGCGCCGGGTCGGCGGCGAGGGCGGCGGCGGTCAGGTCGAGCAGCCAGGAGGCGATCACGCTGCCGCGCCTCCAGACTTCCGTGATGTCGGCCAGGTCGAACTCGTACTGGTAGGCGGCGGGGTCACGCAGGGGCGTGGTCTCGGCATCCGCGGCCGAGGCCTGCTTGCCCACGTCCGCGTGCTGGAGGATGTTCAGTCCCTCGGCGTAGGCGGCCATCAGGCCGTACTCGATGCCGTTGTGGACCATCTTCACGAAATGGCCCGCGCCGCTCGGCCCGCAGCGCAGGTAGCCCCGCTCGGCGGTGCCGGCGCGTTGCTCGCGCCCGGGGGTCCGGGCGAGCGGCCCGGGGCCGGGGGCGAGCGTGGCGAAGATGGGATCGAGCCGCTGCACCACGTCGGCTTCGCCTCCGATCATCAGGCAGTATCCCCGCTCGAGGCCGAGGACTCCGCCGCTGGTGCCGCAATCCACGTAGTGCAGTCCCTTGCCGGTGAGGCGCTGCGCGCGGCGTATGTCGTCGCGGTAGTAGGAGTTGCCGCCATCCACGACGACGTCGGCGGCGGCCAGCTTCGGGACCAGGGCGTCGAGGGTGGCATCCACGACGGCGGCGGGCACCATCAGCCACACGGCCCGGGGCGGCGTGAGCCGCGCGACGAACTCGTCCAGCGTCGTCGCCCCGATGGCGCCCTCGGCCACGAGCGCCTGCACGGCGGCGGGCGCCGTGTCGTGGACCACGCAGCTGTGCCCGCCGCGCATGAGGCGACGCACCATGTTGGCGCCCATGCGCCCGAGCCCGATCATCCCCAGCTGCATTCGTCCCCCGCTGACCGTGACATTGCTGGCCGGCGCCTCAGTGACGCTCGCGGGCGAGCACCGACTTCGCCGTCGCGACCACGTTATCCACGGTGAAGCCATACTCGGCCATGACCACCGGACCCGGCGCCGAGGCGCCGAAGCGGTCCACGCCGATGATGGCGCCGTCCAGGCCGACCCAGCGCTCCCAACCGAAGGGCGAGCCCGCCTCCACGCTGACCCGGGCGTGCAGCGCGGGCGGCAGCACCGCATCGCGGTACTCGGCGGGCTGGGCCCGGAACAGCTCCCAGGACGGCATGGACACGACGCGGCTGCGCACGCCCTCGGCGGCGAGCCGGCGGTGCGCCTCGAGCGCGAGCGAGACCTCGGAGCCCGTCGCGATGAGGATCAGCTCCGGCGACCCCGGGGCCGCGTCGGCCAGGACGTAGGCACCGCGGGCGACGCCGGCGGCTGCTGCCAGCGTGCTGCGGTCGAGCACCGGCAGCTTCTGGCGCGTGAGCAGCAGCCCCACCGGTCCGCCCCTGTGCTGCAGGGCGATGCGCCAGGCCTCGACCGTCTCGTTGGCGTCGGCGGGGCGGAGCAGCAGCAGGTTCGGCATGGCCCGCAGGCTGGCGATCTGCTCGACCGGCTGATGCGTCGGGCCGTCCTCACCCAGGGCGATGCTGTCGTGTGTCCAGACGTAGATGACGTGCGCCTCGCTGAGCGCGGCCAGGCGGATGCTCGGGCGCATGTAGTCGGAGAAGGTCAGGAACGTCGCCCCGAACGGGACCACCCCGCCGTGATGCGCCATCCCGGTGAGGATGGCGGTCATGGCGTGCTCGCGGATGCCGAAGTGGATGTTGCGCCCGGCGTAGCCCCAGACTCCGCCCGCCAGCCCCTGCGTGGGCGGGGTCTGCCCCTTTTCCGGCACATCGGCGCTCTGGAAGTCGCCCTTGCCCTTCAACATGGTGCGGGTGGACGGATCGAGGTCGGCCGAGCCGCCGACCAGGTTCGGCAGCGAATCGGCGAGCACGGCCATCACCTTGCCCCCGGCATCGCGCGTGGCCATGTCGCCGTCCGCGGGGGTGAAGACGGGGAGGGCGGCGTCCCAGCCCGGGGGCAGCTCGCCCGCCAGCGCGCGCTCGAAGGCGGCGGCCAGCTCCGGCTGCGCGGCGCGATAGGCGAGCATGACCTGCTGCCAGGCGCTGCGCCGCTCGGCGCCGCGCGCGCCCACCCTGTCGAACTCCCGCTGGGCCTCCGGGGGCACGAAGAAGTCCGCGTCCTCCGGCCAGCCGTAGGCCCGCTTGGTCAGGCGCACCTCGTCCTTGCCCAGGGGCTCGCCGTGGGCCTCGAAGGTGTCCTGCTTGTGCGGGCTGCCGAAGCCGATGTGGGTGCGGGCCACGATGAGCGACGGCCGCTGCTCGTCGGCGCGGGCGGCCGTGAGCGCGGCATCGACCGCGGCCACGTCCATGCCGTCGACCTCCTGCACCTGCCAGCCGTAGGCGGCGAAGCGCGCCCCCACGTCCTCCGAGAACGTGACGTCGGTGGTGGCGGAGAGGGTGATGCGGTTGGCGTCGTAGAGCACGATGAGCCGGCCCAGGCGCAGGTCGCCGGCGAGCGATGCGGCTTCAGCGGCCACGCCTTCCATCAGGTCGCCGTCGCTGGCCAGGACGTAGGTGCGGTGGTCGACGATGGGCTGCCCGGGGCGATTGAAGGTGGCCGCGAGCCAGCGCTCGGCGATGGCCATGCCGACCGCGTTGCCGAAGCCCTGCCCCAGCGGCCCGGTTGTGACCTCGACGCCGGGCGTGTCGCCGCGCTCGGGGTGGCCGGGCGTGCGGCTGCCCCATTGCCGGAAGTGCTGAAGGTCGTCCAGGGTGAGCCCGTAGCCCGTCAGGAAGAGCAAGCTGTACAACAACATGCTGCCGTGCCCCGCCGAGAGCACGAAGCGGTCGCGATCGGGCCAGGCCGGGTCCGCCGGGTCGCAGCGGAGGTGGCGCGTCCAGAGGACGTAGGCCATGGCCGCGGCGCCCATGGGCAGCCCCGGGTGTCCCGAGTTCGCCTTCTGCACGCCATCGATGCTGAGGGTGCGGATGGTGTTGATGCAGAGCTCGTCGAGTTTGGCGCCGGGCACGGTCATGCTGCGCTCCCGCGCACCAGCTGCGCGCTCTTCTCGGCAATGCATGCCAGCAGATCCTGCCACGACTTGTCGAAGGCCTCGGCGCCCTCGCGCTGCAGGCGGGCGGCGAGCGCCTTCTCGTCCACGCCCTGCCGGGCGAACAGCGCGATGACGTCCTCGGCATCGCCGCCGTCCAGCGCCATCGTGCCGCCCACTCGACCGTGCTCGGCGAAGGCGTGCAGCGTCTTCTCGGGGATGGTGTCGATGGTGTCCGGGGCCGCCAGCGCCTCGACGTAGAGGGTGTCCGCGGCGGCGGGATCCTTGGTGCCGGTGCTGGCCCAGAGCAGGCGCTGCGGCCGGGCGCCGGCCGCGGCCAGCGCGCGCCAGCGCGGGGACGCCAGCAGTTCGCGATAGACCCTGTAGGTGCGCCCGGCGACGGCAATGCCCAGACGGTTGTGCAGCGCCGCCGGCACCTGGTCCTGGACGGCCACGTCCCAGCGGCTGACGAAGAGTGACGCGACCGAGGGGACGACCGGGTCCAGGCCGGCGGCGAGCCGCCGTTCGATCCCGCGCATGTAGGCCTCGGCCGAGGCGCGGTACTGCTCAGCGGAGAACAGGAGCGTCACGTTGATGGGCACTCGGGCGAGGATCGAGGCCTCGATGGCGGGGCAGCCCTCGATGGTGCCCGGGATCTTGATGAAGAGGTTGGGGCGCTGCCCGCGCCCGTGCAGCTCGGCCGCCGCGGCGATGCTGCCCGCGGTGTCGTTGGCCAGCAGGGGAGACAGCTCCAGCGAGACCCAGCCGTCTACGCCGCAGGTGCGGTCGTGGGCCGGGCGGAAGAGGTCGGCCGCCGCCCTGAGGTCTTCCAGCGCCAGCTCGTAGAACAGCGCCTCGCCCGACAGGCCTTCCAGCGTCCCCCGACGGATGGAGGCATCGTATGCGTCGCCGCCGCGGATGGCGTGATCGAAGATGGTGGGATTGGAGGTGAGGCCGGTCAGCGAGAACTCGTCGATGTAGTGCTGGAGCGTGCCGCTCGCCAGCAGATCGCGCGTGATGTTGTCGAGCCAGAGGCTCTGCCCCAGGTCGTGCAGCTGCTGTGTCGGCTTCATGGTCATTCCCCCTGCAAAGGCCCGGCGGCGCGGCTCGAGCCGCGCATTATGGACAGATCGTGTCCGGCCAGGTCGCCGATGTGCTCGACCGTGAGGTCGGCCGGCGGGTAGGCGCTCAGGTTGGCGGGATCGAGCGCGTAGTGGCCCTGGCGGGGGAAGATCGTGGTCAACCGGTCACCCCAGGTCTTCTTCATTGCCGCCAGGATGCGAAGCTTGTCGTCCACCATGACGTAGTGCCGGGCGGGGAAGCGCTCGGCCACGTCGTCCAGCATCTCTTCCTTGTGGATGTAGATCAGCACCCGGCCCTGCACGGCAGCCCACAACCCCGAGCGCTGGATCTTGCGCGGCTGGAAGACGACGTCTCCATCCGAAAGGATGACGGTCCGCCCCCAGCTCCCCAGGTGCCGGATGGCGTCGAGCGCGCCCGAGTACAACCGGCTGGCGAAGGGATAGTCCACCAGGAAGGACGAGATCGACAACAGTCGCGGGTCGTTCCTCACGTCCAGCCGGTAGCGCTGCAGGGCGCCCAGGTAATCCACGTACCCGACCTCAACGCGCAACTGCTCGAGGATCGCCCAGTAGCGATCCCGGCATCCCGCGCCGAACTCGCGCGCGAGCTGGTCCTGGAGATCGACCTGCACCAGGTCGTTGTCGAGCAGGGTGTTGTCGCAGTCGAGGAGAACGACGACGTCGTCCGGCGGCGTCATGCGGTCTCCTCGCCCGGCGCGGGGTTGTGCCAACTGCCATCGGCCGCGAAGAGCGCGTCCGCCGCTTCGGGGCCCCAGCTTCCCACGTCGTAGGGAAGGGCGGGCTCGTGGTTGGTCAGGACATCATCGACCGCCGCCCATGCGGCCTCGACCGCGTCCTCCCGGGTGAAGAGCGCTCCATCGCCCGCCATGGCGTCGGTCAGGAGACGCTCGTAGGGCGCCTCCTCTCCCGGCTCGTGGTCGAGGAGGTAGAGCTCCCGCAGGGCGCCCACGAACTCCTTGCCGACGTGCTTGACCCGAGCGGCCAGGGCGACGGCGGAGTTGGGCGAGAGCCGGAAGCGCAGATAGTCGGCCTGGCCTTCCGGGGGCGTGGAATCGGCGAAGAGCCGTTGCGGGGGCGGCTTCAGTTGCACGATCACCTCGGCAAAGGTCGCGGGCAGCCCCTTGCCGGAGCGCAGGTACCAGGGCACGCCCTCCCAGCGCCAGGAATCGATGAACAGCCGCAGGGCGCAGAACGTCTCGACATCCGAGTCCGGGGCGACGTTCGGCTCCTCCCGGTAGCCGGCGTACTGCCCGCGGACCACGTCGCCGGCCTCGACCGGTCGCATGGCCTGGAAGACCGCCGCCTTTTCGGCGTGCACGGCGCCGAAGTCCCGAATGGCGGGCGGCTCCATGGCCAGCAGGGCGACGACCTGGAAGAGGTGATTCTCGACGACATCCCGCAGGCAGCCGGCCGTCTCGTAGAACCCGCCCCGCCCGTTCACGCCGAAATCCTCGGCCAGCGTCATCTGCACGCTGGCCACGTAGTTCCGGTTCCAGATCGGTTCCAGGAACGAGTTGGCGAAGCGGAAGTAGAGGATGTTCATGATCGCTTCCTTGCCCAGGAAGTGATCGATGCGGAAGATGGAGTCTTCGGGGAACACCGAGCGGGCAACGCGATTCAGCTCGCGCGCGGAGGCCAGGTCGCGGCCGAACGGTTTCTCCACGATCACTCGCGCGTTCTCGGCCAGCCCCGCGGCACCCAGCCCCCGGATGACGTCGGCGAAGAGCGACGGCGGAATCGCCAGGTAGTGCGCCGGTCGCCGCGCATCGCCCAGTGCCGTCTTCAGCGCCGTGAACGTCCCCGGGTCGTCGTAGTCGCCGCTCACGTACTGCAGTTGGGAGAGCAGGCGGCTCAGCGCCGGCTCATCGTCGACCGCGCCCGCGGCCCGTATGCCGTCCGCGGCGCGCTCGCGCAGCTGCGCCAGGCTCCAGGCCGGCGCGGCCACGCCGACCACCGGCACGTCCAGAACCCCCCGTCTCACCATGGCGTAGAGTGCCGGGAAAATCATCTTGTGGGCGAGGTCGCCCGTCGCGCCGAACACCACCAGGGCATCGGACGGCGCGGGGGGCGAGGCATCCGTGGTGCGCTGCGACGGCATGGCAGTTCCCGTTGGTGGAGGTCAGAATCCGCCGACGGCGATGCATACATCGCTCCGCGCGGAACGGCTGGCGCAATCAACCCACCACGCGCGGGGCCCCAGGGCTCTCGTGGCGGATCGAGGTCGGAAGCAGCACTCAATCCGCCAGGCGCAGAGCCCAGCCACTCTCGTGGCGGATTGAAGTCGGAAGGCGCACTCAATCCGCCAGGCGCGTGGCGCCACCCAATTCGCGTGGCGGATTGAGGTCGGTCAGAACCCCGGCGGCGTCTCGCCCACCACGCCCAGCTCCCGCTCCAGCGCCAGCCCGGCGCGCACGAGGGTGCCCTCGTCGAAGAGGCGGCCGATGAAGGTGACGCCGTGGGGCACGCGGCGCGGGGGGGAGAAGGTGGGCAGGGGATGGGCCGGGTCGGGCGCCCAGTCGCTGCGGGCCTGGGACACGTGCACGAAGCCCGCGCGCATGGTGAGCGAGGGGTGGCCGGTGAAGTTGGAGATGGTCAGCATCTCGTCGCGCAGCGAGGGCACCAGCAGCAGGTCCACGGAGGCGAAGACGCGGGCCATCTCGGCGGCCACCTTGCGGCGCAGCCGGTCGGCCTGGACGAAGTCGACGGCGGAGAGGAAGCGGGAGCTGCGGAACAGGTTGGGCCAGGCGTCGGGCACCTGCGCCCGAAGCGTGCGGTCCTGGTGGGAGAGCGTCAGCTCCTCGAAGGCGGCGGCCGCCTCGGCGAAGAGGACCAGGTAAAGGGAATCGTAGGGCCAGTCGGGCAGCGTCACCTCCGTGGGCACCATGCCCAGCCGGCCCACGGCCGCGAGCGCGGCCCGGTCCACGTCGGTGGCGGGGGCCTCCTTCATCCAGGCGGGGAAGTAGCCGACGCGCAGCCCCTTGACGGGCGCGCCGGCGTCGAAGTCGAGCCGGCTGGGGACGCTGGCGACGTCGCCCGCGTCGGGGCCGGAGATGGCCCGCAGCACCAGGATCGTGTCCTCGACGCTGCGCGTCATGGGGCCGAGCTTGTCCAGCGACCAGCAGAGCGTCATGGCGCCCGTGCGCGGCACGCGGCCGTAGGTGGGGCGCAGGCCGGTTACGCCGCAGCGCATGGCGGGGCTGACGATGCTGCCGCCGGTCTCACTGCCGATGGCGAAGCCGACCAGCCCCGCCGCGGTGGCGGCGCCGGGACCGGCGCTGGAGCCCGAGGCGCCCTCCTGCAGCAGCCAGGGGTTCATGGTCTGGCCGCCGAACCAGATGTCGTTGAGCGCGAGGGCGCCCAGGCTGAGCTTGGCCACCAGCACCGCGCCGGCGTCGTTCAGCTTGCGGACGACGGCCGAGTCCGCGGCCGGCACGCGGTTGCGGAAGGGCTCGGCGCCCCAGGTGGTAGCAATGCCGGCCGTGTCCAGCAGGTCCTTGACGCCGAAGGGGATGCCGTGCAGCGGGCCGCGATAGCGGCCGGCGGCGATCTCCGCGTCCGCCTTCCGGGCCTGCGCCAGGGCGTGGTCGGCGGTGAGGGTGATGACGCAGCGCAGCGTGGGATCGAAGCGGCGCAGTCGCGCCAGGTAGATGTTGGTCAGGCGCTCCGAGGTCAGCTTCCGCGTCTCGATCCAGCGCGAGAGCCTGGTCACCGGCGCGTGGGCGATCTCCGCGTCGCTGGCGGGCAGCGGTCCCGGATCGGTCGCGCTGCGCACGAACCGGTCGCGCGTGGGGCCCGCGCTCTGACCCGGCAGCACGGGGTCCCAGACCGTGGCCGGGGCGAGTCCCGGCTCGAGCGCCAGCTTGCGCGGGCCGGTCCGTCGCTCGAGGTAGGGCGCCAG
>JADGQX010000017.1 GCA_017881445.1 Gemmatimonadota bacterium | reverse complement strand
CGCCGCGGAGCCGCTGCCCGGCGCGCGGCGGCGGCGCGGCCCGGCCCGGAGTCGGCGCCCACGGCTCCGGCCGGCCGGCACGAGAGGTGCCCCTCTGGCCGCGCCGCCGCGTCCCGCATCCCCCCACCCCCTCAGGAGGAGCTCTTTGGACCTGGGCGAACGGCTGCTGCGGGCGCTCTCCGCGCCTCCCGGCGTCCCGGCGCCAGCCGCGCTCCACGCCCGGTGGACCGTGGACAACGCGCTGCGCTTGCTCACGAGCGTGTTTCCCACGTTCCTGGACGCGGTCCGCGGGAAGGCGGTCCTCGATTTCGGCTGCGGCGCCGGCTTCCAGTGCGTCGCACTGGCCCGCGCCGGCGCCGGCCACGTGCTGGGCATCGAGAGCAACCCCCGCACCCTGGCGAGCGCGCGCCAGCTCGTCGAGCAACACGGCCTCGCCGGGCGCGTGACGCTGCGCCCGGCGCTTGCGCCCGAGGACCTGGGCACCCGCGACCTGACCTTCTCCCAGAACTCGATGGAGCACTTCGCCGACCCGCTCGCCGCCCTCCGGGCCATGACCGGCGCCCTCGCGCCCGACGGCCGCATCTTCATGACCTTCGGCCCGCCCTGGTTCGCGCCCTACGGCAGCCACATGCACTTCTTCACGCCCGTGCCCTGGGTGAACCTGCTCTTCCGCGAGCGCACCGTGCTGAAGGTCCGCGAGCGCTACCTCAGCGATGGCGCCCGCCGCTACGAGGACGTGGAGTCGGGGCTCAACCGCATGAGCATCCGCAAGTTCGAGCGCTTGGTCGCGCAGGCCGGGCTCCGCTTCGAGTTCCGCAGGTACCGCGGCGTCAAGCGGCTCGACCCGCTCACTCGCGTGCCGGTCGTGCGGGAGCTCTTCGTCAACGAGGTGAACGCCATCCTGGTGCGGAAGGCGCCGAGCCCGGACCGCAACGCCGCCGCCGCGCAGGCGGGTGCTCACGCAGAGGCGCCGAGCACGCGAAGGAGCATTCCGGGGACGCCGGACCACACGGCGACTGCCGACATCCTTTGACGTGGTTACATCATGCAGGGCTCCCGGCGGGTCTCCCCTCCGAAGTCCTGCGGGGTGTTGCCGTTAGACACAAAAGGAAATCCCGACGCACCCGGGCCCGGGAGGATGTGACCGGAAGCCCGGCCCCGGCCCTCTCCGCGTGCTCCGCGGCTTTGCGTGAGCCGCTCCTGCAGCCCCCGCGCGCACTGGCTCACCAACCCGGGTTCTGGTCGATGATCTTGAAGTCGTCCAGGTAGATGTTGGTCATCTGCGTGAAGCCGGAGTTGCTCCAGCCCATCAGGTAGCCCTGCGTCATGTAGTTGGCGCTGTTCGTTGAGTCGTACCAGTCCAGGGTGGTGCTGGTGAGGATCCTGCCGCCGTTCTTCCAGACCTCGATCACGCCGTTGGACTGGCCGAAGCTCGCCAGCCGCAGGTGCACCCGGATCTGCATCCAGTGGCCGAGGTCTGGCGCGCTCACGAAGGGGTCGTCGTTGGCGCTGTAGAACCAGATCCCGTTGCGGCCCGCCTTGGAGTAGGCGGTGTTGACCCGGGTGTCGCCCGGCACGCTCACCGCCGTCGTCCAAGTCTGCAGCGACATGGTCGTTTCACCGGAGTAGTTCGGTCCGTAGACCGTGAAGAACTTGTTGTTCGTCGAGGTGTCCTTGCACCCGGGCTGCGACCGGTGATAGTACCTCGCGCTCCCGCCCTCGCCCCCGGCGGGGAAATACACGTAGTACTCCATCCAGACCTCCGTCATCTGCCGGCCGAGCGTGAACGCCTGCTGCGCCGAGGCGTCGTTGCAGTCCACCTTCCCGGGGAAGCTGAAACGCAGGCTGTGCGTGCCGCCGTGGGCGACGTCGGTCGAGACCGTCACGTTCACCGGCGTCGTGTTCGTCCAGCCCGCGTTGTTCTGCTTGGGCGCATAACCCGCCTCGAAGCCGTCGGCGAAGAGCACCCCGCCCACGGTCGGAGGCGGAGGCGGAGGCGGAGGCGGCGCCGTCGTCACCGTGACCAGCGACGTCGCCTGGATCCCGTCCACGCTCGCCGTCACGGTCGCCGAACCTACTGCCACCCCCGCGACCGCGCCCGTCGCCGAGACGGTCGCGACCGACGCCGCCTTGCTGCTCCAGGTGATCGGCCGCGTCGTGAGGATGAGCCCGGTCACGTCCTTGACCGTCGCCGCCAGCTGCACCGTCCCGCCCACGCCGATGCTCGCACTCGCCGGCGCCAGCATCACCGACGACGCCAGCACCGGCGAGATCACCGGGGGTGGCGCCGTGACCGTGACCGCACACGTCGCCGTGAAACCGCCCGATCCCACCTTGATCGTGGCCCTACCGGGGGCGACGCCCGTCACCACGCCCCCCGAGACCGTCGCCACCGCCTTGTTGTTGCTCGTCCACCCGAACGTGCCACCCGTCACCAGGGTGCCGCTCGAGCTGTAGGCCATCGCCGTCAGCGTCGTGGTCGATCCGACCGCCACCGAGGCCGTGGTCGGCGTCGCCGTCACCTTCGCGATCGTGCCGCTCAGCACCGCGGCAGGCTGCGTCATCACCGGCGCCACGCCCACGGGACCATCCCCGCAGCCGGACGCCAGAGCCAGGTACACCACGCCCGCGACGAGCAAATGCTTGCGCCAGGGGCGCACGTCTGAACGTCTCCGCACCTTCATCGGTGCAACCTCCAGGAATTGGATTCAGCTGATCTTGCGGAACGGCCCGGATTCGACGCCCTCCAATACGAGATCCGTGCCGGATCGGGCGGTTCTCCCTGGCGCCCGGCATCTTGCAATACTGCCGCAATGTGTTATGCCCCGCCAAACGCTTCCGGGTTCCGGGCGGCGCGCGGCGCCGGGGCACGGAAACCGGAAGGATGCGGCGGGTGGACGTTCTGCGGAAAATGAAGTGATGAAATAACTTGCGCAGCAGGGAGCGGCGACCGGGGAAAATTTACCCGTTCCCCGCCCGTTCCCTTGCCCGTTCCCCGCCCGGCGCGGGCCAACGGGCCCCCGCCGGGCGGGAACGGCGTCGTCAGGCGGAGAGGACGGTGTCGCGGTCAGGCTCGGCGCCGGGGAGCAGCCCCAGGTTGCCGGAGTCGCCGCAGACCCAGCGCCGGTACCAGAGCTCGAGGGCGGCGACGCGCCAGAGCAGCTCCTCGAAGTGGCCGAGTCCGCGCTCGTGCAACGCGAGGATGCGGCGGACGTGGTCGTAGTCGATGCCGGGGATGACCCGTTCGTCGAAGATGTGGTTCCAGAGCGGACGCAGCTCCTGGCGGAACCAGTCGCCGATGGGGAGCTGGAACCCGATCTTGCGGTGAGCGATGGTCTCGCGGGGCACGCCCCAGCGCCGGGCGAGGCTGCGGAGCAGGACCTTGCTGGCGCCGGGCGTGGCCCGCAGCGCATGGGGCAGGGCGAAGGTGGTCTCGACCAGGTCGTGGTCGAGGAAAGGCACGCGGGCCTCGACGGAGGCGCCCATGGTCGCGCGGTCGGTGCGGACCATGAGGTCCTCGGGAATGCGCGTGACAAAGTCGAAGGCGCAGAGGTCGGCCAGGTCGTGGCCTTTGGCACGCGGCATGGGCTGGTGGAACCCGGGCAGCAGGAGCCCGAGCTCGACCTCGCCCAGGAGCGCGGCGGTGCCGAGGAAGCCGCCACCCCGGACCAGGTACTCGGTGGCGCGGGGCACGTCCTGGCCGGCGAGCTTGCCGGAGGCGCCCAGCAGGCGCAGGGCGGCGCGGCGGGCGGCGGTGCCGGGGAGCATGCGGCGCAGCCGGCGCAGGCCGACGTACTTGTGATAGGAGCCGTAGCCGGCGAAGAGCTCGTCGGCGCCCTCGCCCGAGAGCAGCACGATGACGCCGGCGTTGCGCGCCATGCGGGCGACGGCGAGCAGCGGCAGGCAGGAGGCGTCGGCGACGAGGTCGTCGTTCAGCTCGACCCAGCCGGGGAGCGCGTCGGCGAAGGCGCGCGCGTTCTCCTGGTGCTCGAAGTGCTTGGTGCCGAAGCGCTGGCTGACGCGGCGGGCGAAGGCGGCCTCGTCGTCGGGGCTGCCGGGGAAGGCGGCGGAGAAGGTCTCGATGCGCGGGTGTCCGAGCTTCGCCATGCCCGCCACGACCAGGCTGGAGTCGAGACCGCCGCTGAGGAAGGCGCCCACGGGCACGTCGGCGACCAGGCGGCGGCGGATGGCCTGGAGGAACGAGGCCTCGAAGCGGTCCAGTGCCTCGGCGGCGGGGATGGTCCCCTCGGCGGGTGCAGTCGCGGGGACGCTCCAGTAGCGCTCGATGCTGTGGTGGCCGGAGCGCAGGTCGAGGCGGAGCGCGGTGCCGGCGGCCAGCTTGCGCACGCCGCGCAGGAGCGTATTGGGCGCGGGCGTCGAGCGGAAATTGAAGTAGGCGGGCAGCTGGGTCTGGTCGAGCCCGGGCGCGACCCAGGGCAGCGCCAGCAGCGCCTTGGGCTCCGAGGCGAAGAAGAAGCCCTGTTCGGTGTCCGTGTAGTAGAGCTGCTTGATGCCCAGGCGGTCGCGCCCGAGCAGCAGCGTGTGGGCCTCGGTGTCCAGGATGGCGAAAGCGAACATGCCCGCGAGCTGCGAAAGCCCGGGCAGCCCCTCGCGCACGACCTTGCGCAGCAGCACTTCCGTGTCCGAGTGATGGGTGCGGAAGGCGACGCCTTCCCGCTCCATCTCCGCCCGCACTTCCTTGTAGTTGTAGATCTCGCCGTTGAAGAGGATGTGCTGCCCGGCGCCGGTGGTCATGGGCTGGCCACCGGTGGCATGATCGATGATGGAGAGGCGCCGGAACGCCAGCACCGCATTGACCTCCGGAATAACGCCCAGGGTCTCGGCATCGGGCCCGCGGTGCGCCAGCATGCGGATCCCGCGGCGGAACGCCCTGACGTCGGCGCTCTCCACCGGGCGACGCAGCACACCGCCGAGGAAGCCGCACATCAGGCAGCCTCGCCGGCGGAGCGGTGACGGGGGGCCGGCGCGGCGGCCGGATGCGAGCGGCTCGTAGTCTGCTTGTTCATCGAGTCTCCAGAGGGAAGGGCCCGCGACGGCTGAAGCGGGTCGCGACAGCCCCCCCGTTCACGTTACGTGCCCGGCGGAGCGGCACCGCCGGGCCCCGAAATCGGCCCGGAAGCCGCTGCGGCGGCTGCGCGGCTGTGGCATGGCCGCCACAGCACGTAGCGTCCCGGCGTCACCCGGAGCCCACTGCCCGACGATGGAGGAGGTCGATTTGCCGGAGAGTCTGGCCGCAACCGGAGCCCGCTGGCTACACCGTCGCCTGGTGTACCCCGCCGTGGTACGGGCCCGGGGTGAAGGCGGCGTGTTCGAGAAGCAGCGGGAGCTGGAGACGGCGCAGTGGCTGGAGGCGCCCGCGCTGCGGGCGCGGCAGGCGGCTCGCCTGGAGCGGCTGCTGGCGCTGGCGGCCGGGTCGTCGCCATGGCACCGGGAGCGCTGGGGCCGGCGCGTGGCCCTGGCCGGCCGCGACCCGTTCGAGGTGCTGCGCGAGCTGCCCCTGGTGACCAAGGCCGAGCTGCAGGACTCGATCGCCGACATGCTGGTGCAGCCCCAGCCGCGACGCACGCTGCGCAAGGTGACGGGCGGCTCCACGGGCCAGCCGGTGGCCATCGTCAAGGACTCGGCGGCGGTGGCGGCGGAGATGGCCGCCTCCTGGGTGGCGTACGGCTGGTTCGGCGTGCGTCGCGGCGATCGGGGCGTGCGCTTCTGGGGCCAGCCGGCCACGCTGAAGCGGCGGCTGCGCTTCGCGGCGGCGGACTTCGCCATGCACCGTATCCGCTTCTCCGCCTTTGCCTTCGGCGAGGAGGACCTGGAGCGCTACTGGCGGCGCTGCCTGGACTTCCGGCCGGACTTCTTCTACGGCTACGCCTCCATGCTGGCCGCCTTCGCGGACTTCGTGCTGCAGCGCGGCTACGATGGCCGGGCGCTGGGGCTGAAGGCGATCGTCTCCACCTCGGAAGTGCTGACGGAGCCGCACCGCCGCGCCATGGTTTCGGCGTTCGGCGCGCCCGTACAGAACGAGTACGGCTGCGGCGAGCTGGGGCCCATCGCCTACGAGTGCCCCGCCGGCGGGCTGCACCTGCTGCCCGAGAGCCACGTGGTCGAGGTGCTGCGGCCGGACGGCACGCCCGCGGCCCGGGGCGAGAGCGGCGAGGTGGTGGTGACGGACCTGAACAACGTGGCGCTGCCCATGATCCGCTACCGGGTGGGCGACCTGGCGGTGCCCGGCGGAGCCTGCTCCTGCGGCCGGGGCTTCCCCCTGCTGGAGCGGGTCTGGGGCCGGGCCTACGACTTCGTGCTGGGCCCCGACGGCCGCCGCTATCACGGCGAGTTCTTCATGTACCTGTTCGAGGACCAGCGCTCGGCGGGCTCGCCCATCGCCAAGTTCCAGGTCGTGCAGCACGCGCCCGACCGCGTGGTCTTCCGGGTGGTGGAGTCGGCGGCGTTCGACCAGGGACACGAGGAACGGCTGCTCGCGGCCGGCCGCGCGCGCCTGCCGGGCGTGGACATCCGCGTGGAGCGCGTGAGCGAGCTGCCGCCCGCGCCCTCGGGCAAGAGCATCGTGGTGCAGAACCTCTGGCTGCGCAGCGACGCCGCGGACGGGGCGGAGGCGACGACGGAGCCGGCGGGGAGTGCCGCATGACGCAGAAGCCGTCGCTGCTCTTCCTGTCGCAGACGCTGCCCTACCCGCCCGATGGCGGGGTCTGGATCCGGACCTACAATCTGCTGCGGGTGCTGGCGCGCCATTACTCCATCACCATGCTCTGCTTCGAGCGGGCGATCTCGCCCGACCAGGGCTTCGCCTTCGACGAGGCGGCCAGCCTGGGCGCGCTGCGCCAGCTCGGCGAGGCCGACGCCTTCCCCATCCCGCAGCGCCACAGCCGGCTGCGCTTCGCGGCGGACCACCTGCGCAGCCTGCTCAGCGGGCGGGTCTTCACCCACTACCTCTACGATTCGGCGACGGTGCGCGAGCGGGTGCGGGCGGCCGTCGCCAGCGGCCGCTTCGACCTGGCGCACGTGGACAGCCTCGACCTCTCGGCCTACCTGCCGCTGCTGCGGGGGCTGCCGGTGGCCTGCACCCATCACAACGTGGAGTCGGAGCTGCTGCGCCGCCGGGCGCGCTCCGACGACTCGGCGCCGGTGCGGCTCTACGCCGCCCGCCAGGCCACGCTCATGGAGGCCACGGAGCGTGAGTGGTGCGCCCGCGTGGCCCTGAACGTGGCCGTGTCGGAGCCGGATGCCGCGGCGCTGCAGCGACTCGCGCCCGACGGCCGCTACGTCGTGGTACCCAACGGCGTGGACACGCAGGCGTTCCGCCCCGGGCAGGACATCGACGGCGGCGGACTGGTCTTCGTGGGCGGCGCCAACTGGTTCCCCAACCGCGATGCCCTCGACTTCTTCTGCCGCGAGATCCTGCCGCTGCTGCGGCGCCGGCGTCCCGGCCTGCCCGTGCGCTGGGTGGGCGCGGCCCGCGAGGAGGACCGGCGCCGTTACCTGGCCGAGCACGGCGTGGAGCTCACCGGCTACGTGGACGACATCCGGCCGTACGTGCACGATGCCGAGTGCTACATCGTGCCGCTGCGCGTCGGCGGCGGCAGCCGCCTCAAGATCCTGGACGCCTGGTCCATGGGGAAAGCCGTGGTGAGCACCAGCGTGGGCTGCGAGGGGCTCGCCGCCGAGCACGGGCGCAACATCCTGGTGGCCGACGAGCCCGCGGCCTTCGCCGCGGCGGTCGAGCGGGTGCTGGAGGAGCGACCGCTGCGGCAGGCCCTCGGGCGCGGCGCCCGCGCGCTGGCCGAGCGCCGCTACGCCTGGGACGTGGTGGGGGGTACGCTGGTGGACGCCTACAGTGAGCTGCTGGCGGAGCGGACCCCCGGCGGCCGGGCGCTGGCCGCGGGCTGAGCGCGCGCCTCACCAGCCGGGGTCGCGGTCCATGATGCTGACGTCGTCGATGTAGACGTAGGTCGTGTCCGTGAACCCGGAGTTGCTCCACCCCATCAGGTAGCCCTGCACGATGTAGTTGGCCTGACCGGTCGAGTCGTACCAGTCGAGGTTGTCGGCGTTCAGAATCAGGGCGCCGTTCTTCCACACCTGGACGTGCCCGTTGGACACCCCCACGTCCGCCAGCCGCACGTGCACCCGCAGCTGCAGCCAGTGGCCGCGGTCGGCATCGCTCACGAAGGGGTCGGCGTTGGCGCCCGGGTAGAACCAGACGCCGTTGTGTCCCGCCTTGGAGTAGGCCACGTCCAGGCGGGCGTCGCCCGGCTGGCCGTTCCGGCTGCTCCAGCTCTGGAGTCCCAGGGTGGTCTCGCCGTTGTAGACCGGCCCGAAGAGCGAGAGCAGCTTGTTGTTGTCCGCCGTGCTCGGGCAGCCGGCCTGCGTCCGCGACGCGTAGCGGGCGCTGCCCCCCTCGCCCCCGGCGGGGAAGTAGATCCAGTACTCGAGCCAGAGCTCCCGCAGCGGTCGTCCCACGGCGAAGCGCTGCTCCGCGGACGCGTCCAGGCAGTCGACCTTGCCCGGGAAGCGGAAGCGCAGGCTGTTCGAGCCGCTGTGGGCGACGTCGCTCGAGATGGTCACGTTCACCGGAGCGGTGTTGGTCCAGCCGGCACCGTTCTGCTGCGGCCCGTAGCCCCCCTCGAAGTCGTCGGAGAACACGACGCCCACGCTCTGGTCGGCCCCCGGCAGGAACACGCTCACCCGGGCGGTCGCCAGGAGGCCGTTGGCTACCGCACTGATGTCCGCGGAGCCCTGGGAGATGCCGGTCACCAGGCCGGTGCTGTCCACGCCCGCGATGGTACTGTCGCTCGTGGCCCAGCTCAGGGGATACGACGGCAGCGGCTTGCCGGCGCCGTCGCGGGCGAGGGCGACGACCTGGCCCTGCTGGCCGACCGCCAGCGACGAAGGCGCGGCCACGATCTGGACCGCGGCAGCGATTTCGGCGACCGAGGGCCGGCCGGCGGCCAGGTCGCCCGAACGGGCGCAGGCACCGGTGAGGGCACCGGCGAGGAGGCAGAGCAGCGTCAGCAAGGGTCGGGTCCCGATGAGAGTGGCCGCCCGCCGCGCGGGCGCTGGGTCGGGGCACGCGCCGGGGCGCACGCCGCCGTCTTGAAACCGGTGCCGCATCTGCAGGTTGTCGCAGGAAGTACCGTTACCACGGGTGGAACATGCTCGTGCTGCTCGCAACTACCCCTCCAAAAGAGGCGCCGCTGACTAGAAGCTATAGCCGAACTCCTCGATGTCCTCCGCGAACCAGCGGGCGACGAGCTCCGCGGAGCGATCCGTGTACGCCTCGCGGTAGTGCGGCCGGCGCGAGCTCTTGAGGTGCGGCAGCTGGGCCGGCCGGCGCACCAGCCGGCAGATCTCGCCGAAGTCCTCCCGCAGCGTCTCAAAGCGGGCCACCGCGCTCACCATGATCCGGTCGTTCTCGTCCAGCAGCCAGTGCAGCTGCGGCATGAACATCCTGGGCTTGTCGTAGTACCGGGGATCGCGCTCGGCGTATACGCCCGCCACCCAGTCACCGAAGGGAATGGGGCGGTCGCGCAGCCCCGTCTGGTTGGTCTGGATGCGGTAGTAG
Source organism: Gemmatimonadota bacterium (assembly GCA_017881445.1). GTDB lineage: Bacteria > Gemmatimonadota > Gemmatimonadetes > Longimicrobiales > RSA9 > JADGQX01. The sequence continues at coordinate 24,945 of JADGQX010000017.1, read as the reverse complement.
TAATGTGATACGGCGCGGTCCCAGGGATTGCGCACCACGCTGAAGGTGAAGCGGCCGGCCCAGCGCCGGGCGCCGATCTCGTCCCGCATCTCCACGGCGGTCTTGTGCTGGAAGGGAAGCCCGAGCGCCTGCTCGATGCTGCTGCCGCCCGTCTTGTTGATGTGGACGAACGCGTAACCCAGGAAGTAACGGGCGCGCAGGTCGGCCAGGCGGTCGAGGGTGCGGTGGACTGGTGCGAGCACGGCCATGGACGTTCCTGCGCTCCCGTGAAATATAGCACCCATGTGAGCGGAAAGCGCGGACATCCCTTCGGATCCGTGCCAGGCCGCCGGGCCTCTCTACTGCTCCATCCATTTTCTGCTGCTTCCCGACGACGACGGCGCGCCGCCAGAGCGCCGGGCGCCGCCGCCCCCTCCCGTTGCAATCGCCATACGCGCGCGGCGCGGTCGACCCCAAGCCCTCGTCCGCCGCGCGGCGACTCGATTCCCGCGAGGACATGCCCCGGGACAGGCGCCGCGCGTGCTCCGCCCGCCCCGTCGCGAGGGCGCAACACGTGTGGTCCGCCGGCAGGGGGCGCGCGGTCGGGGCGCACCCGCACAACGGGCCGATTTCGGGGCCGCGACGCGGATTCCGCCGCCCCGGGGTGAGGCACGCCACGTGCACGGGTGCCGCTCCGCGAAACCGCCTTCACCGTGACTCAGCCCGCGGAGATACTGGACTCCTGATGCGGATCTACGCCTTCGCGCAGCACTACCCGACTCCGTACAAGCCCTATTACGACGCGCATTTCGCCGACCTCGTGCGACGCGGCCACGAGCTGCGCGTATTCGCCTTCGACGAGATCGACCGCGTGCGCAACCAGAAAGTGGTCCGCTTCGGCCTGGCGGAGCGCACGCGCTACGTGCCCGGAACGCTGCACACGCTGCTGCCGCGGCTGCCGGCCATCCTGGCGGGAGCCGCCAGGCTGGGCATGGGCGCCGCCGGCCGGGCCCGCGCCGCCGCGGCGGCCGCGCCCGGTCCCAAGCTCCGGCTGGTCGCCGCCGCCCGCGCACTGGCGCTGGGGCCCGGCCGCCCCGACCTCTGCATCGTCCACGGGCTGGGCACGGCCACCCTCTTTCCCTGGCTGCGCCGCGTCTTCGCGGGCGTGCCCGTGGCCCTCTACTATCACGGGGGCGAGGTGCCCATGGCGCCTCGCCTGGGCGAGGACAGCGCCGCGCAGGCCTTCGCGGCGGCCGACATCGTGTTCACCAACACCGAGTTCTCCCGCGGCCAGGCCATCGCCCGCGGCTGTCCCGCCGACCGCGTGAGCGTCCTGCCTGTCGGCTTCGCCCTCGAGGACTACAACCCGCGCCCCGACCGCGGCTACCGCCCCGGCGGCGTGCTCCGCCTGGTCTCCGCCGGTCGCATGAGCGAGGAGAAGGGGCTGCTCTATGCGCTCGAGGCCGTGAAGCAGGTCGTGGCGGCCGGCGAACACCGTATCTCCTACGTCATCGCCGGCGCGGGCTACGGCCGCTCTCTGCTCGAGGCCTTCGTGCGCGAGCACGACCTCTCGGCCTACGTCAGCTTCCCCGGCGTGCTCGCCAACGGCGCGGTCATCGAGGCCATGGCCGGCGCCGACGTACTGCTCCTCCCCAGCGTGCCCCTGGGCAACTGGGCGGAGACGCAGGCCTGCGCCGTCCAGGAGGCCATGCTCATGGGCGCCCTGGTGGTGACCACCCGCGCCGGCGGCGTGCCCGAGTCCATCCCGCCGGAGATGCGCCGCTTCTCCGTGCCGCCCCGCAACAGCGACGCGCTCGCCCGCGCCATCATGGAGCTGGCGCGCATGCGCCCCGAGGAGATGCGCGCCGTCGCCGCCGCCTGCCGCCGTTTCGTGGTGGAGCGCTACGACGTGACCCGCCTCAACGAGCTGCTCATCGAGCAAACGCTCCAGAGCCGGATGGCCCACGTCCTCGGCCGCCAAACCTCCTCCCCCCCCGACCAGCTCGCCCGGGACGTCTCCTAAGCGAACCCTCCACTTCCGGGGCGTCCCGACGCTCATCTCCTGAGAAACAGACCTCATCACGCGGAGGCGCCGAGCACGCGGAGGGCGTCGGGCCGCCACTACGGCCTCTGCCGTGAGCCACTCTCCCATGTCCGCTCGGTGGATATGTTGCCCCGTTTCTCTACTGTTGCGCCGCGCCCCGGCGCGTACTGGCGCTCACACGAAGGGGCGAACACGTCGAAGACATCCATCTCGGCACCTCTGAGAGCGGGGCCGACCCCGCCTCCGCGGCGTCGCAAGATGTTGGCGTTGTTATTTTTACAACAACAAATCCCGGTGGCTTCATGGATCGGAATGCTTCGGCCGCCCGCTGAAGATGGCTTCGGCAGTCCTTCGTGATTTCGTGTGAGATGAGTGTAGGGCCGCCCGTGAAACCAGCGGGTGTCTCAGCGGCGGCGCAGCCAGTCGATCGTCTCCCGCAGCCCCGGCGCGGGATCGTTCCAGCGCAGCACCTCGTTGCGGGCTCCATCGAAGCTGGTGCCGAGGAAGGTCCGGAGCGCCGCGGCGGCGCCGTCGCCGGCGCGCACGCGGGCGATGAGGTGGTCCACGTCGCCCCACCACCAGCGGGAGCGGACGCCCAGGCGGTAGCTGTCCACCGGCTCGGGGGGCGAGCCGGCGGCGCAGGCCACGAGCAGTGCCGGGAAGTCGACGCCGGCGTCGATGGCCAGCTGGAGCGAGCCCCAGAAGCGCCCGTTGATCTCCATGAGGTAGGGTGTGCCCGTGGCGGCGTCGAGCTTGTACTCGACCATGGCCACGCCCTGCCAGTCGAAGTGGCGCAGCAACTGGAGCGAGAGCTCCAGCAGCCGGTCGTCCACGGGGGCGCTCTCGCGGTAGACGCTGACGCCGCCGCTGGGCGGCTTCTCCCGCAGGCGGCGGTGCCCGAAGGCGGCCAGGGGGCGCCCATCCCAGACCAGCAGGAAGATGCCCGCGCCCGGGCCCACGATGCGCTGCTGCACCAGCAGCGGGTAGGCGCCGGCGGGAAGTGCCCGGATAGCCGCCGCGTACTCCGCCGCGTTGGCGGCGTGCAACACGGCCGACTTGGCCCGGCCGTCGCCGCCGTCGTCGATGACGGAGCGGGCGGGCTTGAGCACCACGGGGAATTGGAGCGTGGCAGGGTCGGGCGCCTCGGCGGGGGAGGCCGCGACGCGCTGGGCCGGCACGCCGATCCCGAGCCGGCGGGCGGCCTCGAGCACTTCCGCCTTGTCGCGGATGCGCTCGAAGGCGGCGGCCGAGGGGAAGGGCAGCGCCACCGGGCCCAGGCGTTCCCGCTCCGGCAGCAGCGCCATGAGCGAGGCCTCGGACATGGGAAGCAGCACCTCGACGTCCAGGGCGCCCACCAGCCTGTGCAGCGCGTCGGCGTAGGCGGCGGGCGCCGCCAGCGGGTCCGGCACCAGGGCGCGCTCGCGGGCGAAGCGGGATGCCCCCGCCAGGGGGCGCCGCCGGGGCGAGCAGATGCTCACCTGGTGGCCGGCGCGCCCCAGGGAGCGCACTACCGCCAGGGCGGCGCGCTCCTCGGCGTCGGTGACCAGGACGCGGGCCACGCTCAGGCCTGGGCCAGGGTGCGCGGGCGGGCGCCGGCGGGCGCGCCCTCGCGCCCGGGCTGCTCCACGCCCGCGCTGCCGAGCGCACCGGCGTACACGTCCTCGTAGCCCGCCACCATCTTCTCCAGCGCGAAGCGCGTTTCGGCCGCCTCGCGCGCCGCCCGGCCCAGGCGGGCGCGCAGCGCCGGGTCGGCGGCCAGCCGCATCACGCCATACGCCAGCGCCTCCGGCGACCCGGGCGGCACCAGCAGCCCGGTCAGTCCGTCGTCCACGATCTCCTCGGGGCCGCCGCAGCGGGTGGCCAGGACGGGGAGCCCGCAGGCCATGGCCTGGACGGTGGTGAGCGAGAAGCCCTCGGAGCTGGAGCTGGAGACGTAGCCGTCCAGCCCCCGCAGCACGGCGGTGATGTCCTCGCGGAAGCCCGCCAGCACCACCTGCCGCTCCAGCCCCAGCGCCGCCCGCTCCTCTTCCAGCCGCCGCTGCAGCTCGTTCCCGCCCGCGCCCACCACCACGAAGCGGACGGGCGCGCCCGCGTCCCGCAGCAGCGCCGCCGCCCGCAGCAACGTGGAGTAGTCCTTGGCCGGCCGGATGTTGCCCACGGCTCCGAGCAGCAGCTCGCCTTCCGCCATGCCCAGCTCGGCCCGCAGCGCGCCGCTGCGCCCGGGCGCGAACTCCCGCGTGTCGATGCCGTTGTGCACCACCAGCGTGGGCGCGCGCCGCAGCGGCGCGGCCCCGGCGTACCAGCGGCGCAGCGTGTCGGAGACGAAGACGACGCGGTTCCGGCGCCGGTCCAGGATGCGCCGCTTGGCGGCGAGGTACGGGTCCCGGTGATCCACGTCCACCCGCCCGTGCAGGGTGCAGACGACCGGCACGCCGGTCAGCCGCCCGGCCAGGCTGGCGTAGACGCCGGAGTCGAAGAGGTGGGCGTGGATCAACTGCACGCGCTCGCGCCGGACGAGGCGCACCAGCGCGGCCAGGAAGCGGACGTCGAAGGAGCCGGCCGACTGCAGCAGCAGCGGCTCGGCCCCCAGTCGCTCCAGCGTCGCCGCCAGCCAGTCGCGCTCAGGCACCGCCGTCAGCGAGCGCCAGCGCTCCGGGCGCAGGCCGAGCGCCACCTGGAAGTAGATGGTCTCGGCCCCGCCGGGGCCGCCCGTGTCGATCAGGTGCAGGACCGCGCGGCTCATTTCGGGGGCGGCAGCGGGTCGGGCGAGAGCAGCGGCCCGCCCAGGGGCCACGCCAGCGACGGCCGCGCCCCGTTGGACGACGGCGCCACCGCCCCGCCCGCCCCGGCATGGCCTCCCGGCCGGCCGTTGGCTGCCGCCCCGCCGGCGGCCACGGCCCAGCGGGAGGCCGCCAGCGCGGCCTCCGCCTTCCGGCCGTCCACCATCGCCACGTTGTAGAGCGCCGCGCTCATGGCGAAGTTGATCCAGAAGAACGGATAGTAGAGCACGGTCACGAAGAAGCCGCTGACCAGGAATCCCACCAGCGCGCCGTCCAGCCCCAGCGCCATGTTGTGGAGCATGCGGTCGTCGCCCAGCTGCTTGGCCAGCCGCCGGGTGCGGCGGTTCATGGCGAAGTTGGCGCCGATCAACACCAGGAACGCGGCCAGCCCGGTGTAGCCCAGCTCGGCGCCCGCCTGGATGAAGATGTTGTGCACCAGCTCGCCCTGGGCGTTGTAGCGCGCCCGGTAGAACTTGAGCCAGTTGTTGTAGCCGATGCCGAGGAGCGGGTGCTCGCGGGCGATGACCACCCCGTCCTTCCAGTACTGCAGGCGCAGCACAGAGGTCTTGTCGTCGCCGGCGTCGCTGAAGCGCTGCTTGAACTCGGCGGGCAGCACGAACCAGATGGCGGTGCAGGCCAGGGCGATGAAGACGAAGGCCTTGACGCGCTGCCTGGTGCGGGCCAGCAGCCACATGCCGACCGCGGCCAGGCCCAGCAGGCCGCCGCGGGAGGAGGAGCCCATGATCGTGACCGCCGCGCTCAGCGGCATGAACCAGAAGAACGCGCTCTTGATCCGGCCCCAGTAGGCGCGCAGCGCCAGCACGAAGAAGAGCGAGAGCGAGAAGTAGATGACCATCTGGATGCCGCACTCGCCCGAGTTGTTGAACCAGCCGGGCGCGCAGGTCGTGCCCCAGGTGCGGAACATGAACCCCGCCTCGGCCCAGGAGCGGGCGCCGTGCTGGGACATCTTGAGGCAGTAGATGAAGTACGCGGCCATGAACACCACGAAGCGCTCGCGCGTGTTCACCACGTTGGTGATCAGCCAGTAGATCAGCACCCAGGAGAAGTAGACCGACAGCTTGTCGAGCGACTCCGAGGGGTAGACGGCCACCGCCGACGAGGCCAGCACGATCACGCTGAAGCCGGCCAGCGCGCCGTCGGCGAAGGTCACGTTGCGGAAGACGCCGCCCTCCACCAGGAACGAGATGCCGCAGAGCAGGATGCTGTAGAAGGCCCAGGGCACGACCGCGATGGCCGGGTAGATGGTCTGGGGGCGCACGTACTCGAACATGAGATACACGCACAGGAACCAGAACGAGGGCTGCTGCTTCTTGAGGAAGCTCCAGATTTCCCCGGCCTTCATGGCGTAGATCGCCAGCGGCGGCTTCGCGGCCGGCGCGCCGTTGCGGCCTCCGCGTCCGGGAAGGCGGCCGGGCGCGGGGGGGCGGATGTCCGCGGCGGCGCCGCCGGGAAGGGGTTGGACCATCGAACCGGCCATTCGTGACTCCCTCGCAGCGCCCGTCCCGGGCGCCGTTGGTCAGATGTGGTAGCTGAGCCGCTGGAGCTGCCAGTCCACGGCCTCCCGCACGCGGCAGAGCGCGTCGTGCACCGGGATGCGCAGCGGCCGCCGGCCGCCGCTCGTGGCCGGGGCATAGCCCAGCTCCTGCATGAGCGGGCCGCAGAGCTGCTCCACGATGCGGACGTCGGCGCGGCTCAGCTCGCCGCGCCAGCCGCCCGGCGCCCCCTTGCGAAAGAACTCACGCGGCGACTTCTCGCCCGGCAGCGGCATGTCCTTGCCGTTGGCGCCATCGCGCAGGCGGTTGATGTCGCAGGCGGCGACGGCGTCGTCGCAGAAGCGCGCGTCGGCGTCCAGGCCCAGCCAGTCGACCATCCCCCGCAGCTGCGCCACGGGCTCGGCCACCAGGTCCTCGTAACGCACCTCGCGGTAGCCCCCGGCGGGCGTGGCGACGCGGCGGGCCGCTTCCATGTGCTCGCGCCAGAGCCGCGCCGCCTCGATGGCGTTGCGGGGCGCCCAGCCGCTGCCCCAGCCGCGGCCCGCCGCCAGCAGCGAGGCCACCGTGTCGCGCGGGTCGCGCACCACGTGCAGGAAGCGCGCGCCCGGGAACAGCCGCCGTATGAACTCCGCGTGCAGCGCATGACGGGGGCTCTTCTCCACGACCAGCTCGGCGCCGGGCCTGCCCGCCTGGATCTTGTCCAGCACCAGCCGGGCGCTCACCCGGCAAAGGTCCTCGAACTCCTCCTGGCTGAGCAGCCGGCTCAGGCCGGCCGTGCCCTGCTGCTTCCGCCCCGGCCCCTCGTGCTCGTGCCGCCACTGCCGCAGGAAGTGGTCGAGGTAGTAGGCGAAGATCTGGGTTTCCGGCGCCGTCGCCACCGCGGGGTGCCGCGAGAGCAGCAGCTGCACCCAGGTGGTGCCGCTGCGGGGGCAGCCCACGATGAACAACGGCCTGAACGTCTGCGTCATCTCTCCTCCAGGGGCGCGGCCCGCAGCGCGGGTCCGAGCCCCGCCGCCACCATGTCGGCCAGCTCGTCGATCTGGGCACGGCGCGAGAACCGCTCGCGCGCGCGCCGCCGGCCGTTCACGCCCAGCCGCTGCCGCAGCGCACGGTCGCCCAGCAGGCGCGCCAGCGCGCGGGTGAGCCCGGATTCCGACCCCGGCTCCACCAGCAGCCCCGTCACGCCATCCACCACCACCTCGGGCAGCCCGCCCACGCGCGTCGCCACCACCGGCACGCCCGCGGCCATGGGCTCCAGCGCCGCCAGCCCGAACGCCTCCTGCCAGACGGAGGGGACCACGCACACATCCGCGCCGGCCAGCAGCGCCGCGGCGTCCGCGCGCTGCCCCGGGAGCAGGATCCGGTCCCGGTGCGGCAATGAAGCGTGCAGCGCCCGCAGTTCCTCCAGTGCCGGGCCATCTCCCAGGCACACCAGCCAGGGCGGCTCCCCGCTCCAGCGCTCGAGCAGGGTGTCGAACGCCCGCAACAGGTGGTGAATTCCCTTCTCCGGCGTGACCCGCGAGGCGCAGGCCACCACCAGCGCGTCCTCGGGCAGACCCAGCTCGCGCCGCAGACGGGTGCGCGCGTCCGGGTCCCGCGCCGGGGGCACGATGCTGTTCCAGATGCGACGCACCCGCCGCCGCGGCAGCAGGTCCACCTCCAGCTTGCGGCGCAGCACGTAGTCGCTGACGGCGACGACGTCGTCCGCCAGGAATGCGGTGGCCCGGCGGGTTGCCGCCTTCAGCAGGCGCCGCAGCCCCGCCGGGCGGGTGCGCGCGCCCGAGGTGTGGTCGTGCACCAGGATGCGCCGCACGCCCGAGAGGCGCAGCGCCAGGTACGCCAGTGCCCAGGTCGGGCGGTCCACCAGGTAGAGCACGCGGATATCGTGGCGCCGCACGAAGTCGAGTGTGGCGCGCACGCCACGGATGCTGTCCAGGCGGACGTCCAGCTCCACGGCCCCGGCCGCGCTGCCCGCCAGGGTGCGCGGCGGCGCCGGCACGGCCGGATAGGCCACGTAGGTGCGCGCGCCGCGCGGGGCCAGGCGGTCGGCCACGCCCGCAAAGAGCGCCTCGATGAACCCCCAGGCATAGCCTGTATTGGCGGGAAAATTGGCCACGCACAGCACGCCGGGCCCCGTCCTCGCGGGGGGATCCGGCGCGCGCGCGGCCGGCGCGGCAATGACTGTCGTGCGTCGTTCGGTTTCGAGCATGTCTCGCTGGGAAAGCATGGAAAAGTCACGCCGGCACGGTGCATGGATCTTGCCATCCTGCCACGCCGGACGGCCGCGCTCAGCGCCCGTTCCGGAACGAAGCTCGCCGGACCCACATGCCACGAACCGGCTGCTGCGCCGCCCATCCGGGCAGCGGGCGGGCCATGGAGGCCAGATGCTGCAGGCCATCGACCGCCGCGAGCGCCCCGAAGCGCCGCTCCTGCTCAACGGCACCCGCTGGCGCGAGACGCTGCGGGGTGCCCTGGGCGCGGTGCACCGGGAGCTGCGGCTCTCGCTGACCCCTTTCGCCCGGCCCGAGCGCTGGGTCTTCGTCGTCGGCTGCTACAACTCCGGGACCGAGCTGCTGGTGCGCCTGCTGGGCAGCCATCCCCAGGTCTCCGCCCTGCCCGAGGAGGGCCAGTTCCTGACCGACCAGTTCCCCGCCGACTACGAGCTGGGACTGCCGCGCATGTGGGCGCTGCGGGAGGACCTGTTCCGCCTGAACGAGCTGGAGCAGGGGCCCGACGTGGCCCGCCTCAAGCGCGAGTGGCTCATGCGACTGGACCGCTCCCGGCGCGTGTTCCTGGAGAAGTCGCCGCCCAACGCCGCCCGCACCCGCTGGCTGCAGCAGCACTTCGAGAACGCCCACTTCATCGCCATCGTCCGCAACGGCTACGCGGTGGCCGAGGGGATCCGGCGCAAGGCGGAGCCCTTCCACCTGAAGGATGGCTGGCCCATCGAGCTGTGCGCCCGCCAGTGGAACCGGTCGTACGAGGTGCTGCTGGAGGACGCGCCGTACCTGCGCAAGCTGCTCTGGGTCCACTACGAGGACCTGGCGGCGACGCCCGAGCTCGAGCTGGCCCGCATGCTCGAGTTCCTGCAGCTGCCCCCCGCGCCCCTGGCGCAGGGGGCCAGCTGGGAGGTCCACGAGAAGAACGAGCCCATCCGCGACATGAACGAGGAGAGCCTGCGCGGCCTCTCCCTCGCCGATCGCATGACCGTGACCCGCGAGGCCGGGCCCATGCTGCGCCACTTCGGCTACGACGTGCTGCCGTGAGCGCTGCCGGCTCCGCCGCGGCCAATCGGTCCGCGCCGCTCCCGGCCAACCGCCCTGCCCTCGGGCCGGACCGGCCGCTCACCATCCTGCACATCACGTCGCCGGCCCCCGTGGGCGGGCTGGAGCGGGTGGTGCAGCTGCTGGCCGCGGGGCACGTCGCCGACGGCCACCAGGTGCACGTGGTCGCCGTGCTCGGCCCGGGCGACGACGCCCGCCCCTTCCTGGAGCCGCTCCTCGACGCCGGCGTCACCGTGCACCCCCTGGCCCTCGCCGGACGCGCCTACCTGGACGAGCGCCGCCGGGTGCGGGCGCTGGCAGCGGCGCTCGCACCCGACGTGGTGCACACCCACGGCTATCGCCCGGACGTGCTGGACGCCCCCGTCGCCCGCGCCGCGGGCGTGCCCACCCTCACCACCGTGCACGGCTTCACCGGCGGCGACGCCCGCAACCGCGTCTACGAGTGGCTGCAGCGCCGGGCCTTCCAGCGCTTCGATGCGGTGGTGGCGGTATCGGAGCCGCTGGTGGCGCTGCTCGCGGCCCGGGGCGTGCGCCCCGAGCGCATCCACGCCATCCGCAACGCCTGGGCGCCCATCGCCCCGGCGACCGTGGTGGCCCCGGCGCCCTCGCGCGAGGCGCTGGGCGTTCCCGCCGGTGCCTTCCACGTGGGCTGGGTCGGGCGGCTGTCGAAGGAGAAGGGCGCCGACGTGCTGGTGCGGGCGCTGGCGCGCCTCGGCGACCTGCCGGTGCTGGTCAGCTTCGTAGGCGATGGCGCCGAGCGCGCCCGCCTCGAGGCGCTGGCCGCCGCCGCGGGCGTGGCCGGGCGCATCCGCTGGCGCGGGCTGATGCCGGGCGCCGAGCGGCTCTTCCCCACCTTCGATGCCTTCGTGCTCAGCTCCCGCACCGAGGGGACGCCCATGGTGCTGTTCGAGGCCATGCACGCCGGCACGCCCATCGTCGCCAGCCGGGTGGGCGGCGTGCCCGACGTGCTGGGCGACGCCGGACTGCTGGTGGCCCCGGACGACCCGGCCGGGCTGGCCGCGGCCATTGCCGCCGTGCGGCGCGATCCCGCCGCCGCCACGCGCCGCGCCGCCGCCGGACGAGTCCGCCTGGCGGAGCGCTTCGGCCAGGGGCCCTGGCTCCGGCGCTACGAAACCCTGTATCGCTCACTCTCGAGGTAATTCCCCCGATGCTCATGTTCGCCTGGGCGCTTGTCGCCTCGTCCGCCGCGCTGATCGTCTACGCCTATGCCGGCTATCCGCTCATCCTGGCACTGCTGGCGCGCCTGCGCCCGGCCCGCCCCGCGCCCGGCATCGTCCCGGGCGACTGGCCCGCCGTCACCATCAGCGTCCCCGTCTACAACGAGGAGCGCCAGATGGCGGCGCTGCTCGACAACCTGCTGGGCCTCCACTATCCCTCCGACCGCCTGAACATCGTGGTGGTCTCCGACGCCTCCAGTGACGGCACGGACGACATCGTGCGCGGCTACGCCGACCGCGGCGTCCGCCTGCTGCGGGCGCCCGTGCGCGCCGGCAAGACCTCCGGCGAGCACCTGGCCGCCGCCCTCATCGATACGGAGATCGTGGTCAATACCGACGCCTCCATCCGCCTGCACCCCGACGCCGTGCGCCACCTCGTGGCCCGGCTGGCCGACCCCCGCGTGGGCGTGGCCTCCGGCCGCGATGTGAGCGTCGCCCACCTCGATGCCGACGCCAATACTGTGGAGTCCGGGTACGTGGGCTACGAGATGCGCATCCGCGCCCTGGAAACCCGCGTCGCAGGCATCGTGGGCGCTTCCGGCTGCCTCTACGCCATCCGCACGCAGCTGCACCGCGCGCCCCTGCCCGAGCACCTCAGCCGCGACTTCGCCTCCGCCCTGCTCGCCCGGCTGAACGGCTACCGCGCCGTCTCCGTGGACGAGGCCATCTGCTACGTGCCGCGCGCCCCCTCCCTCGAGCGCGAGTACCCGCGGAAGGTGCGCACCATCGCCCGCGGCATGGAGACGCTGCACCACCTGCGCAGGCTGCTCAACCCGTGGCGCTACGGGAGCTTTGCCTGGATGCTGTTCAGCCACAAGCTCTGCCGCTGGGCGGCGCCCTGGGCCGCCGCCGCCGGCCTGCTCGGCATGGCACTCCTGGCCACGGTCCACATCTGGGCCGCCGTACTCCTCGGCGCCGCCCTCGCCCTGCTCGCCGCCGGCGCCCTGGGCTGGCTCCTCCCCGCCCGCCGGCTGCCCCGCGCCCTCTCCCTGCCCGCCTTCCTGCTGGCGGGCAACGTGGCCGCCGTGCACGCCACCCTCAAGGCCATCCACGGCGAGCGCGCCCCCATGTGGGAGCCCACCCGCCGGGACGTGGTGCCCGTGGGGTGACGGACCCGCCCGACAGCCGCGCCAACCTCCACGGCCGGTTGCGCAGGCGCAGGCGCTGAACGCCCCACGGAAACGGGAACGGTCACCGCCTGCGCCTGCGTCTCCGGTCGTTTGCCGTCCTGCCTCCCGTCCGCCGCGCACTTCAACGGCCGGATGCGCAGGCGCAGGCGCTGGACGCCCACGGAAACGGGAACGTCACCGCCTGCGCCTGCGTCCCCGGTCCTTTGCCGTCCTGCTTCCCGTCGTTCCTGGCCTCGACGACGAACCGGGCCCATCCCTGGGAAGGATGGGCCCGGATCAGTCAGGCCGCCCGGCGGGTGTTACCCCCTGGTGCCGGGCGATCGGAGGAAGGTCAGGCCTCCAGCTGCTGCTTCTTCCGCCGGCGGCGGAGGAAGGCGAGGCCGGCGGCGCCAGTGCCGAAGAGCGTCATGGAGACCGGCTCGGGCGTGACCGTGGCGCCCTTGACGTCGAACACGTTCGCGTTGTACTCCCAGGCGGCCACGAACTTCTGGTTGTCAGCCGAGCAGATCGTGGGCGCGTACGTGCCCTTGCACAGGTCCTCGAAGCCGACCTTGGTGTTGGTCGGGTTCAGGACGGTGTACTTGGCGTGGATGTTGTCGTCCGCGTTCCGGTTGGGCGCGCCGGTGTAGAACCAGCGGCCCTTGGGCGCGAACGTGGTGTTCTTCAGGTTCGGCACGAACAGCCCGAAGACCAGCGACGTGCCCCTGGCGAAGTTGCCCAGGAAGATGGTCTGGGTCGACAGTGGCGGCGCTGTGTGCACCGCCGCGACGGCATGGTTGTACAGCGAGAACTTGGCGCCGTTGTTGGCCCACAGGAAGCGGGCCCCCACGACGCTGGGATGCTGGTTGGGCCCCGGGTTGGTGGATCCGAAGAACCAGACTTCGGACACCAGGGCGGCGTTCTTCGACAGGAACGTCACCCAGACGGGCCCGCCCAGCGCCGTCAGGCTCCCCTGGCTGCCTGGCAGAACCGGCGCCAAGGTCGCGGAGCCGGCGCTGGCGCTACCGAGCGCCAGGCCGACAGCGAGACCAAGGGCGGCTACCGCCCGTTGGAACTTCATGTGGCACTCTCCCCCGATTGAACTGTGGTTCCCCAATACTGCGTTGGCACGGTGTGTCGCCCGCGGCGGCGACGGACTGCCACGGCGTCGTCGCCGAACGGCTGTGAGGTCCAACCTCACCTCACCCCGCCGCACTTCCTCCAGGACCACCGGAGCGCCGCCCATTCGGGCGCAGGCGCAGGGCGCGATCGGGCTGCGGATCGCGCTTCACGGCCGGCGGTCGGCTCTCGCGCTCGCTCCGCTTCGGGACGCGGGCGTGCGCGGGACCGGCGAGTAGGGACCCGGCGAGATGCGGCCGCCGATCGTCGGCGACCGTGCGAGGCCGGGCAACTTCTCGACTCCCGCGGCGCCGTCTCGCGCGGGAGCCCCCATTCGGCACGCGCCATCACCCGGGGGAATGGACGCCGCACCTACTCCGGCGGCCCCGCGGCGACTCTGCCGTGGCGGCACGACCGGAGCCCTCCTCACTTCTCCGTCCTCCGCTCGACGCGGGGGTCCGCCTCACCCGGGGGGGAGCGAGGCGTCCCGGGGGCCCGAACCCGGGCCCGCCGGGAGGAGAACCGCGCCGGACCCGCCTCCGCGAGGGAGCGGCGTCCGGCGCGTCCGTCCCGCCGTTGCCGGTCGCGAGGACCGGCCGCCGGCGGTCAGGCCTCCGGCTGCACCTTCTTCCGACGACGCCGCAGCGCCGCCAGCCCCATCATCCCCGTGCCGAAGAGCGTCATGGAGACCGGCTCGGGCGTTACCGTGGCACCCTGCACGTTGAAGAGGTGGGCGTTGTACTCCCATGCCGACACGTAATGCGGATTGTCGGCCGCGCAGACCACGGGAGAGAACGAGCCGTGGCACAGATCCTCGAACGCCACCTGGGTGGTGGTCGGGTTCAGGACCGTGTACTTCCCATGGACGTTGTCGTCCTGGTTGGCGTTCGGCGCGCCGGTATAGAACCAGCGGCCCTTGGGCGCGAAGGTCGTGTTCTTGAGCTGCGGCACGAACAGCCCGAAGACGAGGGACGTCCCCGCGGCGAAGTTGCCGAGGAACACCGTCTGCGTCGTCAGGGCCGGCGGAGTGAACGCCGCGGCCGTCGCGTGGTTGTACTGCGAGAACTTTGCGCCGTTGTTCGCGAACAGGAAGCGAGCGCCCGAGACGTTCGGGCTGTTGCTCGGGCCCGGGTTGCTCGAGCCGAAGAACCAGACCTCGGACACGAGCACCGCCGTCTTGTTCACGAACGTGGCCCATACCGGTCCCCCCAGGGCGGTCAGGCTGCCCTGGGGTGGGACCGGCGCCCCCGTGGCGGACCCCGCACTCACGCTCCCGAGCGTGAGTCCGATCGCCACCGCGAGAGTCCCTGCTGTGTGTCTCCAATTCATCCGGTTCCCTCCTCTGATTTTAGGGCCGTCCCTCAGCGCGACGATCTGTCGCCCGCGACGGCCACCCCCTCACGCTGGTGCTCCAGCAGCATCGCCGTGGCCCGGCGCGGTGCAGCCGCCGTCGCCAGGCTCTGCTTGCTGGACTTCCAGCCCGCGACTCCCGCCACGATCGCCACGGGAACCGTCAGCCCCATCATCAGCAGCGCCTTCATGACCGAGGCGTCCAGTGCCGGCTTGAAGCCCGGCGCCGCGCCCGCCCGGATCTGCAGCGCGTCCAGCGAGAAGACGCCAATGATCACGGCGAGGCCGATGCCGAAGGCGAGCGTGAGGGCCGAGAGCAGCTGCAGCGCCCGGCGCTGTTGGAGGATGGCGGCGCCCGCCACGAGCCAGCCCAGCCCGAAGAGCACGCCCACCATGGAATCAGAGAAGAGGCCCACGGCGCCGAAGCGCCAGCTCAGCACAGTCGGCTGGAACGGGTAGGTGCGCACCACCGGGTCCAGCACGGCGGCCACCACCAGCAGCGCGCCCATCGGGTAGATCGCCTTCAGCAGAGGGCGATAGGACAGCATGGACATGGGTGTTCCAGCTCCGTTGACGAGATCCCTGCCGCCGGTTCGTCCGGCGGCGTGACTTTGCCCTCTGGCGGATCAGGCCGCCGGCAGCGCCGCGCTCACGCTCGGCACCACCTCTGCCGCGAACTCGCTGGCCAGGCGGAACGCATCCCGCTCCGAGCCGACCACGGGCACGATGACCCGGACCAGCGCTTCGTCGCTGCGGCGCCTGAGGGCGGTGTCCCGCAGCAGCTGCCACTTGACCGCATACTCGCTGGCCTCGATCCGGCCGCGCCCCTGGTACCAGTAGAGCACCAGGGCGCGCTCGTTCTTCTTCTGCAGCAGGTAGCGGTTGACCGTGATCGTCCCCGCGGCCGTCGCCACCTGCGCCTGGCGCGAGCCCAGCACGTCCCAGCCGGCGCCCGGCAGGCAGTTCTTGGGCGAATGGATCGTCCGCCCCTCCGTCTGGCTCGAGTAGTAGCCCACGTAGAGCGAGACGTCCTTCGCGCTCCCCGCCGGCGCCGCCGGCCGCGAGTACACGCGCAGCAGGTACGACGTCATGCCCGCCACCTGCTGCTCGTCCACCGGAACCTGCAGGTCCCGCGAGACGAAGCCGCCCGCGACCCGGGCCGGCACCGTCGTCGCCAGCTCCCGCCGCAGCGGCAGCACCCGCTGCGGGTTGACGCCCACGCCCAGCGCGCCCGCGCAGAGCAGCGCCGCCGGTGCCCAGCGCACCCCGGCGATCACGGCCGAACTCCAGTGAAGCGGGACTCCATGCGCGCCAGCATCCAGGCAATGCCTCCCAGGATGGCGAAGGCCACCACGAACACCGCCCATCCCTCGCTCAGGTGCATGAACCCGGTGCCCAGTACCGGGTCCACGAAGTACACGAGGAACCCGGTCAGGAACACCCGGATCCCGTTGAGCCCCACCGCCACCGGGATCGCCGCCAGCACGATCGCCCAGCGGGTCACGGGGTGCCGCAGCCAGCCGCCGCCGATGAGCACGCCCAGCGAGATCAGCGCGGTCAGCGACCGCAACCCGCTGCACGCCTCGGTGACGAACAGCGAGCGGCCCGGCATGTGGATCACGTTCCCCGCCAGCACCACCGGCACGTCCCGCCAGCGCAGCAGCGCCGCTCCCAGCCGCGACGCCTCCAGCTGCAACGGCAGCGCGAGGGTGCCCAGCACCATCTCGGGCAGCGGGATCGACAGCAGCAGCAGCGTCGCCGGCAGCCACCAGCGGCGCAGCTGCGGCAGGCCGCGCCAGAACAGCACCAGGGCCACCGCGGCCAGCAGCGCCGAAATCCGCATGCTGAACCACTCGCCCGCCAGCCCGGCCAGGTAGCGCAGCCCCACCGCCCCGGCCAGCAGCACCAGCCCCGCCATCGGCCGCGGAGCCGACTTCTCCGACAGCCCCGCCCGCCACGCCAGCCAGAGCGCCAGCGGCGCGATCAGCAGCCCGTGCCCCGCCTCCGGATCCGTCCACCAGTCCACCGCCAGCATCTGCAGCGGACGCCAGAACAGGACAGCGAAGCCGGCAGCCGCGAACAGGTGCGGAACGTACCGGCTCAAGCGCACCGGAAGCGCGCGCCCCGCGACGTCTACTGCCAGCTCCGTCATCTCACCACGCGCCTCGCCGCAGCAGCACCACCGGCAGCGTCCGCAGGAGGATCAGCGCGTCGTGGATCAGCGACTGGCGCTGCACATACTCCAGGTCGTAGGTCAGCTTCTGCCGCACATCGTCCACCGAGGCGTCATAGTGGTGGTTGATCTGCGCCCACCCCGTGATCCCCGGCAGCACCCGCTGGCGCTGCTGATACTGGTCGATCTCGCCCCGCAGCTGCATGAAGATCTTCGGCTGCTCCGGTCGCGGTCCCACCACGTTCATGTCACCCCGCAAGACGTTGAAGAGCTGCGGCAGCTCGTCCAGCCGGAAGCCTCGCAGAATCCGGCCGACCGGCGTCACCCGCGGATCATCCGGCTGCGCCCACACCTGGTCCCAGGCCCAGCCCGCATGCACGTACATCGTCCGGAACTTGTAGATCTTGAAGAGACGGCCGCCGTAGTCCACGCTCCGGCGCCAGTTCCCCCCTGGCTCCAGCTGCCGCCGGTCGAGACCCACCCGCGTCTGCGTGAACAGAACCGGGCCCGACGAAGTCAGCTTCACCAGCAGCGCCACCACCAGCATCACCGGCAGGGACAGGATCAGCAGCGTCAGCGCGATGACCACGTTCAGGTACCGGCGGGCCTGCGCCCGCCGCGCCCAATCGACCGTCGGGGCCAGCTCCGCAAGACCCGCCCGCATCCGGCGGCTACGCTTGCGCGTGACCGCGGCCGAGCCCGGAGCCTCCCAGACGACCTCCACTCCCTCCAAAACCCGCTCCTGCGCGTTCGTCGGCGTCACTCGAATCTCCCTCTGGTGCGAATGGCGTAGGCAGCGCGCCCGTGCGACGAGTGTGCAGAGGGCAACGCCCGTGCGCGGCCCGGGCAGAGCGGTTGCGTTGGATTTAAGTAGCTATCACAGAACAATTTAGCTATAATGTCCGACCGCGCCCGACCACGTGCCATCTGTGGCGTCGCCACAGCCGGTGTTGGGCCTATCCGACAACAGGCGGCCGTCGCCCTCGCGCGCCGGCCGCCCCGCACGACCACGGCACTCGGCCACTGGACACGAGCCCAAACCGCTGGAGGCGAACCGACCTGCCTCTCCGCCGACTCCGCCGTCAGCCTTCCACCCCTGCTCGATGGCCCACCAACTCGCCGGCCCCCCACGAACTCGCTGCCCCAGAAACGAGAAAGAGCACGAGGACCGCAGTGTCCTCGTGCCCATCCTCGTGCCCGTGCATGTGCACCTGAGCCCTGCTCCTGCTCCACGCGCAGCGTGGGCTTCAGGCCTCGGTGATTATGGTCCCGCGGCGCAGCGCGTGTTTCTCCATGAGCCGGTATAGCGTGGTTCGGTCGACTCCCGCGATGCGGGCGGCCTCGGACATGTTGCCGGAGGCGCGGCGGACCAGCCAGAGCAGGTATCCTCGCTCGAAGTCGGCCAGGACGCGCTCACGGGCAATGTGATAGGGCTCCTCGCTGGCGCCGACGATGGGCGTGGGCACGCCCCGGCGGGGCGAATCGCCATCGTCGAGGGAAGGCAGGTCGGCGGCCTCGAGCTCGGCGCCCGAGGGGAGCAGGACCACGGCGTGCTCGATGACGTTCTGCAGCTCGCGGACGTTGCCGCGCCATTCCCGGGACTGGAGCTCCTGCACCGCGCTCTGCGCGAGGTGAGGCAGCGGGGCGTTGAGCTCGCGGTGGCGGGTCCAGTAGCGGGCCAGGAAGTGGCGGGCGAGGATCGGGATGTCCTCGGGGCGCTCGCGCAGCGGCGGCATGCGGATCGGCACCACGCGCAGCCGGTAGTAGAGATCGCGGCGCAGGATGCCCTGGTCGGTGGCCTGCTGCGGATCGCGGTTGGTGGCGGCGATGAAGCGGACGTCCACCACGGAGTCGGTGCTGTTGCTGCCCACGCGGCGCACCACGCCGTCCTGGATGACCCGCAGCAGCTTGGCCTGGATCGCCTGCGACATCTCGGTGATCTCGTCCAGGAACAGGGTGCCGCCGTTGGCCACCTCGAGCAGCCCGGGCTTGTCCTGGACCGCGCCGGTGAAGGCGCCGCGGACGTGACCGAACATCTCGGACTCCAGCAGCGGCTCGGGCAGGGCGGCGCAGTTCAGCGCCACCATGGGCTGCCCGCGGCGGCGGCTGTGCTGGTGGATGAACTGGGCGATCTGCTCCTTGCCGGTGCCGCTCTCGCCGGAGATCAGGACGGACACGCCCGTGCCCGCCACCTTCCGGGCCAGGTCGATGACGCGGCGGAAGGCAGGCGAGGTGCCGAGCACGGTGACGTGCTGGCTGTGCTGGGCGGCGCCCGCGGCTTCCTCGGCGCTCTCGATCTCGCTGCGGGCGGCAATGGCGTGGCAGGCGCGTCCCGCCAGCAGCTGCAGGTGGCCGGCGGAGAAGGGCTTGGGCAGGAACTGCCAGGCGCCCGCGTTCACCGCCTCCAGGCTCACCTCCACCGTGGCCTCACCCGTGACCATGATCACCAGGCAGTCCCGGTTGGTCTCCAGGCAGGCCTTAAGCAGGTCCATCCCCCCGACCTCGGACATGAAGAAATCGATCATGACCAGGTCGAAGGGACGCCGGCGCAGGAGGTCGAGCGCCTCGTCGCCGCGCCCGCAGGTGGCGACGGTGTAGCCCTCGGCGCGCAGGATGTTCGCACAGCTCTCGCGCAGCGAGTACTCGTCGTCCACCACGAGCACGCGGACGAGCTCCGGCTTGAACCGGCCATTCGAACCGCCGGCGTCCATGAGGCCGGGCTCGAAGCTCGTCGGGTTAGGAATGCCCATAATCGTCGGCGGCTCCTGGGCCAGGGATGCAATACGGACGGGCGCCCGGCGCGCCCGTCCATAGCGGGAAAAGCACAAACTCCTGTTCGGTGCGGCTCTGGATGCCCGGTCGGCTCCACGGCGCTCCTCCTCGGAGGTGGCCGGGCCGCGCATGCCCCGCGGTCCGTCCGACGCCGTCGCTGCCCGCAGCCGTCGGGCGGCGGTCCCAACCGCAACGGCGGTGCCGGATCGGCACGAGGCGGAAAAGCGGGGAAGCGCGGGTGCTTAGCAGCAGAAACGCATACGCGAGGCCCGCCTGGACGTGACGGCGGGCGTCAACACCTGTTGCGCGCCGCCCACAGGCTTGTGGGGGGTCGGGCGTGGGGTCCTGGTGGGTCGGAAGCGCGGACGCCCAACGCCCGGAAGCGGTTCCGCCCGCTCGGTCCACGCGGTACTGCGCTTGCTTCCGGCGCCTCCGCCGTCTGAGCGCTCCGGTCTCGGCAGGCCAATCCCCGTCGCTCGCGAGTCACAACGAATGGCAAACGAACTCGTCCCCGATCCTCGTTCTCAAGCCGAGCTTGTCGCCTCGGCGTCGTCGGAGCTTCCCTTCGACGTCTCCGGCATGAGCGCCCAGCCGATGCGGCAGCCGCCGTCCGGCAAGTCGCGCTATCTAGCGGCGCTCGGGCGCTACAAGTGGCTGATCGTGGGCGTATCCGTGCTGGGCATTGCGGCCACGGCGGTCGTCTCGCGCTTCTTCCACCCGAAGTACATGGCGCAATCCACGATCTGGGTGGAGGTGCCGAACCGGGACGACGGCCGCAGCGGCCCGATTCAGCAGTCCGAGCTGCTCGCCTCCACGGCCTGGCTCGACCTGCTCCGCTCCTACCAGGTCATGGACTACGTCGTCCGCGAGCAGCGGCTCTACCTGGACTACGAGACGGGCGACGCGGGCATGTTCCGCGAGTTCAAGCTCAACAGCCCGTTCCACTCGGCCAAGTACTCGCTGGTCGTCAGCCGCAGCGGGCGCACCTACACGCTGAACTCGGACGACGGCGCCATTTCCGAGCACGGCACGCGCGGCGACTCCATCGGTCGCGGCGCCGGCTTCTTCTGGCTGCCCAATCCGCAGGCGCTGCGACCGGGCCGGGAGGTCACCTTCACGGTCTCGGCCCCGCGCGATGCCGCTCGCGCGCTCAACGACAAGCTGCAGGCGGTCATGCCCAAGAACGGCAACTTCCTGAGCATCGGGCTGCTTGGTGAGGATCCGTACCGCACGACGGCGGTGGTGAACGCCATCGTGGACCGCTACGTGGCGGTGGCGGCCGAGCTGAAGGCCGGCAAGATGACCGAGATCGCCAAGATCCTGGACAGCCAGGTCGGCATTGCCGCGAACAACCTGCACGACGCCGAGAGCGCGATGGAGGCGTTCAAGGTCTCCAACGCGACCACGCCCTCCGACGCCGTGGTCTCCCTGCCCTCGAGCAGCAAGGCCGTGCGCGGCTCCAATGGCGCCGATGCCGAGTTCTCCCACTTCTTCGACGTGAAGATCCAGCGCGAGCAGCTGACCCGGGACGAGGAAGCTATCCGCAGCGCGCTCACGGGCGGCGCCAACGGCGGCCCGGCGGTGGACGCCCTGGCCGTCATCGGCTCGGTGCAGCAGTCGCCCGAGCTGAACGCCGCCCTGCAGGACCTGACCCAGAAGCGTGCCGCGCTGCGCGCGCTGCAGCAGCAGTACACGGACGACTACGTGGCCGTCCGGCGCGCCAAGGAGGAGATCGCGGTCATCGAGCACCAGACGGTGCCCCGGCTGGCCAGCGCCCTGGTCTCGGCGCTGCAGATGCGCGCCACGGTGCTGGACAACATGGTGGCCAACGCCTCCAGCGACCTGAAGGCGATCCCGGCCCGCGTCATCAACGAGGCGCGGCTCCAGCGCCGGGTCTCCGGCCTGGAGGAGCTGTACAACAACGTGCAGAGCCGCTACGAGTCCACGCGCCTCGCGGCCGAGACCTCGATCCCGGACGTGCGCGTCCTCGACCGCGCCGCGGTGCCGCGCGAGCCGGACTCCGACCCGCGCATCAAGCTGCTGCTGCTGGGCATCGTGGGCAGCATCGGGCTCGGCCTGGTGCTGGCGCTGCTGCTGGACCGGCTCGACCCCCACGTCCGCTACCCGGAAGAGGTCACCTTCCACATGGGCCTGCCCATCCTGGGCGTGCTGCCCCACCTGCAGATGACGGGCGGCGCCATGGCGCAGAAAGAGCTGACCCAGGCGCTGGAGTCGCTGCGCACCATCCGCTTGAACCTGCTGCACGCCTACGGCGCGGCCGGCCCCATGGTGGTGACCGTGACCAGCCCCGGCACGGGCGAGGGCAAGTCCTTCCTGATCTCGAACCTGGCCATCGCCTTTGCCGACCAGGGGTTCCGTACCCTGGTCATCGACGGCGACATCCGGCGCGGCACCATGCACCACCTGCTCAAGTTCGACCGCAAGCCCGGGCTGACCGATCTGCTCGAGGGGCGCGCCACCGACGCCGAGGTGCTGCACGGCACCCAGCACGAGCGCCTGCACTGCATTGCCTCCGGCACCCGCATGCACAACGGCCCGGAGCTGCTGGCCTCCGCCGCCATGCGGCAGCTGCTGGCGCGCATGCGCACCCAGTACGACGCCATCTTGATCGACAGTCCGCCCCTGGCCGCAGGCGTGGACCCCTTCGTCCTGGCCACCCTGGCCGGCAACCTGTTGCTGGTGATCCGTACCGGCCGCACGGAGCGGGCGCTGGCGCACACGCACCTGGACAACCTGACGCGCGTCTCCACCCGCGTGCTGGGCGTGGTGCTGAACGGCACGCGCGAGCAGTCGATCTATCGCTACTACCGCTATCTCCCGGGCTACGACTCCGGCAACGAAGAGGCCGAGCCCAAGCAACTGCAGCCCGCCGTCTGAGTGCGGGTGCCCATGCAAACCTCTGTGGGCCGATCGTTCGGCCGGCTGGTGATCATGTTCAGGAATCTGGCTTCCGTCCTCGTCCTGGCGGCGCTCGCGGGCCCCGTCGCGGCGCAGTCGCCCATGCCGGACGTCTTCGACCCCGGCCGCTCGCAGCTCAGCCGGGAGCAGCTTCAGTCATTGCTGCAGAGCTATACGGCCGGCAGCAAGAACACGGCGTACACGGCCGCGTACCGTGAGCGCACTAAAGCCCAGACCCAGCTCATCAAAGACCGCCTGGAGAACGGCGACATTCAGGTGGGCGACAAGGTCGAGCTGGTCGTGGAGGGACAGGCGCCGCTCACCGCCACCTTCAATGTGGACCCCGGCCGCGTCCTGGTGCTGCCCGCCATCGGCCCCATCCCCGTGGCCGGCGTGCTGCGCTCCGAGCTGGAGACGCACCTGACCAAGCAGATCAGCCGCTTCGTGGTGGAGCCCGTGGTGCACGCCCACTCCCTCGTGCGCGTCACCATCCTGGGCGCCGTCAACAAGCCCGGCTTCTTCGTCGTGCCCGCCCAGTCGCTCATCCCCGACGTGCTCATGCTCGCCGGCGGACCCTCGGGCACCGCCAATATGCAGGGGATCAAGGTGACGCGCGGCGGCAAGACCATCTGGGATGGCAATACGCTGCAGGCCGCCATCGTAGATGGCTGGACCCTCGATCAGCTCAGCCTCCGGGCTGGCGACCAGATCGAGGTCCCGGCCCAGGCCAGCAGGAACTTCGTGAACATCGCCCGCACCGTGCTCATGTCGGTCGGGCCCACCGTCCTCCTGCTCCGGCTGCTGCACATCATCTGAGCCGGGCGACATCGCCGCCGCGGCAACGCGGCGGCCTCCCGGCCCCGGACCGGCGCCTGTCCACCCGCCCCGGTGGGTGGACAGGCGCGGCTCCGGGGCCTGATCTTGCACCTGCGGCCGCAGATGCGCCGCTGGCGCCCCTGACTCTGACCGCGCGCCCCTGGACGCCCGGATGCCGACTTCGATTGCCCACGTCTTCGGCGGCATGGCCGCCG
This sequence comes from Gemmatimonadota bacterium, assembly GCA_017881445.1. Lineage (GTDB taxonomy): Bacteria > Gemmatimonadota > Gemmatimonadetes > Longimicrobiales > RSA9 > JADGQX01. The sequence goes on along the minus strand of JADGQX010000017.1, from coordinate 1,633 downwards.
CCGAGGCCACGACCCTGCGAGGCCGCTGGTCCGACACCCGCGTGCTGCTCTTCTTCGCGCTGGTGGCCAACCTGCCCGACGCCGATTTCCTGCCGGGGCTCCTGGTCGGCGACCCGGTCCTCTACCATCGGGAGGGGTCCCACTCGCTGCTGGCCGCCCTCATCGTCGCCCTGGCCTGCGCCGGCATTGCCGCGGCGCGTGGCGCCGACGCCCGCCGCTGGTTCTCCATCGCCTTCCTGGTCTACCTCTCCCACCTCGCCCTGGACATGCTGGCGACGGGCGGGCCTGCCTCCAGCACCGGCGTCCCCCTGCTCTGGCCCCTCATCCGCGACCGCTGGTTCGTCGAGCTGCCGCTCCCAACCCCTCTCGCGGAGCTGCTCGACCTCGACCTGAACAAGACCGGCCCGGGCGGCTTCTTCCCCGCCCTCGTCAGCTGGCACGGCGCCGAAGTGTTCCTGGGCCACGCCCTGCTCTTCGCCCCCCTGCCCCTGATCGCGCGCCTCATCCGGGTCGCCCGCGAGCGCCTGGGCGACGCCGCGGGCTGGCGCCCCCGCCCGCGCCCCCGCCGCGTGCGTCCGCTGGAGCCCGACCCCGACCCCGTCGACTGAGGCCTACGTCGGCCGCGGCTCGGGCGCTCGTGAGTCGGGGAGGTGGGCGAAGCGGTAGCTGAGGCAGAGGAACCAGACAGCCCAGCCGAGATGGAAGAACCGCTGCTTGAGCCCCGGGTAGTCGCCCAGGACATCGGGCAGGTACGTCAGGAACCCCAGCGACATGACCGCCAGGCTGATCGCCGCCATGAGCACCATGTGCGGCAGCCGGCGCCAGAGCAGCAGCGCCAGCGCCGGGGACAGGACCAGCAGGATCGAGGGCATCCCCAGGACCAGGTGCAGTCGCAAGGGAAGCGGGAACAGCGCCGCGCCGGCGATCGACTCCGTGTAGGCCAGGATCACCAGGGCGGGTACGACGCTCAGCCCCGCGGCCACGCAGCTCCGGCACAGCCCCACGACGAACAGCAGGCTCAGCGCCGAGCACAGCAGCAGCCCGGCCGTGAACAGGTGCTGCGACCTCGTGCCCAGCGCCCCCAGCTCGCTCACCAGTCGCGTCAGGTGGTTGTAGTCGCCCAGCACGAAGCCGCAGACGATGTTGGTGGCGATGAAGACCAGCGGAATGGCGCTGCCGAGCAGGACCAGGCCCCGGTCGATCCCAGCGCTCGAATCTCTCATCAATGGCTCCGCCGCGTCGCGGTTCTGGAAAGGTCGCTCCATGCCGGCGCGTCCGCGCCGCGCCGCCAACGTCGTGCGGAGGTGCGGCCGAGGCAAGGGCCGGCGGCATTGCACGGGCCAACCAAGGGGCTTCATCTTCTTCGCGCACACTGCCCTCTGGTTGCACCGTCGGAGGTACGATGAAGCGGTCGAGCCGTGTCGCTCTCGCGTGTCTCGCGTGCTCCGTTTGGTCTGCGCAGGCGTGCGCCCGCCAGGTCGAGCGGGGGCTTGCGCCTCCGTGCGCCGTCCGGGTGAGCCGCGAAGACACGTTGCGGTCGCCCGGCGGGTTGCCGATGTACGTCGAAGGCATCGTCTTCGCGGCCCACGGCAACGAGTTGCTGGTGGCAGGCACGCCCGCGTACATGTGGCAG
>JADGQX010000313.1 GCA_017881445.1 Gemmatimonadota bacterium | reverse complement strand
GCCGCGGGCGCAGGCGGCGGATCTGGTGGCGTGGCTGTCGGGGCAGGGTGCGGAGGCCGTGCTCTTTCCGGCGATCCGCATCGTGCCGCCGCCGGACCCGGAACCGCTGGCCCGGGCGGCGGCGGGCGTGCGCGGCTACGACTGGGTGGTCTTCACCTCGGTCAACGGCGTGGAGCGCTTCTGGTGGGCGCTGGAGGCGGCGGGGCTGGATACGCGCTCGCTGGGCGGTGCCCGGGTGGCGGCGATCGGTCCGGCTACGGCCGAGGCGCTGACGGTGCGGGGCGTGCGACCCGACGTGGTTCCTCCCCGATACGTCGCGGAATCGGTCCTGGAGTCGCTGGCGGCGACGGATCTGCGGGCAGCGCGCGTGCTGCTACCCCGGGCCGCGGGGGCGCGCGACCTGCTGCCGGCGCGGCTGACGCAGCTGGGCGCGCGCGTGACCGAGGTGGAGGCTTACCGCTCGGTCCCGGACGTGGCCGGCGCCGCCGGGCTGCGGCGTCGCCTGGAGCGGGGTGAGATCGATGCCGTGACGTTCACCTCGTCGTCCACGGTGAGCAATTTCGTGGAGGCGGTCAGCGTGGATGTGGGCCGGGCGATCGTGGCCTGCATCGGCCCCGTCACGGCGGCGACCGCTACGCGGCTGGGGTTGAGCGTTACGCTTGTCGCCGAAGAGCACTCGGTGCCCGGGCTGCAGTCGGTGCTGTCCCGGCACTTCGCGAGTTTCTGACGGAGGGGCCGCCTGGAGCCAACGCGCCGGGCCCCCTCCCACTTCAAGGCAGAAAAGGGACCCAATGGCAACAGTGAACGGCGTCCGCAGCGTCGAGGCGGGCAGGCTGCTGGCGAAGATCGAGAGCAAGCAAGCGGTGCTGGGGGTGGTGGGGCTGGGGTACGTCGGCCTGCCGCTGGTGGCGGAGTTCGCGCGAGCGGGCTATCGCGTGATCGGCTTCGACATCTCGGCTGCGGTCGTGGAGAGCCTGAACGCCGGCAGGTCGCACATCCAGGACGTGCCCTCGGAGGCGGTGGCGCGGGCGGTGAACGAAGGGCTGTTCCACTCCACCACGGACATGGGCCGGCTGGGCGAGTGCGACGCCATCTCTATCTGCGTGCCGACGCCGCTTTCGAAGACGCGGGATCCGGACGTGAGCTACGTCGTCGCCGCCACGCAGTCGGTGACCGATGCGGTGCGGCCGGGCCAGCTGATCGTGCTGGAGTCCACGACCTACCCGGGCACCACCCGGGAGCTGATGCTGCCCATGCTGGAGGCGAAGGGAGGGCACGTAGGCGAGGACTTCTTCCTCTGCTTCTCGCCGGAACGGGTGGATCCCGGCAACGAGCGCTGGCACACGCGCAATACGCCCAAGGTGATCGGCGGGGTGACGCCGACCTGCCTGGAGGTGGCGCTGGCGCTGTACAATCGCGTGATGGACACCATGGTGCCGGTCTCCTCGACCGAGGCGGCCGAGATGACCAAGCTGCTGGAGAACACCTTCCGCTCCATCAACATCGCGCTGGTCAACGAGATGGCCCAGGCCTCCGACCGCCTGGGCGTGGATGTCTGGGAGGTCATCAACGCCGCGGCCACCAAGCCCTTCGGCTTCATGAAGTTCCTGCCCGGCCCCGGGATCGGCGGTCACTGCATCCCGCTGGACCCGCACTACCTCGCCTGGAAGATGCGCACGCTGAACTACAAGACGCGCATGATCGAGCTGGCGGGGGAAATCAACAAGGAGATGCCCTATTTCGTGGCGGACAAGGTCCAGGATGCGCTGAACGCGCAGCGCAAGGCGCTGCACGGCTCCCGCGTGCTGGTGCTGGGCGTCGCCTACAAGAAGGACATCGACGACGTACGGGAGAGCCCGGCACTGGACGTGATCCGGCTGCTGGAGGAGAAGGGCGGACTGGTGGACTACCACGACCCGTTCGTGGCCCGCGTGCGGGAGGACGGCGAGCTGCGCGGTCGTGACAGCGTGCCACTGACGGACGAGACGTTGCGGGCCTCGGACTGCGTGGTGATCGTGACGGACCATTCCTCGGTGGACTACCGCCGCGTGGTGGAACTGGCGCCGCTGGTGGTGGACACCAGGAACGCCACCCACGGCATCTTCGCCAGCAACGTGATCGCGCTGACCGACAGCTACCAGCGCCTGCACACGCCCACCCGGGCCTGAGCGGCCCGGCCGGCGGCCGCCAGCACAGGCCGCCGGCCAGGGTGCAGCACCCGTCCCCCCGAGCCGCCTTGACGGGGCATTCCGCGACCACGACCCTCCGCACCCCTCGGCACTATGCGGCCAACCTTGCCATTGCCTCGCCGATAGGCCATGCTGTAAGATGTGGCCGGAACATGGTGTACCTGAAAACTTGAGAATGGACCCGCCTTCGCCGTGCGCGGCATATCCGCGGGAGTAGGACTGAGCCGCAGCCGGGCGCTGGAGTCGGCACTCGGGGGACGAACCCGCCGGGCCAGAGCGCTGTTCAAGGGCGCCGTGGCCCCTCATCGACGCCCGGCTTGGACCGAGTCGTCGATGCGCGTTGGAGGGGGGCCTTGCCAATGGAATGCTCATGGCGTGGCGGCGCGGATTTCCCCGCGACCTCGCCGGATTCGCCGGAACGCTCACGCGACCGGCTGCCGCTTCCTCCCCGATTCCGTATTCGTCGCCTGTGCCCGGCAGGGTCGCCGCGTCTCACCCGCGCCTCGCGCGGGTGCGGCCATGCGCGCGTCGGCAGGCGGCGTGCGACGGTCCCGCCGAGGCGTTTCCCCGGGGTTGGAGGTCAGGGGCGTACGGGTGTCCGTGTCCAGGCGTGCCCGGGCCGGTCACCGCGCTCGCGCGCGCGGTGGGCGCGCGAGGTGCGTCTGACGTGGTAGACTGAATGTGCGGCTGGCCCGCAACCGACGGGGCCAAAGGGGAGCCCGGGAGCGACATGGGATCAGTATTTGACTCCGGGGAGGCGCGGCTGCCGGACCGGCTCTACGTGGTCCCGAAATGGTATGCCTGCTACACGCGCTCTCGGCACGAGAAGCGGGTGGAGGAGCAGCTCAGGGAACGAGGGATCGAGAGCTATCTGCCCACGGCGGTGCGGGAGCGCCAGTGGAAGGACCGGAAGAAGAAGGTGGACTGGCCGCTGTTCCCGGGATACGTGTTCGGCCGGTTCACGCTGCGGGATGTACATACGGTGCTGACGACGCCGGGGGTGAGCACGATCGTGCGGACGAACGGCGTCCCGAGCCCGGTGGCCGAGGAGGAGCTGGAGAACATCCGCAAGCTGGAACAGGTGGTGGCGGAGCTGGGTGGGCTGCCGCCGCCGGTGCGGCCGTTGCTGGACGAAGGGGACCGGGTGGTGGTCACGGCGGGCCCGTTCGAGGGGATCTTCGGTGTGGTGAACGAGCTGCGAGGACGGCGCAGGGTTCTCGTGGGACTCACGTCGATCGGTCAGGGGCTGGAGATCGAGGTGACCGAGCAGTGGCTGGAACGCTTGCCTCGCAACTAGCGGCCGGGGCTCTCGCAATCGACCAGGGGCATGATCGGGATGGGAACGGTTCGGGCGGTCCGGGTTGAGTACGCACAGGAAACGCGTCCGTTGCCGGCCGTGGCCGCGGCGGTCGCGCGGGCGCAGGTGGAGTACGAGTGGGATGCCTGCCTGCCGGCGCGGGCGCGGCTCCCCCGCTGGCGGCTGGAGCAGGCGGTGAAGCGCGCGCTGGACGTGGTGCTGGGTGTGGTGCTGCTCGTGCTCTTCCTTCCGGTCCTGGTGCTGGTGGCGGTCGTGGTGAAGCTGACCTCGCCGGGCCCGTTGCTCTTCCGCTGGTCGGCGGTGGGCGAGAGGGCGCGGCCATTCGTCACGTACAAGTTCCGGACGATGGTACCGGGTGCGGATGGCATGAAGGGGACGCTCCTGCACATGAACGAGATGCGCGGCCCCGTGTTCAAGATCCGGCAGGACCCGCGTATGACGTCGGTGGGGTGGTGGCTGCGCAAATACTCGCTGGACGAGCTGCCGCAGCTGTGGAGCGTGGTAAAGGGGGACATGAGCCTGGTCGGGCCGCGGCCGCCCTTCCCGGACGAGTTCGCGAGCTTCGAGGAATGGCAGTGGGCCAAGCTGGCGGTCCGGCCGGGGATCACGTGCATCTGGCAGGTGAGCGGGCGGTCGGAGATCTCGGACTTCCGGGAGTGGGTTCGGCTGGACCTGGACTACATCGAGCGCTGGAACCTGCTCCTGGACCTGAAGATCCTGCTGCGCACCATCCCGGCCGTGATCGGCGCCCGGGGAGCGTACTGAGCGGTTCTCGCCATGCGCATCCTCTTCCTCAATCACAACGTCGTAGGGAAGGGCACCTACCAGCGTTGCATCCACTTCGCCCGGGCCCTGGTGCGGCGCGGTCATGCCGTGACGCTGGTGACCACCAGCCGCACAGCGCGCGTGGAGACTCGCTGGCGGATGGATGGCGGGGTCCGGGTGCTGGAGGCGCCGGACCTGCTCTGGGGTCCCGGCCGCACGGGGTGGGACCCCTCCAACGCGCTGCGGCGGGTGGTAGCGCTGCGGGAGGAGTCGTTCGATCTCGTGCACGCCTTTGATTGCCGCCCGGCGGTGATCCTGCCCGCGCTGGCGGTGCAGCGGCGGA
>JADGQX010000100.1 GCA_017881445.1 Gemmatimonadota bacterium | reverse complement strand
CGGACACGGCAGAGGCGGGTCACGCTGAGGCGCCGAGCACGCGGAGCGGAGTGCCAGCACAACCGCGGCGCCGCCGGCGGCAGCCGAGATCGGGTTTCTTTGGTTACATCAAGCGGGGTCCCGGCGGACCGCCCTGTCCGAAGTGCCGCGGGTTGTTGCCGTTAGAACAAAAAGAAGATCCGTGCCGAGCCCGGCGCCGTCGGTCGTCCGCAGGGGTGGCCCGCCCCCTCCGCGTGCTCGGCGCCTCGGCGTGATGAGGTTTGTCTCTTAGGAGGCGCCATCAGCGCCTCGCCCGCAGGTACTGGCTCGGCCAGGGCGCCTCCTCGCCCAGCGCCGTGGCCGCCCGCAGGGGGAAGTGCGGGTCGCGCAGCATCTCCCGGGCGAGCAGGACCAGGTCGGCCTGACCGGAAGCGACGATGGCCTCCGCCTGGGCCGCGTCGTCGATCAGGCCGACGGCGGCCGTGGCGATCCCGGCGTCCCGGCGGATGCGGGCGGCGAAGGGCACCTGGTAGCCGGGCGCCAGGGGGATGCGCGCGGAGGGGACGACGCCGCCGCTGGAGCAGTCCACCAGGTCCAGGCCCAGCGGGAGGAGCATGCGCGCCAGCTCGACCGACTGCTCCACGTCCCAGCCGCCCTCCACCCAGTCGGTGGCGGAGATGCGCAGGGAGAGCGGGTAGCGCTCCGGCCATTCGGCGCGGACCGCCTCCACCACCTCGCGCACCATGCGCGTGCGGTTCTCGAAGGCGCCGCCGTATGCGTCCTGGCGCACGTTCGCCAGCGGGGACAGGAACTCGTGCAGCAGGTAGCCGTGGGCGGCGTGGATCTCGACCACGCGGAAGCCCGCCTCCAGCGCGCGCCGGGCCGCCGCCGCGAAGGCTCGCACGACCCCCGCGATCCCCTCGATGGAGAGTGCCTGGGGCACTTGCCAGCCATCGGTGAAGGCGGCGGCGCTGGGCGCGTGGATCGGCGTCCAGCCGCCGTTCTCCGGGCCTACCGCTCCCACGCCCTGCCAGGGCACGGCCGTGCTCGCCTTGCGCCCCGCGTGCGCCAGCTGGATGCCGGGCACGGCGCCCTGCGCATCGACGAAGGCCGCGATGCGCGCGAGCATGGGCACATGCTCGTCGCGCCAGATGCCGAGGTCGCGCGGCGAGATACGCCCATCCGCCGTCACCGCCGTCGCCTCGGAGAACACCAGCCCGGCTCCGCCCGCGGCCCGGCTGCCGAGGTGGACCAGGTGCCAGTCGTTGGCGTAGCCGTCCTCGCTCGAATACTGGCACATGGGGCTGACGCCGATGCGGTTGCGGAAGGTGACCGCGCGCAGGGTGAGCGGATCGAAGAGGCTGGGCATGGCTCCATTCCTTGACGGGCGGGCGGACACCCCCGGCAGCCCAGGACGTGCAACGGTTGCCGCCTGCGCCCTTGCCCGGGGTGGCCGGGTCCGGCCACTATGCCGGACCCGAAGCTGAAGCATATCTCCCGAACGCGAGACCGAACATGAGCGAGCATCCGGACGTGCCCGCGGCGGCGGGCACGGGCCTGGACCGTCGGCGCTTCGTCGCCTACTTCTCGGCGCTCGGGCTGTCCGGGACCCTGTTCCCCGGGGCGCTCCGGGCCCTCATGCAGGGGCGGCCGGTCACCAAGGAGATGATCCTGCAGGCCGAGGCCATCGCGGACGTGCAGTTCACGGACGCGCAGCGGGAGCAGATGCTGGACGGGTTGAACGGCAACGTCAAAGCCTACGAGCTGATCCACGCGGCGGCGCTGCCCAACACCGTCGAGCCGGCGGTGGCCTTCGACGCCGTGCTGCCCGGGATGACCGTGCCCAGCGCGAAGAAGCCGTTCCGCGCCTCGCGACCGGCCGGCGTCAAGCGCCCCGCCAGGCTGGAGGAGGTGGCGTTCTGGCCGGTGACGCGCCTGGCGGAGCTGATCCGGACGAAGCAGGTGAGGCCGTCCGAGCTCACCGACATGTACCTCGCCCGCCTCAAGAAGCACGGCACGACGCTGCAGGCGGTGATCGAGCTGACCGAGCCGCGCGCCCGGGCGCAGGCGGCGGAGCTCGACCGGGAGATCGCGGCCGGGAAGTACCGCGGGCCGCTGCACGGCATCCCCTGGGGTGCCAAGGACCTGCTGGCGACGAAGGGCTACCTCACCACCTGGGGTGCCGAGCCGTACAAGACGCAGCGCATCGAGGAGGACGCCGAGGTGGTCCGGAGGCTGGACGCCGCGGGCGCCGTGCTGGTGGCCAAGCTGACGCTGGGCGCCCTGGCGCAGGGCGATGTCTGGTTCGGCGGCACCACCAAGAACCCGTGGAAGCTCGACCAGGGGTCCAGTGGCTCCTCCGCCGGGCCGGCGGCCGCGACGGCGGCGGGGCTGGTCGCCTTCGGCATCGGCAGCGAGACGCTGGGCTCCATCGTCAGCCCCTGCACGCGCTGCGGCACCTCCGGGCTGCGGCCGACCTTCGGGCGCGTGCCCCGCACGGGCGCCATGGCGCTTTCCTGGAGCATGGACAAGCTCGGGCCGCTCTGCCGCTGCGCCGAGGACTGCGCCCTGGTGCTGAACGCCATCCACGGCCCCGATGGCCGGGACCCGCACTGCCACGAGGCCGCCTTCAACTGGGACGCCTCCACGAAGCTGTCGCAGCTGCGCGTGGGCTACCTGAAGAGCGCCTTCGATCTGACCGGCGAGCGCCACCCCAACAAGACCTACGACGACGCCGTGCTGGACGTGCTGCGCGCCCAGGGCGCCACGCTCAAGCCCTTCGAGTGGCCGGACTTCCCCGCGCTTTCCGCGCTCCGGGTCATCCTGAGCGCGGAGGCCGCCGCAGCCTTCGACGACCTGACCCGCAGTGGCCGCGACCAGCTCATGACCGCCCAGGGGAAGGGCGACTGGCCCAACGTGTTCCGCACCGCCCGCTTCGTGCCGGCCGTGGAGTACATCAACGCCAACCGCTTGCGCTCTCAGCTGATGGCGGCCACGTACCAGGCGATGCAGGACTTCGACGTCGTGGTCACGCCCCCCTTCGGCGGGGCGACGCTGCTGCTCACCAACCTGACCGGCAACCCGACCGTGGTCGTGCCCAGCGGCTTCACCCCCGAAGGCACACCCGTCAGCATCACCTTCATCGGCCAGCTCTGGGGCGAGGCCAGCGCCCTGGCGGCGGCGAAGGCGTACCAGGACGCAACCTCCTGGAACACGCGCGTGCCGCCGCCGTTCGCCCCGGCGGCGTGATCGAGGCAACGGCTGAACTGCCGCAGACGCAGGCGCAGGCGGTGACGTCGACGGGTACGGTCCCGTAAACGTCACCGCCTGCGCCTGCGTAACCGGTTGTCGCGATTGTGTGCGTTCAGTGCCCGCAGTCATCTCCGCAGTCGGAGCGGCCGCGGACTCCTTCCAGCCCTTCCTTGCCGATGATGGGGACCATGGCGAGCGCGGCGACGGGGTCGGCCCACCACCAGCCGAGAACCGCGTTCAGCGCCACGCCCACCAGGGCAATCGCGGACAGATAGGCGCAGAGGGAGGTCTGCCTGGCCTCCGCGGTGAGGGCTCCGCTCCTCATGGCTAGCGCGACGCGACGCTTGGCCCGGGCGAGGACGGGCATGACCACGACCGAGAGGCCCAGGATCGCCAGCCCGACGGGACTGCGCTCGGGCGCGTCGCGCCCGAGCAGCGCCCGGGCGCTGTCCACGGTGACGTAGGCGGCGAGCAGCAGGAACAGCGCGCCCACGAGACGCACCGTCGCGCGCTCCGCACGCTCGCGGTCGCGAGGCTGGCTGTCGGCACTCAGGCGCCAGAGCGCGGCGGCGCCCGCCGTCACCTCGATGGCGCTGTCGATCCCGAAGCCCACCAGCGCCACGCTGCCGGCCACGAGCCCTGCCGCGAGCGAGACGATCGCCTCGATCACGTTGTAGCCCAGTGTCAGCAGGTTCAGCCAGAGCCCACGCCGCACCAGTGCTGACCGTTCGACTTCCATCGAGGTAAGTTACGGCCGCACCGGCCAGCGCGGCACCTTCGCTGCCGCAGGGCGCAGACCTCCCACGCGGGAGTGATCGCGATGGACCCGCTGGCGCGTTGCGGCCGGGCGCTACGCTGATCGTGGCCACCTTCGCGCCCGACGGTCCGGTGCGGTGCAGCGGCCTCGAGGTCGTGCGCTACAGTCCCGCGGAGCTGGCGCGGGAGCTCGGTGCCGAGTTCGAGCTGGTCCGGGGGCTCGAGGACGTGCACCGCACGCCGGCGGGCGTGGAGCAGCGCTTCATCTGGGCAGTGCTGAACAGGATCTAAGCCACCGCAGACGCAGGCGCAGGCGGTGACGTCAGCGGGTACGTCCCCGTGAACGTTACCGCCTGCGCCTGCGCCTGCGGCCGTTTGCAGTTGCAGTCACATCCGGAACAAGTAGCTCACCTTGAAGAAGAAGCCGTCGCTGGTGCGCTCGAGCTGGCGCAGGGTGAAGGCGTTGGCGTCGAGGGAGCTGCCGTAGCCGGCGAAGATGACGGTGCCCGGCGTGGGCTGGTAGGAGAAGAGCCAGTCGTGGCGGAAGCCGTTGGAGGCGGTCTGCGACGTCGCCCGGTAGATGCCGTCGGAGCCGCGCACCAGGATGGGCGCGTCGGTGCGGGAGTCGTCGCGCAGCGAATCGCGCCAGACGGAGTCGTACTGGCCGACGAAGCGGAAGAAGATGGCGCGGGTGAGCTGGTACTCGACCTTGAGCCGCGGGATGCGGTGCACGCGCACGGTGGAGCCGTCGCTGGTGCGCGTGTAGGTCTGGTGCACGAACGAGGGATCGATGCGCAGCTGGCGGTTGGGTCGCCAGTCGGCGGAGAGCTGGGTGATCTCGACCCAGGCCGGTGCCCACTCGTCGAAGTTCGGGTCGCGCCCCAGCGCCAGCGAGCCGCTGCCGGTGAAGGCCTTCCAGTGGGGCGTGGTCACGGAGAGCGTGATGTCGGCCGCGCTCAGGCGGTCGGTGCCGACGAAGGGCCGGGTGATGGTGGTGCCGATGCCGCCGGCGGGGCCGGGGAGGGCGTAGCCCAGGAAGAGCGGCGCCGGGAAGGAATAGGAGTGCAGGGCGGGGCTCGCGCCCAGCAGCCAGCCGCCGTGCAGGGTGAAGTTGTTGTTGGCGCTCAGGCTGATGTCGTCGGCAATGCGACCGGCGGTGAAGTGCCGGTAGTCCCAGGTGCCATCCAGGTTGGTGTAGACCGTGTAGTTCTCCAGGGTGGCGCCGGGGGCGCCGTAGGCGCTGAAGCGGTTCAGGAACATGAAGTGGGCAATGCCGGTGCGGGAGATGAACCCGCTCTGCGCCTGGAAATCGGGGTGGCTGCCCTCGAGCACGTAGTGGAATCCCCAGTTGTGGCCGGTGCGGTCCACGGTGGCGTTCCAGAGCGGCGCCGCCCGGCTGGGCGCGCCCACGGTGTCGCGGGTGAGGCTGCCCGCGGCCACGAACTCGGCGTAGTACAGCTTGCGGAACAAGATGCGGACATCCGCGCCCGCCACGCGATTGTAGCCGAAGGCGTCCTCGCGGTCCGTGTAGACCAGGCCGGCGGTATTCTGGTCGCCCAGGTCGCGGCGGGCCCGAAGCAGGTTGAACACCGGGTGCCGGCGGACGCCGTCGTCGCCCGTGATCTCGTCCACGGCGGAGAGCAGCCCGATGTTGGTGCCGCCCTCCTTCCCATTCAGCTTGACCGCGGCGATGGGGTTCTGGATGCGCCGGGTGTAGATGAGCTGGGTAGGCGTCTCGAACTGCTCGATGCCTTCCAGGAAGAAGGGCCGCTTCTCGGCGAAGAAGAGCGCCTGCCGCGGGTCCGTGATGATCTGCCCCGCGTCGGCCTCGACCTGGGAGAAGTCCGGGTTGGCCGTGGCGGCCAGCGACAGGTTGGAGGTCACGCCCCAGCGCAGGTTGCCGCCGATCTCGGGCGTCGTCTGGTAGCGCCAGGCGCCCGGCAGCAGCGTGCCGCCCGGCAGGGCAGCGGAGCCCGGGCCCGGAGCGCCCTCGACCTTGGTCGTCGCCTGGGGGTTCAGGTCCAGGACCAGGCCCCGGCGCAGCCCGCTCAGCCCCTCCAGGGTTCCGCTCTGCGTCAGGAAGGACGCCGAGGCTTTGCGCGCCGGGGTCCAGGTGAGCTGGTAGCCCGAATGCTGGACCTGGCGCACGATGTTGATGCCCCACGCCTGCGAGGCCACAGACTGGTAGCGCAGGCTCTTGAACGGGATGCGGATCTCGACCTCGTAGCCGTCGGGCGTGACGTGCCCCTTCGACTCGTAGATGAAGTCCGGCGAGAGGTCCACCCCGCTCTGGTCGCCGAAGGCGTGACCCGCGTTGCCGCCACCCTCGCTGCGGATGCCGTCGGACTGCACGCCCAGGGGGTTCACGCCGAAGACGAAGGCGCGCCGGCCGTCGTGGAAGGTGTCGAGCAGGACCTGGACATAGTCGTCGCCATCGATCTTGTCCCGGTCGGCCAGCGTGGCGTGCACGGGGCCGTGCGCCTCCCGGGCGCGGATGCCGAAGTAGATCGCGTGCGCCGAGTACCAGACCAGTACTTCCGTGGTGTCGGGCGCGGGCAGGCCATCCACGGGCGTGTACTGCGAGAAGTCCGTGAGCACGGCCGCCTCGCTCCAGGCGGGGTCGTCCAGCCGGCCGTCAATGCGGATGTCCTCGTCCTCGAGGCGCGGGATTCGCACATTCAGCTCGTTGGCGCGGCCCCGGTAGACCTGGCCCATCCCCGGCGCCCGGGTGCGCGGCGGCGCCGCGGGCGCGGACACCGTGGCCGCGGGAACCGCGACCGGAGCCTGCGAAGAAGCCTGCGGAAGGGCGGCGAGCGGCGCCGCCGCCAGCCGGAGCAGGGTGATGAGCTCGAAGACCATGAGTCCGATGAAGAAGCGGGAGAACGAAAAGCCGCCGAGGCTGATATCTAACGGCGCACCCTGATGGGGACCACCCCTGCAAGGCAAGCGTTGACAAACGCCCGCCCGGGGTCGGAATTGAATGAACACCCGCACACAGGCAGGAGGATGTGATGGGGCTCGCACGCCGGGGCGCCGCGCTGACCGGCGCCCTCGCCATCGTGTTGACGTCGGCCACCTGTGGCGGGGCCCGCGCCCGCCTGGTGTCCGGCGCACACGTGCCCGGCGGCGCGTGGGCGGCATCGCTCTTCCAACGCGCCCGGGCCGGGGCGGGCGGCCGCCACCTGGCGCGGGTGCGACCGGACGGCGATCGCGCGACCCGGCCCGTTCGGCGGCAGCCCGCGGCCGTGCCCCTCGCCAGCCTGGTGCTCATGCTGGATGGCGTGCCCTGGTCCGTCATGGACTCGCTGCACGGGGCCGGTCATTTCCGCGGCTTCGCGCGCCCTTCCGCAGTGCTGAGCCCGTTCCCCTCGCTCACGACCGTGGCGTACCGGGACATCTGGCGCGAGTCCCCGACGCCCGGCTACGAGGACCGGTACTTCGACATCGCGCAGAACCGGGTGCGGGGCGGCGCCTGGGACGTGCTCTCCGGCCGCGAGGCGCAGGAGGGCTTCCACCGTCACGTGGACATCGAGGGCGCGGTCCTGGTGTCCAACCTCGCCTACGCCTTTCCCCAGACCCTGGCCGCCGCGGAGGTGAACGAGGTGCGCGACGGTATCGCGGCGCGCGAGGGGCATGACAGCGTGCTGGTGGCGTACATCTGCACCACCGACGCGGTGGCGCACCACCAGGGCCGTGCCGCGCTGGTGGCCATGGTGCTGCGCATCGAGGCGCTGGTGGACGAGGTCCGCTCCCGCCATCCCGGGTTGCGCGTGGACATCATGTCGGACCACGGCAACGACTTCGTGCCCTCGCACCAGCTCCCGGTGGAGGCGGACTTGGCCCGCGCCGGGTTCCGGCTCACGGACCGGCTGGAACGGCCGGGCGACGTCGTGGTCCCCAGATTCGGGCTCGTCGGCAGCGCCGCCTTCTACGCAGCGCCCCAGGACCGCGCCGGGCTGATCCGCGCGCTGACGGCGGCGGAGGGCGTGGAGCTCGCCATCTGGGCGGAGGGCGATGCGGTGGAGGTGCAGGGACCCGCCGGCCGCGCCCGGGTGGACGCCGACGCCGGCGCTGGCCGCCTGCGCTACACCCCCGAGACGGGAGACCCGCTGGGCTTCGAGCGCGTGCGCGAACGCCTGCGCGCCAGCGGCGAGATGGACGCCGCGGGCTTCGCCCCGGACTCCGCCTGGCTGCGCGAGTCGCTGGCCACGCCCTTCGCCGACGCCCTGCGCCGGCTGCTGGTGGCCTTCCGCGGGGCCGTGCGGAACGAGGCGACCGTACTGGTCAGCTTCGCGCCCGGCGGCCATTTCGGGGACACCCTCGGCGACCGGCTCGCCCGCATGCTGGGCACGCACGGCTCGCTCCGCAGCGCCTCCTCCACCGCGTTCCTGATGAGCACCGCGCCGGCGGCGCCGCTCGTGCTGCGCAGCGACGAGGTGCTCGCCTACCTGCCCCGGGCCGTCCAGGGGACGGGGGTGCACTACGCCGCCGGCGCTCCGGCGCTCGCGCGCGGCGCCTCCCCGACCGCCGCGCAGCGCTGAGGCGGGAGAAGGCATCTCCCCCCGGGGGTACCGCGCCCGCTGCGTCGTCGGGAACGCGGCGCGCCCCCCGAGGTACTAGGTTGCAGACTCGCCCTTCGTCGGGCATCGCAGCAACCCCGGACCTGGATCAGCATGAGTCACGTGAAGCGGGCCGCCTACGCGGCCTCCGTCGTCCTCGCGTTCGGTCTCGGAGCGTTCGTCCGTCCGAGCGTCAAACAGCTCGCGAGCCCGCAGCTCTTCAACAGCGTGTTCAACACCGTGTCGGGCAAGTTCGTGGACTCGCTGGACACGTCGGCGCTCTACGACAAGGCCGCGCGCGGCCTCGTGGAAGAGCTGCACGACCCCTACGCCGACCTCTACGACCCCGACCAGCTGAAGGAATTCGCGGTCATGGCCGAGGGTCGCTATGCCGGCGTGGGCATGCTGGTGGAGGACCAGAACGGCACGGTCGTCGTGAGCCGCGTCTTCCCGCACACTCCGGCCGAGGAGGCCGGCGTGCAGGAGGGCGACCGCATTGTCGCCCTGGAGGGCAAGTCCACGACCGGCTGGTCGCTCACCAGGGTGACCAACACGCTCAAGGGGCCGGAAGGCACTCCGGTCACGGCCACTTTCCGCCGGCCGGGCGTGACGGAGCCGCTCGCCTTCCACTTCACCCGCCGCGTCATTCACATCCCCGCGGTGCCGTTCACGACGGTGCTGCCCAACGGCGTCGGCTACATCCCGCTGCAGCAGTTCAGCGAGACCGCCGGCGACGAGACGGCCGACGCGATCAGGGCACTGACGGCGCAGGGGGCCCGCGGGATCGTGCTGGACATGCGCGGCAACGGCGGCGGGCTGGTGAACGAGGCCGTCAAGGTCGCCAACCTCTTCCTGCGCCAGGGCTCGCAGGTGTTGGAGCAGCGCGAGCGCGGCCGGGCCCCGCTGGTCTACACGGCGCGGCAGCAGCCGCTGGCGCCCACCACGCCGCTCATCGTGCTGGTGGACAGCAGCTCCGCCTCCGCCACCGAGATCGTGACGGGCGCCCTGCAGGACCACGACCGGGCGCTGGTCCTGGGCACGCGCACCTTCGGCAAGGGGCTGGTCCAGAGCGTGTTCGACATGCCGGAAGGCTACGCGCTCAAGCTGACCACGGGGAAGTGGTATACTCCGAGCGGCCGCAGCATCCACCGCGACCGGCTGCTGGAGAACGGGCGCCTGGTGCTGGACACGACCCTCGAGGATTCCGTGCGCACCGCGGCCGGGCGCACCACCGTCTACCACTCCGACGCGGGCCGGACGCTGAACGGCAGTGGCGGCATCGTACCGGACGTGACCGTGCGCCAGGACACGCTCTCGCTGGCGGAGCAGAAGCTGGCCCAGGCGCTCAGGCCCAAGTCGCGCGAGGTTTACCTCGCCCTCTACAGGTACGCCTGGGAGCTCAAGTCCCAGGTCCGGCCGGACTTCACCGTGACACCCGCCATGCGCGAGACGCTGCGTCAGCGCCTCGCGGCCGCCGGTGTGGAGCTGCCCGCGTCCACGTGGCAGGAGGGCGCCGGCTACATGGACCGCGTCCTCGCCGACCGCATCGCACGGACCGCCTTCGGCGACGCCGTGGCGCTGCGCCGCGAGGTCGCCGACGACAGCCAGCTCCAGCGCGCGGTCGAGCTCTTCCGCGGCGGCCAGACCCAGCAGGCGCTCTTCGCCATCGCCAGGGGCGGGAACAGCCGGTCCTAGCGCAGCGCGACTGCACGTAGCGCGACCCGCAAGGGCCGCGCAGGAAGGCCGGGGGGCACCGCCCCCCGGCCTTCTTTTTCGGCCACCAGCGCCGCCTTGCCCGCCACGCCACCGCATCCTCATTGACACGCCCGCTGGCCTATCGCGGCTGGCGCTCTGGCGGTTGCAGAAGGTGGCGCAGACGCAGGCGCAGGCGGTGACGTTCACGTTCCCGTGAACGTCACCGCCTGCGCCTGCGTCTCCGGTCCTGTCGCCGTTGACTATGCCCAGCCCCCGGCCGAGCGCCCGGGCCTACGCCGAGAACTGGCGCAGATGGTGGTCCAGGTGCTTGTGCTCCAGGCGGCTCCACTGCGGGCCGGTCATGGGGCCGAACGCGCCGTGCCGGGGCCATTCGCCGGTCAGGGGCAGGCCCGCCAGCTCGGCGACCAGCTGCAGGCACTGCTGCTGCTCCGCGGCGAAGTCGTGGTCCTCGCGGGCCACGAACTCGGGCGCGGTGGGCGCGCCCTTGGGCCAGGGCAGGTTCAGCACGAGCGGCTTGAGCAGGAAGCCGGGCAGTGGCGCCGGTATCTTCGCCATGGGCAGTCGTCCCACGGCCACCAACAGACCCTGGTTGACGTGCCAGAGCATCCGGTCGGGGCTCATGGTCCCCCACTGGCGAATGCTGTCGGGGCGGACCGAGCGGATCCGGGCGACGATCCCGCCCCGGGCGTGTGTGTCGTGCAGCGTGGCCATGGCAGCCTCCTTCAGGGAAGGTCGCGCCGGCGGAAGCGCCACCAGGCGAGGGCGAGCGAGGCCAGCAGCACCCCGCCCAGCACGGCCAGCGACGCGGACGGCACGTGACCCGTCGCCAGCAAGGTGCGCGGAAGGTAACGCTCGTAGAGGGACCAGGGGAGCAGGAACGCGTACTTCTTGATGAGTCCCCCGATCGCCTGCATGAGGAAGGACGCCAGCAGCAGCAGGAAGGCCGCTCCGCCGGCGCGGCCGGCCTCGCGCGCGCCCGAGGACAGCAGCAGCGCCAGGCCGAAGAACGACGACTGCAGCAGCCAGAAGTTGAAAGTCAGGGCCAGCGCCGGGGCCGGGTGGAAGAGCGGCAGGCCGTACGCGCTCTCACCCAGCAGCGACCCGGCCAGGCCCGCGCCTGCGACCAGCGCCAGCGCGGCCAGCGCGAAGAGCACGTGCGTGCCGAAGTAGCCGGCGCGCGAGATCGGCTGGGCCAGCACCAGCTCGATGGCGCCGCTCTCGACCTCCGCCGCGATCGCCCGCGTCCCCAGCAGCACCGCCACCGCACCGCCCAGCGCCAGCACGATCGGGTGGTTCCAGCCGAAGGCCAGCATCCCCGACGACGTGAACATGGTGGCGAGCTGGTCGCCGAACATCACCTGCAGCATGGGCGGCAGGGTGGCGAAGATCTGCGTGCCCATGGCCTCCACGTTCAGCGTGGAGACCGCCGCCGCGACCAGGAACTCGAAGAGCAGGAAGATGCCCGCACAGGCCAGCACGAAGGCGCGGTTCCGCCGGGCCAGCCGTCCGAGCAGATTCAGGCTAGGCATCGGCGCCCACCTCCCTGCCGCGGTAGTAGGCCAGGAACACGTCCTCCAGCTCCGGCTCCGGGAACACCAGGTGGGCGACGTCGGCGGCCGCCAGCTTCCGGAGGAGCGGGTTCAGGTCGCCCCGCACCGTCAGCAGCCAGTCCTCCCCGTCGCGGGCTGCGCTCACCACGGCGGGCGTCTCCGCCAGCGCGGGCGGGGGCGCGCCGGCGAAGCGGACGCGCAGCCGGCGCAGTGTCCGGCCGCGCAGCTCGCTGACCTCCTCCACGGCGACGATGCGGCCGGCGCGCAGGATCGCCACCCGCCCGCACACCTGCTCCACCTCCGACAGCACGTGGGAGGAGAAGAGCACCGCGCGGCCCCGGGCGGCGAAATCGAGCACGGTCGCCCGGAACGTCTGCTGGACGAGGGGATCGAGGCCCGTGCTGGGCTCGTCCAGCAGCAGCAGGTCGGGGTCGTGCTGCATCGCGACCACCAGCCCCAGCTTCTGGCGCGTGCCGTGGGACAGGAACTTGATCCGCTGGTCGAGCACGTCACCGCCCACGCCGAACGCGTCCAGCATCGGCTGACGCAGCGACGGCGGCCGACGAGGCCGATACCCCGCGAAGTAGTCCAGCAGCTGGCGGCCGGTCAGCTCGGGATAGAGCGCCAGGTCGCCCGGCAGGAAGCCCAGCCGCTCCCGCGCGCGGGAGCGGGAGGCGGGCGTGCCCAGGATCGAGACGGCCCCCGCGTCGGCATGGACCAGCCCCAGCACGATGCGCAGCGTCGTCGTCTTGCCCGCGCCGTTGGGGCCCAGGTAGCCGAAGACCTCCCCCGGCTCGATGTCGATGCTGGCGTCGTCCAGCGCCCGGACCCGGCCGAAGCTCTTGGACACGTGGGTGAGGGAGAGCGCGGCCGTCATCGGCGTCTCCTGAAGGGTGGCCGTGGCGGTCAGCCGACGCGCAGGAAGCGCCGCGCCACCTGCATCAGCCGGCGGTCCTGCTCCGGCTCGGGACGGGACTCCTCCTGCTCCAGCATGCGACGGACGTGGGGCTGCAGGGCCGCGTCGCCCCAGCGGTAGCCGGTGGCCGCCTCCGCGTCGGAGGTCACCCCATCCCGCGCCGCCTCGATCAGCGCGGCCGCGGCCGCCGCGTCGTAGCCGGGGTCGTCCTGCTCGGGCAGCGTGAACCGGCGCGGCGGGACGTAGTCGTCTTCCTTGACGAAGGCGCGGGACATGGGCACTCCAGTGCGCGGGTTGCCTGGCAGCCCGGCGTCGGGGCGGCTGCCGATCATACACTGGCGGCCGCCCCCGAACAACAAAACGCTACGGCCGCCGGCCCACCGGGACCACGATGATGGGCTGCTCGTCCGCACGCAGGGGCAGTGCCGCGGCGAGATCGGGGTCCCGGAAGCCGCCCACCGCCACGGCGCCCAGCCCGAGCGATGTCGCCTGCAGGTAGATGTTCTGCAGCACCGCGCCGGCCTCCACCGCGACGAAGCGGTCCGTGCGCTCGCCCCGCGCACCCAGCCGCGCCGGCACGGCCGCCACCACCAGCACCGCCGGCGCCGTTGCGACCGACGCCTGGCCGGCAGCGCCTTTGGCGACTTCCGCCCGCCGGTTTCCCGCCGTGACGGTGACCAGCCCGTGGCCGCGCGGGACATAGCGGTAGATGCCCGGAGCGAGCCCCTGCACGTCGTTGGCGACGACGTACAGCTCGATCGGGTAGCGCCCCATGGCGGAGGGCGCCGTGCGCTTGCCCTCCGGGCTGGTGATCCCCTGCGCCGCCCAGGCCAGCTGCGACAGCTCCTGCAAGGTCAGGGAGCCCTTCGCCCACTGGCGCACCGAGCGCCGCGTGGCCAGCGCCTCCTCCACGGAGAGCGGGCCCTTCGGGCGAGGCGCGGGCAGGCGCAGGGTGTCCGCGGCGGCCGCTGCGCCGGCCGAGCCCTGGGCGGCGGCGTGGCAGGCCAGGGGCAGCGGAGCCAGTGCGAGGGCGAGCACGAAAACGGCGGGATGGCGACGCATCATGACCTCCGTCCGGCTTCGGACTGGAGCGAGGGGCGGGGCGCACAGGAGTGTTATCCAGTGACAAAGCGTCGCACAAGGAGGGGCGCCGGGCGGCAACCGCCGCCCGACGCCCCGGCACCTCCGACGACCGCCGCCGCCGGCGGGCTACTGCACGCAGCGGCCCCTGGGGTCCGGCTTGGGGTGGTCCACCACCACCCGGTGGTCCAGGTTCGCCACCGCCGTGGCCAGGTCGGCGATCATGTTGGCGATCTTCGCCATGTGCGGGTAGTTGATGTACTGCGGCTCGTCCGTGAGCTGGTGGTAGTCCTGGTGCGCGCCCGTGAAGAAGAACGCGACCGGGATGCCGTAGCGGGCGTACTCGTAGTGATCGCTGCGGCAGTAGTACTGGTGCGGGTCGCCGTTCTGGTCCAGGTGCGGGTCGAAGACCAGGTGGTGGCGCGCGTTGACCTGGTCCAGGATCTGGCCCAGCTCGGAGGACAGGCGGTGCGCCCCGATGACGCCCACGTCGCCCCGTACACCCGCCTCGCCCTCGCCCTCGCCCCGGCCGATCATGTCGATGTTCAGCTGGGCGACGATGCTGTCCCGCGGCACCGTGGGATTGTCCGTGAACCAGGTCGAGCCCAGCAGCCCCAGCTCCTCGCCCGTGTGCCACACGAACAGGACCGACCGCTTCGGCCGCGGGCCCGCCGCCAGCTTCTGCGCGATCTCCAGGATGGAGACCGTGCCCGAGCCGTCGTCGTCCGCCCCGTTGGAGATGGAGTCGATGCGCTC
>JADGQX010000099.1 GCA_017881445.1 Gemmatimonadota bacterium | reverse complement strand
CTGAGCGGGGCCATCTCGCGCCTGGGCGCCGCCGCCGGCGTTCCCACCCCGGTCCACGACGTGGCCGTCACGGTGCTCTCGGCTGCGACCGGCTGACACGGAGAATGGGAGAGCGGGAGAGCGGGAGAGCGGGACCAACGGCCACAGGGCGTCCCCGTGGAGCGGCGCAACGCCCGCTGCCCTACCGGGCTCCCGAGGAAAGGCCGGGCCGCCCCGCCTGATGTTGCGCCCCCTCATCCTGAGTGCGCCCGGGCGCCGGTGAAGCCGCGCCCGGGCCCGACCATCGTTGTTGCGCCCCCTCCGCCGTTCAGCGCCCGGGCGCCGGTGAAGCCGCGCCCGGGCCCGACCATCGTTGTTGCGCCCCCTCCGCCGTTCAGCGCCCGGACCTCGCCAGCCTCAGTCGGTCCCCGGCGGACGCTCCTCGAGCCGTTCGCGCGCTGGCGGCAGGTCGGGTTCGAAGTCGGCATTCCCGCTAATGCGCCGAGTTTGCGCACTGATCCGCCCCAGCAGAATGCGCGTGGCCCTGAGGTCGTGGTTGGACTCGATCATCATGAGCGCGATGTCGCCGGCGGCCCAGAGGAGTGCGGCGAACACGACGAGGCGCGTCGCCTCGACGAGCAGCTCGGGCAGGGCGGCGGCGCCCTGCTGCACCAGTCCCATGACCACCTCGGCGACGAGCAGGAGCATGAGCAGGACGGCGAGGACCTTGAAGAGGCGGGCGATGTAGCGCAGCCCGGCGTGGGGCTCGAGGTCGGCCCCGCGCACGCGCGACCCGGCCGGACCCGGCGCCTGGGGCTCGTCCTGGCGTCGCTCGACTTCGGTGGGTGTGACCATGGCTGGTCCTCCGTGACGGGTTGCCGGCTACCAGGCGCCCCAGCGGGCGCGGTTGCCGCGAGTATCGATGTGGACGAAGCCGCAATGGGCCCCGTTGGGGGCGTAGACGCCGATGCCGCCGACCAGGTCGGGGTGCGCCCTCTCCACGCGGTCGGCGGCGCGCGCCACCACGCGGGCGTCGTTGACGTCCACGCGGCCGTCGTGGTTCAGGTCGTTCATGCACCCCCGGCCGGCGGGGTCGATGTAGATGTCCATGGCGTCGCCGTACATGTGGCGGGAGAGCTGCGCCCGGCCCTCGGTGTTGCCGCCGTTGGCGTTGTAGCTGGGGTTGCGGAACGCGCTGATGACGCCGAGCCGGACCGGGATGCCCTCCCGCTCCAGCTCCTGCAGGGTGAGCTCGACCTTGTCCAGCTCCCGGGGCGACACGGCGATGTACTTGGGCCAGACGTCCGCCTGCCCCTTGGTCACGTAATCGCGCAGCCGGATGTGCGTGGTCATGTGCAGGTCCTGGTTCTCGGGCGTGACCTGGACGAAACCGCGGGGCGGGAAATAGGCCGCCGAGCGGGGCCGGCCGCCCCGCTCGTAGGGCCAGCTGCCGAGCATGTAGCCGCCGATGCGCCCGCTGCGCTTGGCGGAGAAGGGCACCATGCTGATCACGCTCATGCCCGGCACGGCCCGCGCCACATTGCCCAGCCGGAGGACCACGTTCCAGACCCCGGGGCCCGCCGGCGTGCGCCCGCCCGCCAGCGTATCGTGGGCGGAAGCGATCCCCACGCTGACGTTCGGCGGCAGCGAGCCGGGAACCGTGATGGCGCTGTCGCCGGCAGTGGCGAAGATCACGTCCACCTCGCCACTGTGGCCGCGGAAACTGCTGGCGCCGGTGAACGCCTTCATGGCGGCGCCCACGAGGAAGGCAGCGGGCGGCGGTGCGCCCGGTGACAGGGGCGAGTCGGTCAGGCCGCGGGTGAGGGGCGCGATGGGCTCGCCGGCGGTGCTCGCCCGGGCGGTTTCCGCGATCGCGCCCACCCAGCCGGCCGCGAACAGCACGACCACGGCAACGGCGGCGATGTTGAAGCGGCGCTCGCCGGCCGGGGACAGGCCGGGGCGCTCCAGGCGCGTGACGAGGCGCCGCCTCGAGGAACCAATCGGCCGTTCCATGCGTACGGGCACCTACACGAGTCGTGCCGCGGCCTCGGCGGCCTGCGGGCGCGGCGCAGGGAATGCGGCGCGCTGCACCCGTTACCGGGGGGCGGCTGGACTTCCGCGCGCCGGCCGCTATTCTTCGCGGCTGGAACGACGAACCGGAGCATTGATGGCCAAGCGAGAGCGTTCAAGGGAGCCGGCGCTGAGCCGGCCGGGCAGCCGCCCCGCCGGCGCGCGACCGCCGTCCAGGCCGTCGGTCGGGCAATCCGCGCTGGAGTGGGTGCGGTCGCTGCTCGTGGCCGTCGTGCTCTTCCTGATCATCCGCACCTTCCTGGTGCAGACGTTCACGATCACGTCGGAATCCATGGTGCCGACGCTGCTCGTGTCCGATTGGCTGATGATCAGCAAGGTGACGTACGGTCCGCAGATCCCGTTCACGGGCGCGCGCCTGCCCGGGTACCGCAAGCCGCGGCTGGACGACATCGTGGTCTTCCGCCCTCCCACGGAGCCCGACCTGGACGTGGTGAAGCGGGTGGTGGCGGTGGGGGGTGACACCATCGGCATGAAAGGTGGGCGCCTCTACCGCGACAGCCGGTTCGTGGACGGGCGCAGCATCATCCACACCGACCCGGGCGACGACCAGACCAATCCCATGATGGTCTGGCAGAAGCAGTACGTCGTGGGGGTGAGCCCCGCGGCCTACCAGCCGACGCGCGACAACTGGGGGCCGCTCGTCGTACCGCCCGGCCAGCTCTTCGTCATGGGCGACAACCGGGACGACTCCCTCGACTCCCGCTACTGGGGCTTCCTCGATCCCCGTCGCGTCGAGGGCAACGTCCTCTTCATCTACTATTCCTTCGACCACGACTCCGTGCGGCCGCTGCCGTTCCTGACCGCCATCCGCTGGAGCCGGATCGGGCGGATCGTGCGATGAGCGAGCGGGGCGGGCCGGCCGGACCGGGCGCGGCGCCCGCGCCCCTGGTGGGCATCCTCATGGGCTCCCGCTCCGACTGGGAGACCATGCGCTCCGCCTCCGAGACGCTCGAGCGGCTGGGCATCCCCTGCGAGCAGCGCGTCATCTCCGCGCACCGCACGCCCGACCTGCTCTTCGACTACGCCGCCACCGCCGAGGAGCGCGGCCTCGAGGTGCTCATCGCCGGGGCCGGCGGCGCCGCTCACCTCCCGGGCATGCTCGCCGCCCTCACGGTCCTGCCCGTGCTGGGCGTGCCGATCCAGTCCAAGGCCCTCAACGGTCTCGATTCGCTGCTCTCCATCGTGCAGATGCCCGCGGGCATCCCCGTCGGCACCCTGGCCATCGGCGCCGCCGGCGCCACCAATGCCGCGCTCCTGGCCGCCGCCATCCTGGGCGCCAGGCACCCCGAGTTCCGGGATGCGATCCGCGCTTTCCGCGCCGAGCAGAAGCGCAAGGTCCTGGAGCAGACGGACCTCGAGGCGCCGTGAGGGTCGGCATCCTGGGCGGGGGTCAGCTCGGCCGCATGATCGCCCTGGCCGGCTACCCGCTCGGGCTGCGATTCCGCTGCCTCGAGCCCTCGCGCGAGGCGCCCATGGGGCACCTCTCCGCCCTCGTCCTCGGCCACTACGACGACCCCGTCGCCCTCGACCGCTTCGCCGAGGGGCTCGACGTCATCACCTACGAGTTCGAGAACGTCCCGGTCCAGTCCGCCCGCCGCCTCGCCCGCCACACGCCCGTCTACCCGCCGCCCGACGCCCTGGAGATCGCCCAGGACCGGCTGGCGGAGAAGCGCTGCTTCCAGGAGCTGGGCATCGACACCGCGCCCTTCGCCCGCGTCGATTCCCGGGACGACCTCGAGGCCGCCATCGACGACGTCGGCCTGCCCGCCATCCTGAAAACCCGGCGCTTCGGCTACGACGGCAAGGGACAGGCGGTGATCCGGGATGCGGGCGACGTTGTCGCCGCCTGGAACGCGCTGGGCGGCAACCACCTCGTCCTGGAGGGATTCGTCGCCTTCCGCCGCGAGCTGTCGGTGCTAGCCGCGCGCGGGCGCCCGGGCGAGGTCGTGTGCTATCCCCTGGTGCAGAACGAGCACCGGGGCGGGATCCTGCGCCTGTCCCGGGCGCCCGCGCCCGACCTCGCCCCGGGCGAGCAGGCCGAGGCCGAGCGCATCGTGCACGCCGTGCTGGACCGGCTGGAATACGTCGGGCTGCTGGCCATCGAGCTGTTCGAGCTGGTCGGGCTCGATGGGCGCATCCGACTGCTCGCCAACGAGATGGCGCCCCGCGTCCACAACTCGGGGCACTGGACCATCGAGGGTGCCCGCACCAGCCAGTTCGAGAACCACCTGCGCGCCGTGGTGGGCTGGCCCCTCGGACCGACCACCCCCCACGGCTGCTCCGCCATGGTCAATCTCATCGGCCGCGCGCCCGCCGAGGCCGCGGTCCTGGCCATTCCCGGCGCGTACCTGCACCTCTACGGCAAGGCACCCCGGCCGGGCCGCAAGGTTGGCCACATCACGGTGTGCGCCCCGGACCACGCGCAGCTCGAGGCTCTGCTCGCCCGGGTCCGGCCGCTGGTCGCCGACCGAGACGATCCTTCCGCCGGCCCGTCGCTCACCGCATAATTGGCGGCGCTCGCCCGGTCCTCTCCCCGGAGGTTGTCATGCCCTGGCTGCTCCGCCGCGCCCTGCGCGCCGGCAGGAACGTCATCGCCCTGCGCGGGAAGCGCGCGGCCGCGGCTGCGCTCGGGCTCGTGGCCGTGGTGGCGGCGGGGCCGCTCGCGGGGCAGCAGGGGCCCTGCGCCCGGGGCCCGGGCGAGCTCGCCCGCGCCGTCATGTCCGTGCGCGCACCCGCAGGCCTCTCCCCGGCGCAGCAGCAGCTCTACGGCGGGGTGGTCACCGAGCTCCGGGCCGGTAACACCAGGGCCGCGAGCTCGCAGTTCCGCGCGCTCATCCGCTCCAACCCCGCGCTGGCCCGCGGCAACGGGCTCTGCACGCTCCTGCACGCCGCCGTGCGCCAGGGCACGCTCGAGGCCAACCCGCGGGCGCTGGCCCACATGCGTGCCCTCGCCGGCGCGGCCCAGCGCGCCCAGGACGATACGCAGATGGCCAGCCTGGACCTGCAGCGCCTGTCCCAGGACCTCCAGCGGGAGGTCGCCACCATCGCCACCATCCAGAAGACGCTGCACGACAGCGCCATGGCCGTCCTGGAGAACCTGAAGTCGTAGGGCGGCAACGGCGGCGGGCCGGGCGGCAGGCCGCGCGGGTCCGCCGCCGGCGGCGCCGGCCGCCCGTCGTCCGCCGCCCTTCCCCCT
The DNA here is from genome assembly GCA_017881445.1 of Gemmatimonadota bacterium. Lineage (GTDB taxonomy): Bacteria > Gemmatimonadota > Gemmatimonadetes > Longimicrobiales > RSA9 > JADGQX01. The sequence goes on along the minus strand of JADGQX010000099.1, from coordinate 9,342 downwards.
CCGCCCGCCGCGCCTTACCTTCTGCGCCATGGCCCAGAACTCGTTCGACGTCTCGACCGGCGCCGACCTGCAGGAGGTCGACAACGCCGTGAATCAGGCGATGAAGGAAGTCGCAACCCGGTACGACTTCAAGGGTACGAATTCGGCGATCCGCCTGGAAAAGGCCGGCCCTTCGCTGGTGCTGGACGCGCCCGACGACTTCAAGCTGAAGGCGCTCTACGACGTGCTCCAGACCAAGCTGATCAAGCGGGGCGTCCCGATCCGCAACCTGGACCCCGGCGCCGTACAGCCGGCGTCCGGCGGCCGGGTCCGGCAGGACGTCCCCATCAAGCAGGGGATCCCGACCGATACGGCGCGCGAGATCGTCAAGGCCATCAAGGCCGCCGGCTTCAAGAAGGTCCAGTCGCAGATCCAGGGCGACGAGATCCGCGTCACCAGCCCCTCCCGCGACGAGCTGCAGCAGGTCATGGCGTTGCTGCGGGAGAAGGACTACGGCGTGGAGCTGAAGTTCGGTAATTACCGGTAGGCGGAGGTCTGCACCACATCCTACCGCCGAGGACGCCGAGGACGCCGAGAATGCCGCCGAGACCGGCGTCCGAGGCTGCCGGCGGTTGGACACGGTCCGGGCACCCGAAGCACCTGGATTTGTTGTTGAAAAAACAACAGAAGGATGTCTGCTGAGTCCGGTTGCCGGCGGTCCGCCGCCTCGGCGTCCTCGGGCGCACTCGGCGGTAAGATGTTCAGGGCTGGGCGACGGGATGCGGAACGCGTTGAGGATGGCAAGCAGCTTCACACTTTACCCGGGGAGGTGCCTGTGTCCGGGCACAGCAAATGGTCGCAGATCAAGCGGAAGAAGGCGACCACGGACAACAAGCGTGGCGCCATGTTCACCAAGCTCATCCGCGAGATCACGGTGGCGGCCCGCTCGGGCAGTGGCGACCCCAACTCCAATGCCCGGCTGCGGCTGGCGGTGGACACCGCCAAGGCGGCGAACATGCCGGCGGAGAACATCGAGCGCGCCATCAAGAAGGGCACGGGCGAGCTCGAGGGGGTCCACTACGAGGAGATCTCGTACGAGGGGTACGGCCCCGCGGGCGTGGCGCTGTTCATCGACGTGCTGACGGACAACGCCAACCGCACGGTGTCGGACATCCGCTACGTGCTCTCTCGCAACGGCGGCTCCCTGGGCACCACCGGCTCGGTGGCCTGGCAGTTCGAGCGGCTGGGGCAGATCTACATCGATGCGACGCGCTACGGCGAGGACACCACGCTGGAGGCCGCGCTGGACGCCGGTGCCACCGACATGCAGTCGGAGGATGGCGCGTTCATCGTGACCACCGACGTCGCCTCGTTCCATGGCGTGCAGGAGTCGCTGCAGTCGCGCGGCATCCGCTTCGAGCAGGCCGAGATCGCCATGGTGCCCAAGGTGACGGTGAAGGTCGAGGGCGGCGACGCGCGCAAGGTCCTGAAGCTGCTCGATGCCCTCGAGGATCTGGACGACGTGCAGAAGGTCTACTCCAACGCCGATCTGGACGAAGCGGCGCTGGCGGGAGCGGAGGCGTGATCGTCCTGGGCATCGACCCGGGGACGGCCACGACGGGGTACGGCGTCGTCGCCCGCGAGGGCGGCGGCGCCGTTTCGCTCGTGGAGTGCGGAGTGGTGCGCACCGATGCGACGTCGCCCCTGGCGCTCCGGCTGCGCACCATCTTCGAGGGCGTCGTCGAGGTGCTGGAGCGGACCCACCCGGACGTGGTGGCGGTGGAGAGTGCGTTCTACGCCAAGAATGCCCGCACCGCCCTGGTGCTGGGCCACGCCCGCGGCGCCATCCTGCTGGCAGCCACCCTGCGCGACCTGCCCGTGGCGGAATACGCCCCCGCGGAGGTGAAGAGCGCCGTGGCCGGCACCGGCCGCGCCACCAAGGAGCAGGTGCAGTTCATGGTGCAGCGACTGCTGCGCCTGAAAGAGCCGCCACGCCCCTCCGACGCCGCCGACGGCGTGGCCATTGCCCTCACGCACTGCTTCGCCTCCTCGCTCCCGACCATCGCGTCGCTGGCGCTCCGCCCGCCGCGTCCCTCCGTCGAGCGGCTCGCCCGATGATCAGCCGGGTCCATGGAACGCTGCTGCGCCGCGATGTCGCGGGCTGCGAGGTCATGACCGCCGCCGGCGTCGCCTACGAGCTGGAGATCCCGCTCTCGGTGTTCGAGCGGCTGCCCAGGGAAGGAGCGGAGATCGAGCTGCGCACATACCAGCTCTTCCGCGAGGATGCCCAGATCCTGTTCGGCTTCCTCGAGGAGAGCGAGCGCGCGGTCTTCGCCCGACTGCTGACCGCCTCCGGCGTCGGCCCCCGGCTCGCCCTGGCCATGCTCTCCCGCTACGCGCCCGACCGCCTGGTGCGCGCCATCACGGAGCGCGACATCACCGCCCTGCGCCAGATCCCGGGACTCGGCACCAAGAAGGCCGAGCGCCTGGTCCTCGAGCTGGGCGACAAGCTGCAGGACCTCGCCTTCAGCACCGGCGCCGCCGCCCGACCCGGCGGACGCGCCGGCGAGGATGCCGTGGCCGCGCTCGTCGCCCTGGGCTACTCCGCCGGCGACGCCACCCAGGCCGTGCGGCGCGCCCTCGACGAGCACCCGGGGCTGGGCGGCATCGACCTGATCAAGGCGGCGCTGGGGGAGATGAACGGCTGAGCGGGCGAGCGGGAGTGGGCGACTCGGCGACGATCCGGGGCATCCGGGTATTGCCGTTTCTCCCACTCTCCCACTCTCCCGCTCCCCCATTCAGGCTGCGATTTCGCTCAACGCTCCTTCCGCCTTATCGCACGGGCCAGCTCGTCCTTGGCCATCCTGCTGCGCCCCTCGATCTTCAGCTCCTTCGCGCGGTTGTAGAGCTCGCTCTTCGAGCGCGACTGCAGCCCGTGCGTGGGATTGCCCGTCCCCTGCGTGGTCCGGTTCGGCGTCCGGCCCTCCTGCCGCCGGTGCTTGTTGACCGTGCGCCCGGCGATCTCTTCAGCCCGGTCCTCGCCCACACCCCGCTCCTTCTCGCTCTGCTTGACGTGCTCGTACTGCCGCTCGTCCTTGTCGCTCCACGCCGATGGCATGACCGCCTCCTGTTCTTAGGTCCAAGTTACATGTCTGTAATCAGTTGCAAGATATGGGCGCGAGGCGCGGACGAGCCGCGGGCGGGCGTGGCGAGAGTTGGCGTGGGGGGTGGAGCGGGTGAGCCGGGATAGAGGGGGAGCGAACCATGGCGCTCCGAGGTCGCCATGCCCCGCTCGCCCCTCTACCTCCCGGCAGCGGAAGGACCTACCTGCATGTGGCCGGGTCGTTGTACGTGTCCTGGAACATGGCCTGGTACAGCGCTTCGAGGTCCGGCTGGCTCCAGGCCATACGCCCGAGCAGCTCCAGCGTCTCGCGCAGGTGCTTCTCGGCCACGGGCGTGCCGTCGGCGGCCAGCGCGAAGGCGCGGGCGTGCATGTCGGCCAGCTCCGAGTAGTCGGCCGCGGCGTACCAGTCGGTGCGGATGCGGTCCACGGCGCTGCGCGCCGCCGCGGCCCGGGTCACGGGCTCGCCATTCCAGCTGAGCTGGTTCTCCCCCAGGGCACGGGGCGCCGCGGCCAGGGGATCGGGCTGGACCCGGGCGCGCCGCGCCTTGGGAGCGCGCAGCCCGCCGGCGTCGGAGGCCGCGGCCAGGCGCGCACTGACGCAGCTGGTGCGCGCGGCGTCGAGGGCGCTGCCGGGCACGAGCGCATCGATGTGGAGCCGCTCGGGTGCGGGTTGCTCGGGTGGAGGCGGCGCGCAGGCCAGGACCAGCAGCGAGAGCGCGGCGGCGGAAGCGCGGGAGCGGGTCATGGAACGCCTCCAGGGGCGAGCCGGGGCCCATCGTCGTCGGACGCCAGCGCCTTCCTCCGACGAGGGCCGCCTTTCCTGCGGGCGGGGCCGCCCCGGCCCGGGGCGATCCACGTCCGCGGCCCTATACCACGCGGGGCATCGTGGTTGTTCCCGTCGCCGCCCCTCCGCTCCCGGGCGCACCGTGGCGCAGGTGGCGAAACTGCGCGAGCCGCTTACTTTTGTGGAAGCTCGCCCGGGCATGGCACGGGCAGCCGGGTCTGCCGGCGCGGGCGGGCAGCGGGGGGGGCGCGGAGCTTCCGCGTCCGGGTGGCCGGGGGCCGCCCGTCGTCGCCAGCGCGGGCGAGGAGATCGCGGTGGAGCAGGTCCCGAGGAAATCGGAGATCACGACGCCGGAGGTGCTGGGCGAGGAGAGCGTCGTCGAGCTGTCGCTGCGGCCGCAGCGGCTGGTGGAGTTCATCGGTCAGCCCAAGGTCAAGGAGGGGCTGCAGATCGCCATCGACGCGGCGCAGGGTCGGCGCGAGACGCTGGACCACACGCTCTTCCACGGCCCGCCCGGGCTGGGCAAGACCACGCTGGCCATGCTCATGGCCCGCGAGCTGGGCGTGAACATCAAGACCACCTCGGGCCCGGTCCTGGAGAAGCCCGGCGACCTGGTCGGCATCCTGACCAACCTGCGGGAGCGGGACATCCTCTTCATCGACGAGATCCACCGCCTGCGGCCGATCATCGAGGAGTTCCTCTACCCGGCCATGGAGGACTACCGCATCGACATCCGCCTGTCGGAGGGGCCCAGGGCGCAGACGATCTCCATGCCGGTGGAGAAGTTCACGCTGGTGGGCGCGACCACGCGCTTCGGGCTGCTCACGCCGCCCATGCGCGCCCGCTTCGGTATCGTGCAGCGGCTGAACTACTACGGCGACGACGATCTGGCCGTCATCGTCACCCGCAGCGCCGAGATCATGGGCGTCAGCTGCGACCCGGCCGGCGCCATGGAGATCGCCCGGCGCAGCCGCGGCACGCCCCGCGTGGCCAACCGCCTGCTGCGCCGCGTGCGGGACTTCGCCCAGGTGCGGGCGCAGGGCGTGATCACGCCCGCCGTCGCCGACGACGCCCTGCGCATGCTGGACGTGGACGAGTACGGGCTGGACGAGATGGACGGCCGCGTGCTCAAGGCCATCATCGAGCACTACGATGGCGGACCGGTCGGACTCAACACGCTGGCCGTGGCCGTAGGCGAGGACGTGGCCACGCTGGAGGAGGTATACGAGCCCTTCCTGATCCAGAACGGGTTCCTCATGCGCACGCCCCGCGGCCGCATGGCCACGTCCAAGGCGTTCCGCCACTTCGGCTACGCGCTGCCGGCCGACCGCGCCGGCGCGGAAGCTGCCCACGTGCAGCCCAATCTCTTCGAGGGATGACGCAGGTCGATGGAAGTCCTCTGCCTGTCGGCAGCCGACTACGGGCTGCTGAAGAGTCGCTTCGCCGAGCATGGCAACTCGCAGCTGCGCATGGCCGCGGCGCTGGAGGAAGCGGGCGCCGCCGAGGTGCTGCGCCAGTCGAAGATGCTGCGCCGCATGGAGATCTCCTTCGGCATTGACCTCGGCTCGCTCTGTCACCGCTTCGAGCACCGCCGCGACCCCGGCATCCATCCCATCGAGTGCATGGTGATGAACTTCGTGGCCGAGTGGCGCGGCCGCAGCGAGGCGCCCGAGCTCTGGATCCTCGTGGACCGGCTCCACCAGGTGCGGGAGCTGATGAAGGAGGGTCAGCTCGCCCGTGAGCCCGAGTCCTGAGGCGGAGCGGCGGCCCACCTCCGCCTACGACTACGCACTGCCGCCGGAGCTGATCGCCCACCATCCCGCCCGGCGCCGCGACGAGAGCCGCCTCATGGTGCTGGATCGCGCCGCCGGCACCATCGCCCACCACATCTTCCGTGAGCTCCCCGACTTCGTGCCCGCGGGCGACGCCGTGGTCCTCAACGAGACGCGCGTCTTCCCCGCGCGACTCGTCGGCACGCGGCCCGGCGGCGGCGCGGCGGAAGTGCTGCTGCTGCGGCCCGCTAACGGCCAGATGGGGGGATGGGGGGATGGGGAGCACCGGGCGTCCGCGGCCGCCGGACCCGTGGAGGCGTCCGGGAAGTCCGAGAATTCACTGGCGCACGAGGCACCCGGACACCCCCCATCTCCCCATCCCCCCATCGCCCCATCGGATGTCTCCCTCTGGGAGGCCCTGGTCCGTCCGGGCGCGAAGCTCAAGCCGGGTCGCCGTATCGAGATCGGGCCGGATCTGGCGGTTCAGATCGTCGCCTCGAGAGACGACGGCACCCGGGTCGTGCGGCTGGACACGCCGCTGCCGATCGACGTCGCCCTGGAGCGCTACGGGCGCGTGCCGCTCCCCCCCTACATCGACCGGGAGCCGGAGGCCGATGACACCGAACGGTATCAGACGGTGTATGCCCGGGAGCGGGGCTCGGTTGCCGCGCCCACGGCCGGGCTCCATTTTACGCCGGCTGTGCTCGAGCGCCTGCAGAGCGGCGGCGCCGGGCTGGTCCGACTGGTGCTGCACGTGGGTGTGGGCACCTTCCGCCCGGTGGAGGTGGAGGACCCGGCCCGCCACCGGATGCACGCCGAATGGTACCGCGTGCCGGGCGATGCGGCGGCGTCGCTGAACCGGACGCGGCAGGCGGGCGGCCGGATCTGGTGCGTGGGCACCACCGTCGCCCGGACGCTGGAGACGGTGACCGACCCGGCGGGCGTGGTGCACGCGGGCGCGGGCTGGACCGACATCTTCATCCGGCCGCCGCACACGTTCCGGGCGATGGACCGGCTGGTGACGAACTTCCACCTGCCGCGCTCGACGCTGCTCATGCTGGTCGCGGCCTTCGCCGGCCTGGAGCTCGTGCTGGAGGCGTACGCGGAGGCGGTGCGGCGGGGCTATCGCTTCTACTCGTATGGGGACGCCATGCTGATTCTGTGAACGGCAAGGCGAGGGCGAAGGCGAGGGCGAAAGAGGGACCGGGGAGAGGGGAAGGGGATTGGGGCAGGCACGCGGCGCGGGGGGCATGTTCGAGTTCGAGGTGAGCGCCCGCGCCGGGCGGGCCCGCGCTGGGACGCTGCGGCTGCCGCACGGCGATGTGCGCACGCCGGTGTTCATGCCGGTGGGGACGCAGGCCACCGTGAAGACGCTGGCGCCGGAGGAGGTGGAGGCGGCGGGCGGCCAGATCGTGCTGGCCAACACCTACCACCTGTACCTGCGTCCCGGTCACGAGCTGGTGCGGGAGCTGGGCGGGCTGCACGCCTTCATGAACTGGCGGCGGCCGATCCTGACGGATTCGGGCGGTTTCCAGGTGTTCAGCCTGGCGCAGATCAACGAGGTGCAGGAGGAGGGCGTCGTTTTCCAGAGCCACATCGACGGCTCGCGCCACCTCTTCACCCCCGAACGCGTGGTGGACATCCAGCGCGCGCTGGGCGCCGACGTGATCATGGCCTTCGACGAGTGCCCGCCCGGCCAGGCCGAGCGGAGGCGCGCGGCGGAGGCCGCGGACCGCACGCTGCGCTGGCTGGCGCGCTGCCGGGAGCGGTTCGAGGAAGGGGAGCGCGACGGCATTCCAGCCGCGGCCGCCGACGCTGAGCGGCGGCCGCCGCCGCTCCAGGCGCTGTTTCCCATCGTGCAGGGTTCGGCCTTTGCCGGTCTGCGCCGGGATGCGGCCCGGGCGGTGGCCGAGCTGGGACCCTGGAACGGTTTCGCCATCGGCGGGCTTTCCGTGGGCGAGCCCAAGCCGAAGATGTACGAGATGCTCGAGGTGCTGGACCCGGAGCTGCCGGAGGACCGCCCCCGTTATCTCATGGGCGTGGGCTACCCCGACGACCTGATCGAGGCGGTGCGGCGGGGCGTGGACCTCTTCGACTGCGTCGCTCCCACGCGCAACGGCCGCAACGGCACGGCCTGGACGGCGGCGGAGGGCCAGGTCAACGTGAAGGCGGCGCGCTTCCGGGCGGACCCGCGCCCGCTGGACGAGGAGTGCGACTGTTACACCTGCCGGGGCTACTCCCGTGCCTACCTGCGCCATCTCTTTGTCGCAGGAGAGGTTCTGGGCCTCCGGCTGCTGTCGCTGCACAACGTGCGCTTCCTGCTCCGGCTGGGGGAGCGCGCGCGGGAAACGATCATGTCCGGCGAGTTCGCCGGCTGGGCCGACGACTGGCTTGCGCGCTATCGTGCGGCGCGGGCCGCTAGAGAGGGAGGAACGGGGTGATGAGCATGATGGCGATCCTGATGCCGGGCGGCACGACAGGAAGCAATACGCCGGTGATCTTCGCGGTGCAGATCGCGGCGTTCATCGCGATCTTCTACTTCCTGCTGATCCGTCCGCAGCGGCAGATGCAGAAGAAGCATCGGGCCATGCTGGAGGCGGTGAAGAAGGGGGACGAGGTGATGACGGAGGGCGGGATCATCGGCGAGGTGATCTTCCTGAAGGACGACCGGATGACGATCCGCACGGCGGAGAACACGCGCATCGTGGTGGCGCGGGCCAAGATCGCCCGCGTGCTCGTGACCGACGGCGTGTCCATCACGGAGACGAAGTAGCCCATGTCGGTGCGGCAGATCCGGATCATGGGTGACCCGGTGCTGAGGGAGAAGGCGCAGCCGATCCCGGCGGTGGACGAGGAGACGCGTCGCCTGATCCGCGACATGTTCGACACCATGTACGACGCCGACGGCGTCGGCCTGGCCGCGCCCCAGGTCGGCGTGACGCAGCGGGTGATCGTGGTGGACCCGCACGAGCAGGACGCGAAGCCGTTAGGGCTGGTGAACCCCGTGGTGCTGAAGTTCAGCGACGACGTCGAGCGGGGCGAGGAAGGCTGCCTCAGCATTCCCGGGCTGAAGGACATCGTGGAGCGCCCGGCGGAGGTCGTCGTGGAGGCGCTGGACGGGGACGGGAAGCCCGTTCACATCGAGGCGGACGGGCTGCTGGCCCGCGTGCTCCAGCACGAGATCGACCACCTGGATGGCATCCTCTTCATCGACCGGGTCAGCCCGCTCAAGCGCAAGCTGTTGCTGAACCGCTGGCAGAAGGTGAAGCCGGAATGATTCCCGGGCGACTTCCTGGCTCGCGGCGACCACAGCGTTTCGGGCGGCCGCCGATGGGGAGATGGAGGGATGGGGCGACCGGGCGCCGCGGTTTCCCGGTGGCCTCCGGTGCCCGGCCCGGCTGCGCCCCCCATCACCCCATCCCCCCATCTGAGGCGGAGCGGATGAGGCTGGAGGTCACCCTCATGTCATTCGGCCGCCCATGAGGATCCTTTTCTGGGGCACTCCGCCCTTCGCGCTGCCGGCGCTGCAGGCGGTGCTGGGCGAGGGCCACGAGGTGGTGGGGGTGGTGACGCAGCCCGACCGGCCGGCGGGGCGCGGGCACGCGCTCACGGCGCCGCCGGTCAAGGGGCTGGCCGGGGAGGAGGGGCTGCTGGTGCTGCAACCGGAGCAGGCCCGCGGCATC
>JADGQX010000098.1 GCA_017881445.1 Gemmatimonadota bacterium | reverse complement strand
GCGGCCGTCCGGCTCACGCGGCGGCGACTCGTCCCGGCTGCAGCCGCTCGGCGCGGGGCCGTTCAGCGGAGCTGGGCCCCGGCCGCCACGGCGCGCGCGCCCGCCCCGCCGGCCACGGTGCTCCCGGCCGGGTGGGGCGCGCCGGGCCGGACCGACAGCGCCGCCTGGCCCCGTGCCTCGGCCCGGACGATGAGCCCGGCCCGGGTGGCGTAGAGCGCGCGCAAAGCCACGGAATCCACGGTGGCGGCCAGGGAAACGGCGCTTCCTATCTGGCGGTTCAGCCCCTTCAGCAATAGCGCCTTGCCGCGCTCGATGGTCGGGTCCACGGGCACGCGGGCCTTCTCGCGGAACGTGCTCCGAAGTGCGTCGGAGCGGAGCCACGCGTAGGCGTTGATGAGCTGGTTGTCCGTGTTGAGGTCGTAGTCCAGGTCCGGCACCGTGATCTCGCGGCGCTCCCGGTCCAGTGCGGGCGTGCCGACGAAGCGCAGCGTCCCGTGTGCATCGCCGGTGAAGGCGACGGTGAGCGCCATGCGACCCCGGGGCGCGACGCTCACGGTGACGCTTTCCACCGTGATGGTGCGGCCGCCTACGGCAAGCGTCCGGTGCCCCAGCGCGAGGCTCACCGCGCGGGAGGCGGTGCCATAGTCCACCACGCCCTCCACCAGGACGTGGAAACCGTCGTCGGAGGGGGCCGCGCGGTCGAGATCGGGCAGCGTCGTCGCCTCCACGGCGGGCGCCTGCGCCGTGGTCACGATGCGGGGGTGCGCCCCCACGTTCACGGGCACCGTGATCACGTGCCCGGACCCGCTCACCCGGCCCATGCCGACGCGCTCCGGGCCGATGAGCAGCCAGACGCCGTCGCTCAGGCGGATCGGCCGCGCCAGCGTCCCCCACCAGCCCGCGAAGCGATCGCGCAAGTCGATCGACGCGACCTTCCTGTCGATGTCCGGCAGCTTCTTCGAGATGGCGGCCTTCGCGGCGGCGATCACCCTGGGTGTCACGTCGTAGTGCACCAGGCTCACGTTGCACTGGTCCCTCAACTCGCTCGATGCGGGCTCGACGAGCACCACCCGCGCCCGCGATTTGAGGTGCCAGTCGCTCGTGACCGTCAGAGGCGTCGCCAGCTCCACCACGAGGCGCGGCTGCTCCCCGTGCCTGCCGCACCCCGCGTTCAGCGTCGGTCCCAGGAACGGCTTGTAGTACGCCTTCGCGCCGTAGGCCAGTGTCGCACGCAGGTGCAGCACGCCCCCGTCCGCGAAGGCCGTGAACGGCCCGCGCTCGGCCTCGAATGAGTAGTGCTTGCGCGGGTCCAGTCCGACCATGTGCACGCTGTCGCGGGCGCCGAACTTCCGCGGCACCACCCGCTCGACCAGCTGCAACACCGACGAATAATCGTAGTCCACGGAGGCGCTGAGGCGGGATTCCGCGGAAGGAGGGGGTGGCGGCGCACCCTCGAAAAAGTCCGCCGGCGCCGCCTGGCTCTGGCACGCGACCAGCAGCGCCAGCGCCGCCGACGCCCCGATCCCCAGGGCAAGGTGCGGCGCCCAGCCGGTGCGGCGCCGGGTCCGAGAGTGTTGCTGAAGCATACTGGAAGAACATGGAAGAAGCGTTCCACGCCGTTGTGATTGCGTGAGATAGACATCCCGTTACCCTGCCCGGACCGGCCTTTTCCGCGCTCTCGTGAGAGAAACAAGGGGTGCGCTGCGTTTCCAGGGCGACGACGACCATCCACCTCTCCCGGACATCCGTATGCGCCGCACGACCCACCGCCTGCTGGCGCTCGCCCTTCCGATTGCGTCGGCCCTCTACGGCACCGGAGCCGGTCCGGCCCGGGGCCCCGGCGACGACGATCCCCCGGTGGTCACGTCCTTCCGACTGCAGGGCGGGGCACCCGCGGCGTTCCCGGGCACGGTCCTGACGCTGGAGCACAGTGTCGCGGGACGGACGCCGACAGCCTACCGGGTGAGTTCGCTGCCGGATTTCCGCGATGCGTCCTGGCTGCCGTACGAGCGCGTCCCGCGCTGGACGCCGACGGGACAGCACTACGCGCCCGCCCAGGGCGCCAGCCCGACGCAGGCGATCGCGATCAGTTGGGTGAACAGTAGCGTTCCCGCGCCCAACAACGAGTTCATCGTGGACATTGCGACGCACACGACCGTGGGACACCAGGTGCCGGCGACGACCGTGACCGTCACCGGCACGTCGCTCACGCGCCAGCTGGGCGTGCCGGGGAACTACACGGTGACCGTCCGCCCGAGGAATTGCGGGGTGCAGCCTCAGCCTTCGACGAGCACGACCTTCCACCTGACCCTCTGACCTCCTGACCGGGGCCGCGCCCGGCGACGGATCCCGGGCGCGGCGGGTCAGCTCATCCCGCCAGCTGGCGCAGCTGTTCCCCGGCCTCCCGCAGTGTGTCCGTCTGCTTGCAGAAGGCGAAGCGCACGAGGCGTCGGCCCAGGACCGGGTCATGGAAGAAGGAGGAGCCCGGCACCGACGCCACGCCGCGCTCCATGCGCCCGTCGGCGCCGCGAGTGAGCCAGCGGGCGAAGGCGTCGTCGTCCAGGTCGCTGATGGCCGAGAAGTCCGCCAGGACGTAGTAGGCGCCGGCGGGCGGCTCGCAGCGGAAGCCCGCGCTCAGGAGCGCGGAAACAAGCACCTCCCGCCGCTCGCCGTAGGCCGTGGCCAGGCCGGCGTAGTAGTCGTCGCCCAGCGTCTCCATGGCGACGGCGCAGGCCTCCTGCAGCGGCGCGGGCGCGCCCACGGTCAGGAAGTCGTGGACCTTGCGGATGGCCAGCGTCAGGTCCTCGGGCGCGACGATGGTGCCGATGCGCCAGCCCGTGATGCTGAAAGTCTTGGACGCCCCGCTGATGGTGACCGTGCGCTCGCGCATGCCCGGGATCGTCGCCAGCGGGATGTGCGTGCCCTCGTAGAGGATGTGCTCGTAGATCTCGTCCGTGAAGGCGATCAGGTCGTGTCGCTGGCAGAGTTGCGCCAGCCCCTCCAGCTCGGCCCTCTTGAACACCTGCCCCGTCGGGTTGTTGGGGGTGTTCAGTACGATGGCCCGGGTCCGTGTCGTGACCGCCGCCTCCAGCCGGTCCAGGTCCAGCGGCCGGTCGGTGTCCAGGGGGATCCACACGGGCACCGCCCCGCACAGGATCGCGTCCGGGCCATAGTTCTCGTAGAAGGGCTCGAAGATCAGCACCTCGTCGCCCGGGTTGATCACCGCCATCAGTGCCGAGGCCATGGCCTCCGTGGCGCCGCAGGTTACGGTGACCTCCCGCGCCTCGTCCACCTCCATGCCGTACCAGCGGGCGTAGCTCGCCGCGATCGCCCGCCGCAGCCGGGGCGAGCCCCAGGTCACCGCGTACTGGTTCACGTCCGCGCGGATCGCCGCGCAGGCCGCTTCCTTCAGCACGTCCGGGCAGGGAAAGTCGGGAAAGCCCTGGGCGAGGTTGATGGCGCCGTGTTCGTTGGCGACGCGCGTCATCTCGCGGATCACGGATTCCGTGAAGCCGTGGGTCCTGCGGGCAGTGCGCACGGTGGTCATCCCGTCCTCGCTCTCGTGCTCGGGCCGTTGCGGTCGAGGGCTGAGCATGAGGGCGAGCATGAGCCGGAGCAAGAGGGAGGGCCGGCCTCACGCCGCGGGCACCTACCGGAACACGGTCGCGCTCCCCGTGAGCAGCGTCTGCGGCCCGAAGTCGAAATTCCCCAGCGCGCCGGCGCCCACGCCGAAGCGGCCATCCAGGCGATAGGGAATCGAGGCGCCGCTGATGGCCCGCGTGAAGAGGCCCGCGAGCCCCGGGATGTCCGAGAACGAGATCGAGACGTCCACCGGGAAGGTGGTGTCGCCCTGCGCCGGCAGCGGCAGCCCGAACGGCAGGTCCACGGTCCCCGCCTGGATGTCCGAGAGGAACAGGTTGCCCGTGATGCGCGTCAGGTTCACGCCCATGGGGTTGGGATTCTCCACCCGGGCCCAGAGCCGGACCCCCAGGCCGCCCAGCGGCCGGCCCGTGGAGGGGCCGAGCAGGCGTAGCTCAGCCTGTCGTCCCGTGGCCGAGGAGAAGCGCAGCGGCTGGATCAGCTGCTGCAGTGTCGCGCAGGCCGCGAGCGTGCACAGCGCGAGCCCCGCTACCAGGGCCGCGCGCGTCCCGATGCCGATTCGTTTCTGCATTTCGTGCCTTTGCCATTCAGAGTCATACATGAGGCGCGCAACGCCTGTGCCGTCCTCCAGCGTCCGGGCGCCGTACGCCTCGGTTCATACAACGACGCGACGAGGCAACGCCGCCACGAACGGCAACCGGGCGATCCGAGGGCGCCGCGCGGGGCCACGCTCGTTTTCGCACGAAGCCACGAAGATGCGAAGCCGCGACTGCGCCGCCGACCGTTGATCCATCGTCGGGCCAGCATCGGGTTTTGTAGTTTACTTCCAGATGGGTCCCGGCGGACGCTTTGCAGCCCGCGGCCGAACGAGTGCGATCCTTCGCGCCTTCGTGGCTTCGTGCGAAACCGATGTTCTCCGCGGGAGACGGATGTCTGACCTCGTCCTGGCACGTGCGGGCGCCCGGTCCGCACCTCCGCGTGAACCAGGAATGTGGGCCTCGCCAGCGGCGGTCGGTTCTCGTAGTTTTCTCCCCCTTTGCATGTCCCGATTGGCGCAGAAGTCTGACCGAGGGATTGAAATGGGCACGCGGAACTCGTTCGGCAGTCGTTCGCGGCTGGGTGTCGAAGGGCGCGACTACGGCATCTACTCGCTGGAGGCGCTGGAGAAGGCGGGACTGCCCGTGGCCCGGCTCCCCTTCTCGCTCAAGATCCTGCTGGAGAACCTGCTGCGCCACGAGGACGGGCGCGTGGTGCGGGCGGAGGAGATCGAGGCGCTTGCGCGCTGGCAGCCCGGGGCGGTGCCCGACCGCGAGATCGCCTTCACCCCCGCCCGCGTCCTGCTGCAGGACTTCACGGGCGTGCCCGCCGTGGTGGACCTGGCCGCCATGCGCGACGCCATGCGCCGCATGGGTGGCGACCCGGCCCGCATCAACCCGCTGCAGCCGGTGGAGCTGGTCATCGACCACTCGGTCCAGGTCGACGAGTTCGGCACGCGGGTCGCCTTCGACGCCAACTCCGCCATGGAGTATCGCCGCAACCGCGAGCGCTACGTCTTCCTGCGCTGGGGCCAGAAGGCGCTGCGCAATTTCCGCGTCGTGCCCCCCGAGACCGGCATCGTGCACCAGGTGAACCTGGAGTACCTGGCGCGGGTGGTCTTCGACGGACGTGAGGACGGCAACGTCGCCTACCCGGATACGCTGGTGGGCACGGATTCCCATACCACCATGGTGAACGGCCTGGGCGTGCTGGGCTGGGGCGTGGGCGGCATCGAGGCCGAGGCCGCCATGCTGGGCCAGCCCGTGTCCATGCTCATCCCGCAGGTCGTCGGCTTCCGCCTGAGCGGCGAGCTACCCGAGGGCGCCACCGCCACCGACCTGGTGCTGCGCGTCACCGAGCTGCTGCGCAAGCAGGGCGTGGTGGGGAAGTTCGTGGAGTTCTACGGCCCCGGGCTGGAGAAGCTGCCCCTGGCCGACCGCGCGACCATCGCCAACATGGCGCCCGAGTATGGGGCGACCTGCGGCATCTTCCCCATCGGCGAGGAGACGCTCAAGTACCTGCGCTTCACGGGCCGGACCGAGGAGCAGGTGCGGCTGGTGGAGGCGTATGCCAGGGCGCAGGGGCTGTTCCACACGGCGGATTCCCCCGAGCCGGAATTCACCGCCACGCTGGCGCTCGACCTGGCCACGGTCGAGCCCGCCATGGCCGGGCCGCGCCGGCCGCAGGACCGGGTCGCGCTGGGCGCACTCAAGCAGAGCTTCCTGGCGGCGGCCGAGCAGATGATCGCGGCCGGGGCGAAGGCGGGCCCGAACGCGCCCCGGCAGGAGGTGGAGCGCTTCGTGGGCGAGGGCGGCGACGGGAGCGTGGCGATGGCGCCGCCGCGGCGCCCGGGCGTGGCCTGCCGCGTCAAGGACGCGGACGTCAACCTCGAGGACGGCGCGGTGGTCATCGCCGCCATCACCAGCTGCACCAACACCTCCAACCCGTCGGTCATGGTCGCCGCGGGACTGGTGGCGAAGAAGGCCGTGGAGAAGGGGCTCCTCACGCAGCCCTGGGTGAAGACGTCGCTCGCCCCCGGCTCCAAGGTGGTCACCGACTACCTGAACGACGCCGGTCTCACGCCCTTCCTGGAGCAGCTCGGCTTCAACCTGGTCGGCTACGGCTGCACCACCTGCATCGGCAACTCGGGACCGCTGCCGGAAGCGGTGTCGGCCGCGATCCAGGAGGGCGACCTCGTCGCCGTCGCCGTGCTCTCCGGCAACCGCAACTTCGAGGGGCGCATCAACCCCGACGTACGCGCCAACTACCTGGCCTCGCCTCCGCTGGTCGTGGCCTACGCCCTGGCCGGGCGCATGGACTTCGACCCCACCACCGAGCCGCTGGGCGCGGGTGCGGACGGCAAACCCGTGTTCCTCAAGGACATCTGGCCCACGCGCCAGGAGGTGGCGGAGACCATGGCCCGCTCGGTCCGCCCCGAGATGTTCCGGAAGCAGTATGCCGAGGTCTTCGAGGGCGACGAGCGCTGGCGCTCGCTCCCCACCCCCGAGGGCGCACTCTTCGCCTGGCAGGACGACTCCACCTACGTGCAGCACCCGCCCTACTTCGTGGACATGCCCGCGACCCCGGCCGCGCCCTCCGACATCCGGGGCGCCCGCGTCCTCGCCTTCCTGGGCGACAGCGTCACCACCGACCACATCTCGCCCGCGGGCTCCATCAAGAAGGACTCGCCCGCCGGGAAGTACCTGGTGTCGCTCGGCGTCGAGCCCAGGGACTTCAACTCCTACGGCGCGCGCCGCGGCAACCACCAGGTCATGGTGCGCGGGACTTTCGCCAACATCCGCCTGCGCAACAAGCTCGTCCCCGGCGTCGAGGGCGGCTTCACGCGCGTGCTGCCCGATGGCGGCCAGACCTCCATCTACGACGCCGCCATGGAATACCAGCGCCGGGCGACGCCGCTCCTCGTGCTCGCCGGCAAGGAATACGGCACCGGCTCCTCCCGCGACTGGGCCGCCAAGGGCACGCTCCTGCTGGGCGTGCGCGCCGTGCTCGCCGAGAGCTTCGAGCGCATCCACCGCTCCAACCTCGTCGGCATGGGCGTGCTCCCGCTGCAGTACCTCCCGGGCGAATCCGCCGAGACGCTCGGCCTCACCGGCGAAGAGACGTACGACGTCGCCGGGCTGGCCGCCGGCGTGGCCTCCGGCTTCGCCTATGGCCGCACCATCGCCGTCGTCGCCCGCCGCGACGACGGCGTTCGCCCCGTCGAGACCGCCTTCACCGCCGCCGTCCGCATCGACACGCCCCAGGAGATGGAGTACTTCCGCCACGGCGGCATCCTGCAGTACGTCCTGAGGCAGCTGCTCAGCGCGACGGCCTGACGGCGGGCCCGGGGCGAGTCCGCGCCCCCCTGTCACCGTTCCGCCTGTAGACGCGTTTCTACTGCGCCTGCGCGCGCTTGCCCGCTCCGGCGGCGCGGCGTAAGCTCAGGCGCACATCGGGCAAATCGGGCACTGGGACACCGGTATTCCTCACCCACGCATGAAAAAAGGCGCGGTAGCCGGCCAGCGCCCGGGAGCGGCAGCGCCCTCGCCCGGGGGCAAACCTTCCAACAGGACGGTTCGGATGCAGCGATCTGGTGACTTGCGACGGCGCGTCGCGCTGATCGCGGCAACCCTGCTGTTGGCGCCGGCGTGGCTGGGCGCGCAGCAGGTGCAGCGGGTGACGGTCACGGGGACCGTGCTGCAGGCGGAGAACCGCCAGCCGCTGACGGGCGCGCAGATCGTGCTGCGCGGCACGACGCAGGGGGCGCTGACGGGCGCCGACGGCCACTTCAGCTTGCAGGCCTCGGTGCCCGCTGGAAACTATACGTTGTCGGTGAGTTATCTGGGCCGGCGCACGGCGAACGTGCCGTTGGCCATCCCCTCGAGGGGGACCGTCGCGGTGCCGGCCATCGAGCTGGAGCCGAGCGCGGTGGAGCTGAGCGAGGTGGTGGTGACGGCGCCGGGTGCGGGGGCGGAGCGCCGGACGCTGGGCAACGCGGTGTCGAGCGTTTCGGGCGCGCAGGTGAACCGCACGCCCGCCGCGCTATCCGTTGGGTCGGCGCTGCAGGGGAAGATCACGGGCGCGACGATCACGCAGACGACGGGTGATCCTGGCGCGGGCGTGACGATCCGGCTGCGCGGGACCAACTCGATCAACGGCACGGCCGAGCCGCTGATCGTGGTCGATGGCGTGCTCATCGACAACAGCACGGAGGCGATGACCTCCCTCAACGCCAATGCCAGCCGGGGCGGTGCGGCCATCGGTAGCCGCCTGACGGACATCGCGCCGGAGGACATCGATCGGATCGACATTCTGAAGGGCGCGTCGGCCGCGGCGCTCTACGGCTCGCGCGCCAAGAACGGCGTGATCATCATCACGACCCGGCGGGGGCAGCAGGGCAAGGCGCAGGTCACGGCCTCGACGGACTTCAACACCAGCGCGACGCCCAAGGAATATGCCTTGAACATGGCGTCGAAGGCCGGTTGGGCTGACCAGACGTATGCGGGCACGCCCATGGGCACGCCGGTGACGCGCTACGACATCCAGGACCAGGTGTTCCGGCGCGCGTACGGCAACAACACCATGGTGACGGTGTCGGGCGGGAGCGGGGGCACGACCTACGACCTGTCGGGCAACTACATGACCGACCAGGGGATCCTGCGCAGCACCGACTACACCAAGAAGGGCTTCCGCGCGCGGCTCGGGCAGCAGCTCGGAAATTCGCTGAACGTGGCGGCCATGGGCAACTTCATCCAGACCGACGCCCACTACATGCCGGAGGGCGAGCAGACGACGGGCGTGCTCACCTCGATCATCTTCACGCCTACCGCCTTCAACCCGGCGTTCAATGCGACCACCGGGCGCTACCCGTACAACCCGGTGCTGGGCCCGAACCCGTTGGAGATCCTGGCGGACTGGCAGGCGCCGGAGAGCGTGGTGCGCTTCCTGGGTAACCTGGAGGCGAACTACCAGGTCACGGACAAGCTGCGCCTGCACGTCCTGAGCGGCCTGGACGACTACCGCCAGGAAGACAAGTTCTACCAGCCGCCCTTCTCGCAGAGCGCAGCTTTCGGCGGTTCCATCGAGAATCCGATCCGGATGTCGCGCCAGACCAACACCGACGCGACGGCGGTATACGACGCCACCATCGGCGGGGTGGGCTCCAACACGACGCTGGGGTTCCGGTCGACCTCGTCGCGGATCGAGGTGCTGGGCGCGTCGGCGACCAACCTGCCGCCGGGGCTCGACATCCTGACGGGCGCCAACCAGGCGGCGTCCCAGAGCATCGTCGAGATCCTGACGCGGGGTGCATTCCTCCAGGAGCAGTTGAGCTTGGCCGACCGGCTCTTCCTGACCGGCGGCGCCAACATGGAAGCGTCATCCGCCTTCGGTACCAACCAGCGCTGGCAGCTCTTCCCGCGCCTGAACGCCGCGTATTCGCTGAACCAGGAGCCGTTCTGGAAGAACGGTCCGCTGGGCAACATGTTCAGCACGCTGCGTCTGCGGGCGGCGTACGGCGAGACCGGGGGCCAGCCGCCGAGCGCCTACTCGCGCTTCAACAACTACACGAACGTCTCCTTCGGCGGGCAGCCTGGCTTCGTCGCCAGCGCCACCGCGGGCAACGGGGACCTGAAGCCCGAACGGCAGCGTGAGATCGAAGCGGGCTTCGACGCCGGCTTCCTGCGGGACCGGGCTAACATCGAGTTCACATACTACGACCAGAAGACCACCGACCTCGTCCTGAACGTGCCGCTGCCGCTCAGCTCCGGCTTCACCACGCAGCCGCAGAACATCGGCGAGGTGGTGAACCATGGCGTGGAGCTGACGCTGCGGACTGTGAACGTCTCGGGGAAGCGCTTCGGCTGGAACACCCAGGTTTCCTTTGCCGCCAACCGCAACAAGGTCACCAAGCTGGTGACCGCGGGCGACACGCTGCTGACGGGCTACCTGAACGTGGTGGTGAAGGGGCAGCCGCTGGGCGTGTTCTACGGCGGGATGTACGAGCGCAAACCCGATGGCTCGATCTTCTACAAGAAGCTCGCCGTGGCGGGGTTCGCCGACAGCCTGAACCTGCCCATGCGTCGCCGGGCACACTTCCCCGACGGCTCGTACAACATCGCGGGCACGGCGCTGAACGGGATCATCGGCGATCCGAACGCGAAGTGGACCGGGTCCATCAACAACACCTTCACGGTTGGGCCGAACGTCCAGTTCAACGTGCTGTTCGACGGTCGCTTCGGGAACAAGGTGGCGAATTTCTCCCGCCGGATCTCCGAGTATTTCGGTGCGGACGCTCACGACGCGAAGGAGATTACCGGGGACACGGTGCCGCGCACGTTCGCCCTGAACCCGGCTGGCCGGATCTCGATCTACGAGGAATACGTCGAGGACGGCTCCTTCGTGAAGCTGCGCGAGTTGGCCATGAGCGTCCACATCCGTCAGCAGTGGGCACGCCTGGCCGGCGCGGCCAGCGCCGACGTGCGCCTGGCCGGTCGAAACCTGTATACGTGGACGAAGTACAGTGGCCTCGATCCCGAGGTGAACCTGTTCGGCGCCAACACCGTCGCGCAGGGAGTGGACTTCGCCAACACGCCGATCCCACGGCAGTTCGTCGTCGGCGTCTCGCTCCACTACTAAGCGGAGGCCGACCATGCCACGCACACATGAGAGAAACGGAGCCGGCACGATGCGAATCCGCGCCGCGATCGCCCTGGCGGGGCTGGCGCTGCTCGCCGCCGGGTGTCAAAGCCTTGACGTCAAGAACCCGAACTCGCCCACGCAGCAGTCGGTGCTCACGGACGTGAACGGCGTCCTGGCGCTGGGCGTCGGCATTCAGCAGCAATACGCACAGGGACTGATCAACTACCTGGTACCCAACTCGCTGGTCACGGACGAGTGGGGCACCAAGTCCCGGTCGCTGATCTCGTACCAGAGCCTGTTGACGGGCGGGCCCAATTTCGACCCGTCCTTCGACGTCGTGGCCGCACCCTACACCACGACGTACCGCATCGCGCTCACGGCGAACGACATCCTCACGGCCGCGCCCAACGTCGGGCTGGCGGCCGGCACGCAGGCGGGCCTGGTGGCCCTGGCGCGCCTGATGCGGGCCATGGCCCTGGGGCAGGCGATCCAGCAGTACAAGCAGGTCCCGTTCAATTACAACCTGGCCGGCGGCACGCCGCAGCCGCGTGCGGCCGTGCTCGACACCGTGGTGTCGCTGCTGGAGCAGGCCCGGGCCGGAGTGGCATCCCTGTCGGACACGGACCTGTCCGGCCTGAAGTCGCGCGTGCTGGGGCCGGGCTTCGACCTCAGGAACACGATCGACGCCATGCTGGCCCGCTACTACCTCATCCGCGGCAACTACCAGCAGGCGGTCGACGCGGCGGCGCACGTGAACCAGGGGGTCCTGTCGGTGCTGACCTACCCGTCGCCGACGACGAACCCGATCTGGAGCCTGGGGATCAACGCGCAGTATGTCTGCGGCCTGCACAGCTTCACCACGCAGGCGCAGGCGGGCGACCCGCGACCGGCGTACTGGCTGCAGACGACGGTGCACCCGGCCGCCAACCCGGCGGACTCGACCCTGGACGAGCTGAAGAAGTTCAGCACGCAGAACGAGGCGATAGCGGTCTACCTCCCTGCGGAGATGCTGCTCATCCAGGCGGAGGGGTACGCTCGGCTGAACAACACCACGCAGGCGCTGGTCTTCCTGAATCTGGAGCGCACGGCCAAGAGCTGGCCGGTGGATCAGCCCGCCGCCGGGCTGGCCGCCCTCACCACGGCCGATATCCCCACGGCCACCGACCTGCTGAAGGCGATCGCCTACGAGCGGCGCTACGAGCTCTACCAGCAGGGCACGCGCTGGGAGGACATGCGGCGCTTGCCGCAGCCCTGGAACAACGCCCTGAGCATGGACTTCCTGCCCCTACCCCAGAGCGAGTGCCTGAACAACCCGAACGCGAGGCCTGCGTGCGGGCCATGACCTGACCTCCACCTCTCGGCGTCCTCTGCGGCTTTGTTCACCACAGAGCCACAGAGGGCGCCGAGGACAGCAAAAGCACTTGTTGTCGTTCGATCCCGGCCGCCGCGGGTAGCTGGAGCCTTTGCCCGGCTGTCCGCGGCCGCACGGAAATAACAAAAGAATCCGTTGCTCTGTGTCCTCTGTGACTCTGTGGTGAAATGAAGTTCCGGAGGACGCGCAAGAGCTTCGGACCCCCCGAAAAGTGAGATGATCATGCGTCGCTTGCTGATCGCCGCGCTGGCGCTGGCGCTGCTGCCGGCCGTGGCTTCCGGGCAGAAGAAGCCCGAGGCGCTCTGGTACTACGTCGACAACGAGACCAGCTGGGCGGACCTGCAGAAGCACATCGACCAGATCGACATCGTCGCGCCGGACGTGTTCGGCGTGGACTCGCTGGGCACCGTCTGGGGCGAGCTCGACGCTCGCGTGCTGGCCCTGGCGAAGGCCCACCACGTCCAGGTGCACCCGCTCATCGTCAACAAGCCCTTCGACTACAAGGCCTTGCACGTCTTCCTCTCCAACGACGTCTACGTCCGCCGCGCCATCGACGGCACCGCCGAGATCTGTCGCCGCTACAAGGTGGATGGCATCCAGGTGGACTTCGAGAACCTGCACATCAACGACCGCGACGCCTTCACCCGCTTCTACCGCGGCTTGGGCGAGGCGCTGCACGCGGCGGCTGCAAGCTGAGCATTGCCGTGGTGCACCGGCCGGACGAGCTGGCCGGCCCCGCCGCCTATGACCGCTGGATGATGGAGACCTGGCGCGGCGGCTACGACCTGAAGGCACTGGGTGAGATCAGCGACTTCGTCACGGTCATGAGCTACTCGGAGCATACGCGCCGCACGCCGCCCGGACCGTCCGCCGCCATCGACTGGGCCACGGATGTGGCGAAGTACTTCCTGCGCTTCATGCCGCCGGAGAAGCTCTCGCTGGGCGTGCCCACCGGCGCCAGCCACTGGTTCGTCTCGCAGGAGGACAAGATCCAGCCCGAGATGGCTCGCTCCTACAGCAACGGCTGGAGCTACGACTGGGCCATGCAGATGCTGCAACGGCACAACGCCTCGCTCGTCTGGAACGACCAGTACAAGGTCAGCTACGGCTTCTACCCGAGCGGCGGCACATGGGAGTGGGTCTTCCTGGAGGACGCACGGAGCTTCCGCACCAAGCTCGACCTCGTGCGCCAGCTCGGCCTGCGCGGCTACTCGGTCTGGGTGCTCGGCCCCGAGGACCCCAAGACCTGGGACGCCGTGCCCGCCCGCGTCGCCGGTCGTTAGGCGACGAGTCTGCCGCCCGTGCCCGGCGAGCCGCTGGATACCCGGACGACGGCTGTCTTCGTCGGTCCCACCGAGGACCGCGAGTCGCTCGCCATCCGCTGGCTCGACGGGCACGTGTCCACCTACGCGCCGCGCTACCTGCGCCTGCAGTGCCCCTGCGCCGGCTGCATCGAGGAAATGAGCGGCCGGCGCCTGCTCCGCCCGGGGGACGTGCCCGAGGATGTCTACATCCGCGCCATCCGCTACGTCGGGCGTTATGCGCTGCACTTCGACTTCAGCGATGGCCACGGCACGGGCATCTACCCGTTCGAGCTGTTGAGAGAGCTCTGCATCTGCGGCGAGTGCTGAAACGGCAGGGGCAGGGCTGAAGGGCTGACGGGCCCGCCTGCGGACGGCAGGCGGGTTGCGCGCGGGCGCGGCGCTGGTCCATTATGGCCGGTCCCGCCGTACCGCCCTTCGCGCATGGAGCAGGGATGTTCGCGCTCTCCGACATACCCGGCTGGCTCAAGCTCCTGGGCGCCGTGCTCGGCCTCGCCACCACGCTGGTGGGCGTGACCGTGTACCTGACCCGACTCCGGCTGGAAGGCACCGACCGGACCCGCACCTGCGAGAAGGAGCTGACGGAGAAACGCTCCACTGTGGCGGCGCTGGAGGCGAGCGTCCAGGCGCTCACCCAGTCCGTCTACCTGCTCCGGCGCGGCAAGGAGGAGGCGGAGACGGTGCTGGCGGCGCTGAATGGCGCCCTCGCCGACATCCGCCAGACGCTGGGCGCGACGGCGGACTCCGTCCTGATTCGCAATCCCTTCGCGGCGGACACGCTCATCTTCCTCACGGCGCATGGCGCGGCGGCGGACCGGATCCGCCGGCTGCAGGTGCCGCTCCATACCAGCGTGGCGGGCGCCGTGCTCAAGTCCGGCCAGCCGCGAGCCTACATGGCGGCGCTGGACCCGGACCAGCATTTCGAGGGGCCGGACGCCAAGTCGGGATTCGAGTCGCAGGCCATCCTGTGCGTGCCGCTGCGCGCGGGAGGCGAGGTCATCGGCGTCGCCCAGTTCCTGAACCGCGGCGATGGCTCCGCCTTCACCCACGCCGACGTGGAGCGCGCCACGGCACTGGGCCAGGATCTCGCGCCCCGGGTGCGCGCCCTCGTCGCCGATCCCGAGACGCTGCGCCTGCTCGGCGTCGTGGCCGCGTCCGACCAGGCGGAGGGATC
>JADGQX010000097.1 GCA_017881445.1 Gemmatimonadota bacterium | reverse complement strand
TGGGCGCGCTCCCCCTTGCCGCGCCGGCCGCGGGCCGGCGTCTGGCCCGTTTCCGTGTCGCTGCGCGCGCCGCGGCGGTTGGCGCCGGCGGCGGCGCCCGGCCGGGCGCGCGCCCCACCCTGGCCCCGCCGGGCCGGTGTCGTGGCGGCCGGCCGGACGTCCCGCGCCGCCGCCGCCAGGTCCTCGGCGGACACCACGATGGCGCCGCCCTGCCGGGCGGGCACGGGCGTGGCGGAGTCGCGGCCGAAGGCCAGGCGCGCGAGCTGGCGCGCCGTCGTCCAGGGGTCGAAGCGGCTGGCGCGCTGCAGCCGGTCGGGGCGGAGCTGCGCCTCGACCTCGTCCACGCGCCGCACATGAGGCTTTACCGCCCGCAGCAGCGCAGCGTTGGCGGCCCAGGCGTCGTGCCACTCCACCAGGCGCTCGGCGCCGCGGGCCTCCAGCGCCTTGCGCAGCCCGATGACGCGGTAGGCGCGCAGTCCGGAGAGCATGTCCGTGACGTTCTCGGGCCAGTCCAGGCGTCGCAGCAGCCGGGTCATGCCCGCGCGCATCCAGCGCACCTTGCGGGGCGCGTGCTCGGGGGCGATGCGCACGCGGGTGGTCACGATGTCGGCGCCGGACTCGATGCGCTTGAGCAGCGCCGGGATCTCGTCGGGCTCCTCGGTGAAGTCCGCCTGCAGGGTGAGCACCACGTCGCGCCGCGGGTACTCCGAGCGCCGCACGGCCTCGCGGATCAGCTCGTCCAGGGCAGCCGCGTAGCCCTTGCGCTGCTCGTGGCGCAGCACCGTGAGCGGCAGGATGCGGGCGTAGGGCGCCAGGACCTCGGGGGTCCGGTCGTCGGAGGCGTCGTCCAGCACCAGAAGCTGGTAGTCGCGGGGGAACGCGGTCAGGACCTGCCGGATCTTCCAGAGCAGGATGCCGATCGTGCGTTCCTCGTTGTGCGACGGGATGCAGATGTAGATCACGTTCCTGGAGTCCCCCGGCATCCTGCGCGCGTGGGCGCGCGAACGCCGCTCGGGCCTGTGAACCTATACCACCGCTCCGGCCGCCCGTGCCCCGGGCGCGGCCGTCTTCCAGCGGCGGTGCTGCCAGAAATACTGCTCGGGCGCCTCGCGGACCGTCGCTTCCAGGCGGGCCGTGAACGCCGCGATCATCCCCTGGACGACGTCGTCGCTCGAGCCTTCCCGCGAGACGTCCAGCTCCAGGGCGTTGCCGAGGTACCCGCCGGCGCCATTCCGGCGGGCGTACCCGAAGAAGATGGGAGCTTCCGCGCGAAGCGCCATGACGGCCGCCCCACGGTGGGTCGAGGCGAGGCGGCCGAAGAAGGGCACGAACACGCCGTGCGTGCGGGCATCCTGGTCCGCCACCACCGCTACCACCTCCCCGCGCTGCAGCGCCTCCACGCCCGGCTTCACGCCCAGGCGCCGGTCGATCAGGCGGATGCCCAGCGCCGCCCGCGTCCGGCATACGTCCGCGTCCACCAGCGGGTTGGTCATGCGCTGGAAGTACGCGTTCACCTTGAAGCCCAGCACGTGCAGCGTGAGCGCCGCCGCCTCCATGCTGCCGAAGTGGCCCGTCACCATCACTACCCCGCGCCCCTGGTCACGCAGCGCGGCGAGCCGCGCCACCACCTCCGCCGGATACGAGATGTGCTCCAGCCAGTGGCTGGCCGGGATGCCCGGCAGGCGCACGATGGACAGCGCCTCCCGCCCCAGGTGCTCCCAGGAGCCGCGCGCCACGTCCGCGATCCAGCGCTCGTCCCGGTCCGGGAACGCGTGCCGCAGGTTGTCCAGCACCACCGCCCGCCGGATCCCCAGCCCCGCGATCGCCCGCCCCAGCGCGGCGCCCGCCCGGTCCGCCGCGTCCTCGGACAACGCCATGGCCGCGGCGGATAGCGCCCTGAACCCGGCGTACTCCAGCCGGTGGGACAGGCGCACGCGCTCAGCCATGGGCGTGCATTTCCGGGCCCGGGCCCGTCCGTGCCGCCACCAGGCGCCCGGGCAGGTACAGCTGCTTCGCCCTCTCCACCCGCTCGATCACCTCGGTCGGCGTGATGGTCTCCATGCGCCCGAGCTTCGGCTCCGCCCGGGAGGCATCCGGCGCCTCGCCCGGCTCGTTGTAGTGGTCCACCCAGAGGTCCTGGTAGCGACGGTACGGTCCGACGCGCCAGGGGTTGGTGTGGCCGAAGAGCCCCACCACCGGCACCTCCATGGCGCGGGCCATGTGCAGCGGGCCCGTGTCGGGAGCGATGAGCAGGTCGCTGCCGTGCAGCAGCGCCAGCACGCGGCGCACGCCGTCGCCCAGGGCCCAGGCGGGTGCGGCCCGCGACTGCGCGGCCACGGCCCGGGCCAGCGCGACCTCCCGCTCGCCCGGCCCGCCCACCAGCAGCGTGCGGAACCCCAGGTCGTGCTCCAGGGCGTCCACCACCGCGGCGTAGCCCGCGGCGGTCCAGTCCTTCCTGGCGTTGCCGGAAGCGGTCACGATGGCCGCCAGCGGGCGCCCATCCTGGCGCAGCGGCTCCAGGAAGGCGCGCGCCTGCTCCTGCTCCGCCGGTGTGGGCTCCAGCCGCCACTCCAGCGGCTCCGCCCGGACGCCCAGCACGGGCAGGAAGTCCAGGAAGATGTCCTGCGTATGCTTGACCGGCCCGGGCGCGATGAAGCGGTTGGCGAAGAGCCAGACCGGGTCCCGCGTGCGGGAGCGGTCGATGCCCACGCGCACGGGCGCGCCCGTGAACGCGGTGGGGATGGCCGCCTTGAAGTAGGTGTTCAGGTTCAGGACGACGTCGTAGCCTCCGCCGCGGCGCAGCTCGCTCCAGAGCCGGCGCACGGCGGCGAAGCCCTGGTGGCGGTCGAAGAGCACGACCTCGTCCACCGCGAGGTGCGGGCGCAGCACGCCGGCCGGCATGGGCTCCACCACCCAGGTGATGTGGGTGGCGGGGTCGGCGCGCTTGAGCGCGTTGACCAGGGGGAGCCCGTGGACCACGTCGCCGAGCCCGCTCATCAGGACGATGCAGACGCGCATGCGCTTCCCCCCCCCGCTACCCGAGCGCCCGGCGGCCGGCCAGGGCGCCCGCCAGCGCGCCCTCGACCAGCGCCTCCACGTCGGCGACCCGCAGCTGCTCCAGGCAGGAGAGGTGGGCGCAGTCCCCGCAGCGGGGGTAGATGCAGGGCAGCACGGGGGGTCGCTCGATGGCGCGGTGCCGCTCGCCCGGCTCGGTCCAGACCGCGCCCTCGCGGTGGCGGAACGCGGTCACGGTGGGCGTGCCCATCGCCACGGCAATGTGCTTGGCGCCGCCGTCGTTGCCCACCCAGAGCGCGCAGCGCTCGTAGAGGGCGGCGAGCTGGCGGATGCTGGTAGGGCCGTAGTCGTAGACGGCCGGGTAGCGCATGCCCTCGACCACGGCCCGGGCCTGCGCCAGCTCGCCGGGGCCGCTGGTCACCAGCACCCGGGCGCCGGACTCCGCGATGCGGTCGGCGACGGCGGCCCAGCGCCCGGGGCCCCACTGCTTGTAGTGGACGCGGGTGACGGGCGAGACCGCCACGATGGGCGCCGGATCGGGCCCCGGCTCCAGCAGGCCGTGCCGGGCGAGCAGGTCGCGCGCCCAGTCCCGCTCGCCCTGGTCGATCACCAGCTCCAGCGCCAGGTCCGGCGTCTCGCCCGGCTCGATGCCCAGTCCCCGCAGCGGCTGCAGCTTGCGCGCGGCCATGTACGCCGGGCCCTCGCCCCACTCGAACTGTCGCGTGTAAACCAGGTTGCGGGGTCCGCGCCCGCGCATGCCGATGCGGATGGGGGCGCGGCTGGCCAGCACGTACCAGGCGTCGCGCGGCGTCGAGCGGAAGTCCACCACGGCGTCGTAGCCCCGGCGCGCGATCTCGGCCATGGTCCGGAGCCCGGCGACGCCGCGCCTCCAGACGATGACCCCGTCCAGGTGCGGGTTGCCCTCCAGCACGGCCGCGCCCTCCACCCCGGTCACGTAGTCGATGCGCGCCTCGGGGAACGCCCGCCGCGCCGCCCGGATCGCGGGCGTGGTCATGAGCACGTCGCCCATCCACTTGAGCTGCATGAGCAGCAGCCGGCGCATGGGCCGACCGGGGCGATCGGGGGGCGCGGCCTCCGCGCCCACGCGGGCCGGCGGCGGCGCGGAGCTGCTGCCGGACCTCACGACGTCGCCTCCACCGGCTCGCCCCCGTCGGCTGCCCCCGCCGCCGCCCCCGCCCCGTCCGCCCCGTCCGCCCCGTCCGCCTCGGCGTCGGTCTGGAACTGCAGGTCGTGCAGCCGGCGGTAGAGTCCGCCCTCGGCGATGAGCTGCTCGTGCGTGCCCCGCTGCACGATGCGCCCGGCGTCCAGGACCAGGATCTGGTCGGCGCGGCGGACGGTGGAGAGCCGGTGGGCTATGACCAGCACCGTCCGCTCCTGCAGCAGTGCGTCGATGGCGTGCTGCACCTGGCGCTCGCTCTCCGTGTCCAGGGCGCTGGTGGCCTCGTCCAGGATCAGCAGCGGCGGGTTGCGCAGCAGCGCCCGGGCAATGGCGATGCGCTGGCGCTGCCCGCCGGAGAGGCGGGTGCCCCGCTCGCCCAGCACCGTCTCGTAGCCCTGGGGCAGCTCCGCGATGAAGCCGTGGGCGTTGGCCGCGCGCGCCGCCGCCTCGATCTCCGCCGCCGTGGTGCCGTCATAGCCGTAGGCGATGTTGCGGGCCACCGTGTCGTGGAAGAGGATGGTCTCCTGGGTCACGATCCCCATCATGCGCCGCAGCGGTGCCAGCTTGAGCTGGCGCAGGTCCTGGCCGTCCAGGGTGATGCGTCCGGCGGACGGGTCGTAGAAGCGCGGCAACAGCGAGGCCAGCGTCGTCTTCCCCGACCCGCTCGGCCCCACCAGGGCGACCACCTCGCCCGGCTGGATCGACAGCTCGATCGCCTCCAGGCAAGGCTCGCCCGGCACGTAGGAGAAGGAGACGTCCTCGAAGCGGATCCCGGCGCCCACCGTGCTCGGCACGCGGGCGCCCGGCTGCTCCAGCACCAGCCGGGGCGTGTCCACCAGCTCGAAGAGCCGCTCCCCCGCCACCAGCCCGGGCTGCACCGTGGCCGGGAAGCGGCCCAGCGTCTTCACCGGCTGCATCAGGCTGAGGGAGAAGCCCAGGAAGGCCAGGAAGGCGCCCCCGTCCAGCGAGTGCTCCACGATCACCAGCCGGCTGCCGTACCAGAGGATAACGAGTACGGCCACCGCGCCGATCATCTCCGTGGCGGGCGGGAACATGCGCCGCCAGCGCTCGGTCCGGACCACCGCCTTGTAGTTGATCTGCGTCAGCACGCGGAAGCGCTCCCCCTCGTACTCCTCGGCGGCGGCGGCCTTCACCAACCGGATGCCGGTCACCGTCTCCTGGATGTGGGAGGACAGCTCGCCGAACGCGTTCAGGATCTTGAGCGACCCCTCGTGCAGCCGCTTCCGGAACCTGTCCCACATGCCCAGCATGAGCGGCAGTGTCAAGAGCGTCACCAGCGTCAGCTTCCAGGAGACCAGCAGCAGTCCGGCCATGAGGAAGACGATGCGGATCAGCGACGACAGCGCCTCCGCCAGGTTCGTGGTCACCAGCGAGCGCAGCTCGTCCACGTCGTGGGTGACGCGCGAGATGATCTGCCCGGCCCGCGTGCGGTGGAAGAAGCCCAGGTCCAGCGCCAGCACGTGGTCGTACAGGTCATTGCGCAGGTCGCGCGTCACCCGCTGCTCCACCACCACCACGGCGTAGCTCTTCACGTAGTCGGCGATGTTCTTGATGAAGAGCGCGCCCATCATGACCAGCACCACGTTGCGCAGCGCCGTCATGGAGTCGCCGGCCGGAATGAGGCCGCCCAGCGTCGCCCGCAGCATGCGGTGCAGCAGGTCCTGCTTGGTGCCGAGCAGCCCGCCCGCCGCCACCGTGGTGGACTCGTGGTTGAAGAGCGCGTTCATGAACGGGATCAGCAGCGTGAAGCTGAACGCGTCCATGGCGCCGAACACCACCATGGCCACGATGGCCGTGAGGAAGACCCCCTTGTGGGGCAGCAGGTAGTGGATGATGCGGCCGTACAGCCTCATCGCGGCCTCAGCGTGGCGATGGGCAGGATCATCTCCTCGGGGCTGGCGCCGCCGTGCAGGAACGAGCCGCGGTAGCGGGCCTGGTACTCGCGCAGCTTGGTGGGATAGACGAAGAAGTAGTCCTCGAGCGCCAGCAGGTAGTTGGTCGCCAGCTTGCCCTTCGGCACGCGCAGCACCTTCTCGTCGGAGAGGGCCAGCACCGCCGCCGGGTCCTCCGCCCGCAGGTCCTGGCCGAACTTGTAGCGCAGGTTGCTGGTGGCGTCCTTGCGCGCGAAGACCGTCACCGGCCGCTCGCACAGGATGGAGCCGTGGTCGGTGGTCAGCACGGTGCGGATCCCCTGCGCCGCCGCCTCCCGCAGGATGCGCAGCGCCGAGGACGCCTCGAACCACTGGCGCGTGAGCGCCCGCAGCGCCGCGGCGTCGCGCGCCACCTCCATCAGGATGGTGTTCTCGCTGCGGCCATGCGTCAGCAGGTCGATGAAGTTGAAGACCACGGCGACCACGCCCTCGGACTTCATGGCGTTGCGCACCCGGGCGACCAGGTCGTCACCCTCCTGGTCCGTGAACACCTTCTCGTAGGTCACGGTCACGTCCCGCCCCGCCAGCCGACGCAGCTGCTGGCGGAACAGGTCGTCCTCGAACGCGTTCAGCGACCCCTCGTCCGTCTCCCACCAGCCGGGGTAGTCCCGGGCGATGGCATCCGGGTAGCGGCCGCCGAAGATGGCGTTGCGTGCGTAGGGCGTGGCCGTGGGCAGGATGCTCGAGTACAGCTGCTCGTCGATGTCGAAGAGCGGCGCGAGCAGCGGCCGGATCGTGCGCCACTGGTCCAGCCGCAGGCAGTCGATGATCACGAACAGCAGCCGCTTCTCCGAGAGGTGCGGCGCCACCCAGCGCTCCACCACGTCCACCGACAGCGGCGGCCGCGTAGGCGACGGCTGCTGCGGCCGCGTCCAGCCGGCGTACTCGGCGGCGACGTAGCGGCCGAACTCGCGCCGCACGTCCGCGATCAGCGCCGCCACCGTGTCCGAGAGCCCCGACTCCCGCGCCTCGTGCAGGCGCAGCTCCCAGTCCACCAGCGAGGAGTAGAGCGCGAACCAGTCCTCCCACCCCCGCGCCTCGTCCCGCAGGCGCGAGAGCGCCGGGAAGCCCGCCGCGAAGTCCTGCGCCGCCCGCTGCTGCAGCAGCTGCGGACCCTCCAGCAGCCGCGCCACCGCGCTCAGCACCTGCCGCGGCGACGCCGGCTTCACCAGGTATTCGTCCACCCGCCGGCCGATCGCCTCCGTCAGCGTGTGGTCCTCCTCGGACTTGGTCACCATGACGAAGCGCGCCTGCGGCTCGGCCGCCCTCAGCTCCGCCAGCACCTCCAGCCCCCGGCGCCCCGGCATCTGCTCGTCCAGCAGCACCAGGTCGTACGTCTCCCGGCTCGCCAGCTCGAGGGCGTCGTCGCCGTTGGTGGTGGCGTCCACGACGTACCCGCGCTGGCGCAGGAAAAGGAGGTGGGGCTCGAACAGCTCCACCTCGTCATCGACCCAGAGGATCCGCTTGGGGGCTCCCTGCATAACCGTGAAACCTACGCGCGCGTGAGAGGTGAGTCAATCGAAAGGCAAAGCCGCACTTGGGTTTATCAACGGATGAGGCTGGGGCTGGGGCTGAGGCTGAGGCGGACGACCGTGCACGGGCGCCGGCACGGCCACTCTCCTCCGCCTGGTCATCCCCCGGTGCTACACCGCAAAGGCGCGTTTGCCCCCCGGCGGCCGGTCCCGAACGCGAACGCGCCGGGCAAGGCCGGCCCTCCGGGCGAGGGCCGGGACCGCCGCGTCGCCTAGAGCCGCAACCAGTAGACGACGCCGTAGGCGAGGCCGGCGAAGCCCAGGAGCACGCTGAGGTACCAGATGCGGCGATTGCGGGTGAGCGCGCCCACGGACGCGAGCGCGACCGCGACCTGGAAGAGGGTGACGGCGTCGGCGAAGCCGTGATGCACGTTCAGCAGGCGGTCCGCCTCCGTGGAGGCGCGGTCGCGGCCGCGCTCCAAGGCGCGGGCACTGTCCTGGATCGCCCTCTGGTCCTTCAGCTCCTTGGCCGTCACGCTGTCGATCGCGGGCGGCACGGGCTTGCCGGCGGCCTGAAACGCCGACCCCGCGGCGCGCTCCACGTAGCCCTTGATGCCCTTCGCCTGGTAGTAGGCCCACTGGTCGGATGCCTGGGCCTGCAGGCGCGTCGCCTCGGTCTTCAGCACCAGTCCCTCGTTCACTGTGCTGCCCGCCTTGAGCGACGCCAGCGCCGCCAGGGTGGCCAGGAGGGCGGTGCTGAGGGCGATCCAACGCAGGAACGGCTCCTCGTGCCGCTCGATCTCCTTGTCGATCGTCTCCTTCAGCGCCTCGCCCTCGAACTCGGGTCCCTCGGGCATTGCCTCCTCCTTGCCCCCGCCGGCACTCTGCGCCGATCTTGGCGCAAACGCCCAGCGGGGAACGGCTGATGATCGTACGACGATTCGGCCCGGTCGTGAACGCCGTGGATCCGGCGTTCGAGGCGGCCGCATTCAACGAGATCATGTTCACGCGCAAGCCAGGTTTCGCCATGCCCTGGCCGGACTTCGCCGAGCGCTACGAGCGCGTGGGCGAGCTCGCGATCGCCTCCGAGAGCGAGGGCCACGTGGCCATCGAGGCCGAAGAGGCGCTCCTCGACCTCCTCGCCCACCGCCTGGCCGAAGCGGACTCCGCTCTCGGCCCCGGCGATGTCCTGCTGATCGAGAGCCAGCTCGGTCACGACTACCCGCGCACCCACGACCGGGCCGAGACGCTGGTCGAGCACGGCGCCAACCGCCTGCACTTCCACTTCCACATCGATCCGCCCCTGAGATTGGGGGTCTGGCACCGCCGCGGGTAGCCCTCCCGGCGCGAGTCCCCCACCGACGGCCGGCTTCCCGTATACGGATACCGGTTTCCGGAGTACGGTTTCCGGTTTCCGGCTTCCGGTGTACGGTGTACGGCTTCCGGCTTCCGGTTTCCGGCTTCCGGCAGTCCACCCCGGACGTTATCCTGACCGGCGTGACCGCAAACGATCTTCCGGAGGGCTACGCAGCGGCGCGGGCAGGCGACGCGCTGGTGGTCGCGCGCGAGAGCGCGCTGGGGGCCGTGCTGCGCGAGATCGCGCAGCACGGCTCGCTGCACGCCTGGGCCGCGGCGCGGCCGGGCGCCCGGGCCATGGCGGGGCGGGGCACGGCCTGGGCCGTGGATGCGCCCGCCGGCGCCGGCCACGACCGGGCCGAACCCGCCGGGCGCTGGGTGGTGCGGCACTATCGTCGCGGCGGCGCCGTGGCGCGCTGGCTGCGCGACCGCTACCTGCGCCTGGGCCCGCTCCGTCCGCTGCGCGAGCTGCGGGCGAGCGCCGCCGCCCGCGCCCGGGGCGTGCGCACGCCGGAAGTCGTGGCCCTGGCCGTCTACCCCTCGGGGATCTACTACCGCGCCGATCTGGCCACGGCGGAGGTACCCGGGGCGACCGACCTGGCGGAGTCGCTCTGGGCGGAGCACCCGGCGGCGGCGGACCCGTCGGCGCGCCTGGCTGCACTGGCCGCGGCCGGAACGCTGCTGCGGCAGCTGGCGGACGCCGGCGTCGCCCACCCGGACCTCAATGCCAAGAACATCCTGATCGCGGCCGGCACCGGGGCGGGCGCCCCCGTCGCCTACGTCCTGGACCTGGATGGCTGCGAGGTGGGGGAGCCGCTCTCCTGGAAGCGGCAGCGCGAGGCGCAGGCGCGGTTGGAGCGGTCGCTGCGCAAGTGGGAGCGGCTGACGCGGCGGCCGCTGCCGCCGGCGGAGTGGCAGGCGCTGCGGCAGGCGCTCGAGGCGCCGGCGCCGGACGCGGGCTCGTCGCGTGGCTGACCCCGCCATGTCCGCGGCGGCCGCGCCCATGGGGCTGCGACACCCGGAGGCGCGAGAGATCGCCATCCTGATGCTGTCGGCCATGGGCGACGCCGTGCACGTGCTGCCGGTGGCCAACGCCCTGCGGCGCGCCTATCCCGGCGCGCGCATCACCTGGATCGTGCAGCCGGTGCCGCACAGGCTGGTGGCGGGGCACCCCGCCATCGACGAGTTCGTGCTCTTCCGCCGCCGGCGCGGCCTGGACGCATGGCGCTCCTACGCCGAGCTGCGCCAGGCCTTCGCCGGGCGACGCTTCGACCTGCTGCTGGCGCTGCAGGTCTACTTCAAGGCGGGGCTGATCGCGGCGCTGGCGCCGGCGCGCATCCGGCTGGGCTTCGACCGGGCCCGGGCCCGGGACATGAACTGGCTCTTCACCAACGAGCGCATCCCACCCCACCCCGTCGGCCATGTGCAGGACCAGTACTTCGAGTTCCTGCAGCACCTGGGGGTGGACCCGTCGCCCGTGGAGTGGCGGCTGGAGCCCACGCCAGCCGAGCGCGAGCTTCAGGCGACGTTCCTGGGGGAGCTGGATCGGCCCGCCGCCGCCCTCGTGGTCGGCACCAGCAGGCCGGAGAAGAACTGGCGGCCCGAGCACTGGGCCCGCCTCGCCGCCGCGCTGGAGAGCGATTTCGGGCTCCGGCCGGTCATCGTGGGCGGGCCGTCGGCCGCCGAGCGCGCCGTCGCCGACGTCATCCTCCAGCGCAGCGGCGTCCGCGTCGTAGATGCCCTGGGCGACGACGTGCGCAAGCTCCTCTGGCTGCTCGATGGCTCGCGGCTGGTCGTGAGTCCGGACACCGGACCGCTGCACATCGCCCGGGCGCTGGAGACGCCCGTGGTCGGCCTGTACGGCTACACCAACCCCAAGCGCTACGGCCCCTATCGGCGTTTCACCGACCTGGTGGTGGATGGCTACGCCCGCTGGCCGGGCGAGGACTACCCGTGCAGCATGACGCACCGCCCGGGTGCCATGGAGCGGGTGACGCTGGACATGGTGCTGGAGAAGGTCGGGCAAGCTCTTACGTCGTACCCGCCCAGGGGCAGGTAGCGAGAACTTCCATCTCACGCCGAGGCGCTCACGCTGAGCCGCCGAGAACGCTGAGAACGGACCGGTAAGGCGAATGACCGGGACGCCCGGTAGATCAGGGTTCGCCTGGATCCTTCTTGATGTTCAAAAAACAACAAAACCCTGATCCCGACGCCGCCCGATTGCCTGCGGTCCGCCGGTCACGGCGGCGTACCTCCGCGTGCTCCGCGCCTCTGCGTGAAATGAACCTCGGCGTGAACGCCGGCGTTACCGCCGCGTGAGCGCCCGCACCTGGCGCACGATGTCGCCCTGGGAGAGCGAGCCGCTGCCATCCACGTCCGTGTAGTGGACCTGCAGCGGCGGGTCGGAGCCCGCCATCTGCAGCGTGAGCACGCCGTGGCGGGTCGCGGCGTCGCCCGTTTCCGCGGCGCAGCACCGATCGACGACCGAGACGAAAGGTGTGACACCGTGCAGCCGGCCCAGGGCGCGCGTGGGACCGGGGTGCAGCAGCAGCACGCTGACGGCGACGGAGGTGAAGGCCATGCCCCCGGCCAGGAAGGCCGAGAGCGGCGACAACCCGGCGCGCCGGCTGGCGCCGGCGGTGAGCACTCCGAGTCGCGCCCAGGAGTCGGGCACGTTCATGTGGGGCACCATCCCGCCCAGCAGCTGCGAGGCGGCGCCGCCCGTGGCGCGGGTATCGCGCAGCCGCTCGCGGCATTCGGCGCAATGCGCCGCGTGGGCCCGCAGTCGCATCCGGCGCAGCGGCGCCACCTCGCCATCGGCGTAGGCGCGCCACTCCCCGTTACCCGGATGCTCTCGATCCCTGCGTCTCTCGTTCGCCATGGCCATAGTGCTTGAGGAATCTCTTCTGCGCCCGCGCCAGCAACGGTCCGATGGACGTGGGCGAAACACCGAGCACGGAGGCGATCTCCTTGTAGGGGAACCCCTCCTCCCACAGGAGCAGGAGCGTCTGGTCGCGCTCGGAGAGCTCGGCCAGCGCGGCCCGCACCTCGGCCGCGGTCTCGCGGCTCAGGACCTGCCTCTCGGGGCTCGGCTCGGCGGAGTCCATGTGCTCCGCCGCCATGATCTGCAGGTGCCTCGACCGCCGCCCTTCGCCGCGCAGGAGATCGCGCACCAGGTTCAGCGCGGTGGTGAAGAGGTACGCGCGCGGGTTGTCCGGCTCCCGCTCCAGCAGCCGGACGAAGGCCTCCTGCGCCAGATCTTCTGCCTGGTCGAGGTCGCCCAGCCGACGGTACAGGAACCGCACCAGCGCCGGGTAGTCCCTTTCGAACAGCCGTTGCACGCGGAGCTCCGATCTCGCAGCGGTATATGTTTGACGACCGATGAACACCGGGTGAGACACCGCAGGAGCCTCGCGAGATCCGCGCCGCCCCACCCCGCATGGCCCGAATGCATCCGCCGGGCCACATCGTTCCCCTGCCCGCACCGCCGCCGCCATCATAATATGGAGCCGAGGAGTCTCGTTGCGGGAGGTGACCAATGCCCGGCGCCCGAGCCATGCCCGTCGGCGGACCCGCCCATGCGACGGCACGCCACCGCGGCCGCGTCGCCGCCGTGCTGGGCGGCATCGTGCAGCTGGCGCTAAGTGTCTGCGCCTGTGCCGCGGACATCGCCGGCCCTGTGCCCGCCGGCAGCTGGGGCGGCACCCAGGCGACGCTCACCGTCTTCACCGACAGCGCCACCCTGGAGCTGCCCTGCGCCGCCGGCCGCATCCAGGGCCCCCTCGTCGCCGCCGCCGACGGCACCTTCGACCTTCCCGGCTTCTGGGCGCCCATGGCGGGCCCCATCGGCATCGGCGGCGCCAACTGGCAACCCGCGCGCTACACCGGCCGCCGCAACGGCGACGGCCTCGACCTCACCATCCAGCTCTCCAGCGGATCGACGGTGGGTCCGCTGCAGCTGAAGCGGGGGGTGGTGGGGCAGTTCCCAAAGTGCGTGTAGGCGCACGGACCCGAGCGGCAACGGCCGGTTACGCAGGCGCAGGCGGTGACGTTCACGGACCCGGGCCCTTGAACGTCACCGCCTGCGCCTGCGTCTGCGTCTGCGGCCGTCGCCGCTCGACCGGTGTCTCGTCGTCCCAGCCTGACGCCTACCGCTTCCCGCCCACCGGCACCGAGATCGTGATCTGGTGCGCGGCGGTCCAGAACTCCCGGGTCGAGGAGCCCACGGCCGGCGGCAGGACATCGACGCCGGTGCCGGGGAAGTTCGACGGCGTCACCACCGTCTTCGATTCGCCGAAATCGAAGGGGAACCCCTTGGACGTGAGGTGGCCGGCGTAACGCAGGTCCACCGGCCCGGCGTGCACCGCCAGCCCCCAGGTCGGCGTCCACTCCAGCCAGCCATCGTTCGAGTCGATGTTGCCGCCCGTCTGGAAGTCCTGGCGGCTGAGCGAGTAGTGGATCTCGTCGATCCTCAGCCCGTACTGGTAGCTGCCCCAGTCGGTCCGGCGCTCGAAGCCCGCGACGGCGTGGGCGTTGTAGAAGTGGAAGAAGTTCTCCGACGTCACCGCCTCCGGCACCATGACCGCACCGCTGGCGTCCGGGTGCGCCGGGCTCGTGGCCCAGGTGTGCGACCACGCCGGCTCCAGCACCAGCTCCAGCGCCGAGGTGCCCTTGCCGCGCTCCTTCGACATGCCGATCCCCGCCTGGAACGCCCAGGAGTCGCCCGGGTCGCGGGGCACGGGGGCGATGTCGTAGTTCGGCAGCACCGGGTAGTCCTTCTTGTTCACCGTGGCGATGTAGCCGACGCGGACGCCCGCCGTGTCCCGTGCGCCCACATAGCGCAGGTGCAGCCCGTAGGTGCGCGACACGTCCCGGTTGTGGTCGATCCAGGACCGTGTCGTGACGATGTAGCCCGGCGGCGTGGGCAAGTTGGCCCAGGTCGACTGCGTGCGCCCCACGTCGTAATGCATGTCGATGCGCGAGGCCAGCAGCAGCGCTTCCACGCTGGCGCCGCCCGGCAGCTCCCGCAGCACGCCGGCGCGCAGATCGAGCGTGTGCCCGCCCTCCTGGATCCAGACGCGGTTCGGGTACAGCCGCTCCACGCCGTCCATCTGCTGCAGGCGCGACCCGCCTACCCCCACGCCCACGGACGTGCGGCCGTCGCCCAGAATCCAGCCGACCGTGCCGTAGCCGTACCGGTTGGCCGGCGCACCCAGATCCGCCGGCTTCGGCGGCGGCGCGCCCCCGGGGCCCGGCGGGAAGTGGGCGGCCCAGTAGCTATAGTTGCCGTAGTAGTTGACGTTCGGGTCGTCCGGGCTCTGCACCGCCAGCCCGCCGCCGCCGAACAGCCGGCCGTGCCGGGCCAGGAACGCGACCGGGAAGGTTGCTCCACCGCCGCCCGTGCCATCGGCGCCGTAGGCGGTGGGCAGGGCGAAGAAGCGCAGCCGCTCGTTGCGCGCGCCCTTCGCCGGGTTCACGAACGGGTCCTGCCAGGGGTCATCCAGCGCCACGCCGGCGCCGCCCATTCCCAGCGCCCGCGAGGGCGCGACCAGGAATTGCTCTCCCGCCGGGATCGGCACCGTGCGCAGCGATACCACCTGCGCGGCGGCGGGGGCGGGGGCGGGGGCGGGAAGAAGGGCGGCGATCAGCAAGGCGAGGGTGATGCGATTCGGTAGCGCAGGGGTCATGAAGCTCCTTGTCGAGGTGGGG
>JADGQX010000312.1 GCA_017881445.1 Gemmatimonadota bacterium | reverse complement strand
GTGGTGGCCACGGGTGCGGGGTCGCCATCCAGAAAGACCTCGGCGTTGCCCAGGGTACGGACCACGCGGTACTCGTGGCCGGCGAGGACGAAGACAAGATCGACCTCCACGCGGCTGCGCCCCGGCGCCCGGGCGAAGCGGATGGTGTCGTTGGTGCCGCGGGCGGCGGCGGAGCCGTAGATCGCCCAGGCGATCGCCTCCAGCACCGTGCTCTTGCCCGCACCGTTGGCGCCCACGATGCCGATGAGGCCGGTGCCGAACTCGATCCGGCTGTCGGCGTGCTGGCGGAAGTTGAGCAGCCCGAGGCGGACGAGGCGCACGGCTCAGTCCTCCCCGTCCGGCGGGATGGGATCCTCCGGCGCGGGAGACGCCTCCGGCGGCAGCGCGGAGTCGCCGGCATCCACGAGGGCATCCCCGGTGCCGGCGTCGCCGGCGTCGCCCATGTAGGTATCGGCCAGCTCCACCAGCCGCTCGACCTGGATCTCGGGCGACGATGGGGTCCAGACGCGCCGGATGAACTCGCGGACCTCCTCGTCCAGCGTGTGCCGGCGCTGCCCCGCGCCGTAGCCGACCAGGCGGCGGACCTCGGGCCGGCGGGCGTCCAGGTGGAAGTGGAGCGCCTCGGCCTTCAGCTCGCGGATGCGGCGGTGGTCGAGCTCGCGGAACAGCTCCCGGGGCAGATCGGTGATCACCAGCCGCACCATCCGGCCGGCGACGCCGCCCGGGATGGCGTCGGTCAGCTCGCGAATGCGGCCATCGATCTCGGAGGGCGTCAGGCCGGCGGCCGAGAAGCGAGGCAGATCCACGACTTCCCGCGTCTCCACCGCGTGGAAGCGGGCGCGGTGGCTGGCGGTGTCGTAGGTGAGGAAGCCCTTGTCGCCGGGCTCGTCCCAGATGTTGGTCGAGGTGCGCTCCACCGAGCCCGGGTACCACATGTTGGGCGCCAGCTCGGTGGCGATGTGATAATGGCCGAGCGCCACGTAGTCCCAGCGCTCGGGGCGGATCTCCGACGCTTCGACCTGCACGCCGCCGTACTCGGTTACGTAGCGCAGCTTCTGCCGGGCGACGTCGCCGCCGATGGTCCCGTGCAGCATCAGGATGTTCGTCGTCGCCGCCGGGTCCGGGTCCAGGGCGATGGCCTGGTCCGCCACCAGGGCGTTGTGGGGCAGGCAGAGCACGGCCGCGCCCAGCGCCTCCAGCACGATGGAGCGCGCGTGGTCGTCCACGGCGACCACGCCGGGGATCTCCGCCAGCAGCCGCAGGATGCTCCCGGTCTCCACCGCCCGGGGCGAGTCGTGGTTGCCCGCGATGACCACGATGGGCGTCCCGGGCAGCGCCGCGGCCAGGCGCGAGAACTGGCGGAAGGCGTCGGCGATGGTGGCGTTGGAGGGGCGGATGGTATGGAACAGGTCGCCGGCCACCAGCACCAGCTCGGGCTTCAGCTCGATGACCCGCTCGAGCACCCGCCGGAAGGCCAGCGCCACGTCCCGCTCCCGGGCATTGATGCCGCCCGGCGCCAGGCGATGGTACGCGCGGTAGCCGAGGTGCAGGTCCGCGAGGTGGGCTAGAAGCATGGAGGGCCACTCACGCCCGAATCCAGCGCCGCAGGCGCGGAATCCGAATCCAGCGAAGCGGAATCCGAATCCAGTGCAGCGGAATC
The DNA here is from genome assembly GCA_017881445.1 of Gemmatimonadota bacterium. Lineage (GTDB taxonomy): Bacteria > Gemmatimonadota > Gemmatimonadetes > Longimicrobiales > RSA9 > JADGQX01. Next base: position 3,021 of record JADGQX010000312.1, on the reverse strand, counting down.
CAGATCCGGTTGTTCAACGGAGAACGGCCGGATTCGGATTCGGATTCGGATTCGGGAGCGGCGCGGCTCCGCTGCGCCGCTAGGCATACGGGTCCTCCGGGACATCCATCATGAGGCGTGGACGCCCGGGCTTGCCGGGCGGCACCACCTCAAGCTCGGGCTTCTGCTTGAGCAGCGACTTCAGGAACGCAAGCGGCGCCTGGGGGCGGAGCTGCTGCACGCGGTGGAGCGCGCGCAGCACCTCGTCGGTGTCCTGCCCGGCAATGGCGTCCTTGACGTCGTTGGCGGCGAGGGCGGGGTCGAGGCGCCGCAGGTGGCGGGCGACGGCGTCCTGGAAGGGCAGGTCGTGGGCGGGCTCGAAGCGGCGGACGCCCTCGCGGCCGGCCATGCAGGCCGGGCGGGGGAAACGCAGGAAGACCGGCTGGGCGAAGTGAGGGTGGCGGACCATGAGCTCGCCCTTGGAGAGCGTGGCCAGCCGGGCCTTCGTCGCCGGCGAGAGCACGGCGTAGCCGGGCGTGGCCAGCTCGTCCATGTCCATGCGGCCGTAAAGGGCGGTGCCGGCGTTGCCGACGACGCGCTTGTGGACCTGGCTGCGGAACTGCTGGGCGCCGAAGAGGACCAGGCCGAGGTAGCGGCCGCGCTCGCTGATGTCGAGCAGCATCTTGCGGACGTAGGTGTCGAGGCCGTCGGCGGCGGCGTACTTGTTGAGCTCGTCCACGAAGACCACCAGGTGCTGCACGCCCAGCTCGTTGCGCTCGAGGCGCTCGCGGGCCTCCGTGATGACGCGGGCGAAGATGAGCTCCTGCGCCTCGGGCTCCACGTTGGCCACGTCCACGACGTAGACGCCGCGGTCGCGGAACTCGCCCCAGGGCAGGTCACTGGCGGAGGCGTCGTTGGAGACCAGCCCCTTGGCGCGGGTGGTCAGGTTGAGCAGCCGGTTGCGCACCTTGCGGATGGTGGCGACGTGGTGCGTCCTCCAGCTCTGGGCGTCGGTCTTCTCGCAGAAGCGGAGCACGTCCTCGAACCAGGCGGCGAGCTCCTGGAAGGTGCCCACGTGGTGCCGCGTCGGCAGCTCGTCGAAATCGCGGCCGACCACGCGCTCGCGGATGAACTCGATGAGGGCGTCGGCCTTGGCATCGACGTCGTCCTTGGTCAGCAGCACCTCGGCGAACTCGAGGACCTGCTCCAGCCCCCAGACCAGCGGCTCCACGTTGCCTGCCAGCGCCTCGTTGGTACGCAGCGTGTTCAGGTTGAAGCCGTCGGGCTTGTAGGGCGCGAAGTAGCGGACGTTCTCGAAGGGCGACGCCGGCACCCGCAGCCGCCGGTACATGGCCCGGTCCTCGTCGCCCAGCTCGGCCGGCTGGTCCAGGAAGAGCAGGTCCGGGCCCTTCACGTTGAAGCAGAGGGCGGCGACGCTGCCCTTCTCCGCCGGCATGTGCTCGAAGATGCTGCGCAGCAGGAAGAGCACGGCGCTGGTCTTGGTGGCCAGCCCGCTGACGCCCGTGATGTTGAGGTGCGCGGCCTCGGGGCCGAGCAGGAAGTCGGCGTCCAGGAAGATGGGCGACTGCTGGCCGCCCGCGGCGTAGAGGCCCACGGGCAGGCCGGTGCCGCCCGGCCGGGCGTAGCCCTCCATGCGCAGCGCGAAGGCCACGTCCTCGTCGGTCAGCAGGTAGACCGGGCCGGAGGCGACGGGCTGCAGCGGCTCGGCCGGCTCGTGGCGCAGCACCGCGGCGGTGTAGGTGCGCACTTCCGGCCGGGTGCCGCCCGCGGCCGCGCCGGCGGCCGGCTCGCCGCCCAGGGCGACGTAGTCGTGGAGGGCGGTCTCCAGGTCCGTGTAGCTCGCGCCGTCCACCACGATGCCGTACGCGGTCGCGGGCCGCTCTCCCGTGCCCTCGGCCTTCACCAGCGTGCCGATGCCCACCGCGGCATCGGCACCGGTCCAGAAGTGGAACTCGTGGGGGGTGTTCGGCCTGCGCTCGGTGCCGATCACCCGCCCGACCGGCTCGCTCATCCGATCCCCTCGCCCAGCACCTGGATGATCTCGCCCGTGACGCCGGAAGCGCCCGGACCCACCAGGAAAAGCACCACGTCGGCGACCTGCTCGCGCGTCACCCAGGGGCTGGGCGGACCCTGGTGGACGGCTGCCCGGTTCTGCTCCGTATCGATGGTGCCGGGCGCGACCGCGTTCACGCGTACGCCGTGGCGCGCCTCCTCCCGCGCCAGCGTGCGGGTGATGGCCACCACGGCGGCCTTGCCCGCGCTGTACGCGCCCAGCGTCGCGGGGGGCCGCGCGGCTGCGGGCGAGGCGAAATTGACGATGGCGCCGCCGCTCTCACGCAGCAGGGGCAGCGCCGCGCGGCACATGAGGAAGGCGGTGCGGGCGTTGCGGTCGAGCTCCCGGCTCCATTCCGCTTCCTCGGTCTCGGCCAGCGGCTTCACCACCGTGAGCCCGCCGGCGACGTTGACCAGGGCATCGAGCCGGCCGAAGCGCGCGCGCGCCGCCGCGGCCACGGTCTCGGCACCCGCCTGCGAGGTGAGGTCGGCGCGCACGGCGGCCACGTCGTGGCCGCCGGCCGCCAGCTCCACGGCCAGCGCCTCGACCTCCGCGCCCCGGCCGGTGACGAGCACGCGGGCGCCGGCGCGCAGCAGAGCGCCGGCTATGGCGAAGCCCACCTGGCCGCGGGCGCCCACGCCGGTGACGATGGCGGTCTTCCCATGCATGGGCGCGCTCCTTTCCGCGCCGTCGAAACGGCGCCTCGATTCGAAGGTGGCGACGAAGGCCAGTGTCGCGGCGCAAGCGCCCAGGACGTAGGCGGCGGAGAGGCGCGGGATCAGGATCATGCCGGCCCAGGCCACGCCCCCGGCCGCGCCCAGCGCGGCCAGCGCGGCCAGCCCCGTGCGGGCCGCATGCCGCGCGCCCGCCGCCAGCCGGGCCCGCTCCTCGAGGGTGCCCAGCAGCGCGCCCAGCGAGTAGGCGGGCCAGGCCACCATGAGCAGCACCGCCATGGCCCGGCCGGGTGC
>JADGQX010000096.1 GCA_017881445.1 Gemmatimonadota bacterium | reverse complement strand
CCCCGCCGCCGGGGCCGCAGTGCGGTCCGACATCATCGTCGCAAGCTAAGGCGGCGGCCGCCGCCCGGCCACCGCGACGGCAGGGGCGAAGCGGTGCTGTACGTGGAGCGCGCGCCGGGGGCGGGGGCGGACTCCCCCTGGCGCGCGCTGAAGCTGCCCTAGCGTGCGGGCCGGGGCGCCGCCCCGGCCCGCACCACGCTCAGAAGTGCACGACCGTTCCGACGGTCAGCACGTTCTCCTGCAGGTCCGTGACGCTGTTCCTGTACTCGGAGCCGACCAGGCTCGTGGGCGCCGCCGTCATCGTCCTGTTGAAGGCGTGCACGAAGGCGATGTCGAGCGGCATGCCGCCGACCTTGATGGTCCCGCCCACGATCGCCGAGTGCTCGACGATCGCCGGGAAGGTGATGAAGAGCGCGTTGTCGGGGACCGGGTTGCTGCCGTAGGCCCAGCCCAGGCGGACGGCGCCGTCGCCCACCGTCTTCTCCACCCCCGCCTTGCCGATCCAGGAGTCCTTCCAGCGGAGCGGGAAGGGATAGGTGAAGCTGGCGTTGGTGGCGTTGCCGTTGATCAGCAGGTTCAGGTTGGTGTTGTTGCCGTTGGTCAGCTTGAAGGGCATGTCGTGCTCGGCCCTGCCCCAGCCCATCCAGCCGCCCTCGAACGCCAGCAGCCAGCCCGCGGCCGGGCGGTAGGTCGCGCCCGCGCCAATGGTCTGCGGCAGGCTCAGGTCGATGCCCGCATCGTACGTGCCGACCACGCCCTTGCTCAGGTCGAGGCCGGCGGCGCCCAGCAGCTGGGCCACGGTGGCCGTGGCCGCCGTCTGCGACTGGCCGTGGTTCACCATGCGTTCCTGCACCATCGCGCCGTACATGGCGTTGAACTGCGCGCCCATGTCCATGCTCGCGCTGCCGCCGGAGAGGCCGATCAGCGTCTTCGGGCTCCAGGACGCGGACATGCGCAGCTTGGGCGAGGCCTTCCAGGAGACGCCCAGGTCACCCGTGACGGCGGTGCCGGTGAACGACTTCGAGTCGCCGTAGGCCGTCAGCTCGGTCATCTGCGCGAACATGCCCGGGTAGTGCGCCAGATCGAGCTGGGCCAGGCCGGCCATCCCGGCCGCGGCGCTGGACGGCATGCTGAAGGGCATGCGGAACTGCCGGATCTGCGAGTAGACCAGGCTCACGCTGCCGCCGATGCTGAATCCGGGCGCCAGCTCGTAGGCGACGACCGGTCCCATCTTGGCCGCCATGAAGAAGCTCTCGTAGTTCTGGTTGGCGCCGAGCACGGGATTGGTCAGCCGGAAGTCCGACCCCAGGCCGCCGATCGGGTCCATGCCCACGGCCCAGGACAGACGGCCGAGCTTCTTCCCGACGTACGCGATGGAGCCCATGGGGTAGGCGTGCACCGAGCCATCGGCGCCCGCGTTGGAGGCGTTCTGGAACGCCAGCTTGGGCACGAACGCCGAGAGGTTCATCTCGAAGGCGGGCCGATCGAAGGAGACGATGCCCGCGGGATCGTGGAACAACGTCGTGGGGATGCCTTCCTGGCCGCGGGTCACGCAGCCGAGACCGGCGGCGCGGGCGGACAGGCAGTGCAGCACGAAGCCGTTGGTCTGCCCGGCCGAGGGCCGGGGCAGCAGCGCGAGGCCGGCGGCGAGCAGCGCCACGGGCAGGGTCGCGCGCAGCGGAATGCGCATGGGAACCTCATCGTTCAGGTATAAATGCGCCGCTCAGACGAAGATCGTCTGCGCGCCCTCCGACTTCTCGAAGAACTCCATGGCCGTGATGACCTCCTTGACCTCCGGGACGAGGTCGTCCTTCGTGAGGCCGAACATGTCCATAGCCATCTTGCAGCCGTAAAGCTCGGCGCCCGAGGCATCCAGCAGCTCGAGCATCTCGCGTACGCTGGGAATGTCCAGCTTCGCCATCTGCTTCTTCATCATCGCGCCCGCCATCGCTTCCATTCCGGGAAGCCCGGCGATCATCGTCGGCATGGGCACCGACGGATTGCCCACGATCCCCGGATGGAGGTGGTCCACCTTCTTCTTGGTGATGATGTCCAGCCCCCAGAAGGTGAAGAACACGACGGCCTCGATGCCCATCATCCGGGCCGCATTGGCCAGGATCAGCCCCGGGTACGCCATGTCCAGCGACCCCTTGGAGCAGATGATCGCGACCTTGCGCGGCTTCTGCTCAGGGGCGACGGCCACGCCACTCGCGTCCGCCTGCGGTTCGTACATGTTCAGACCTCGTCGTCTCGGGTAAACCGCACACTACGAACTGCTTATTTCACCACAGAGGCACAGAGGTCACAGAGGCGCCGCGAGTCCAGAAACGGCCGGAATGCCGACGGATCTGTTTTTGTTGTTAAACAACAACAAACTCCGTGCGTTCTCTGTGTCTCTGTGGCTCTGTGGTGAATGGTTTTCCAGGTCCTTTCCAGCGCCTAGACGCAGCTCTTCGGCTTGGTCAGGCCGGACACCTTGGCGGCCAGGATGCCGGGGCCCTTGGGGAAGAGCTGGTACAGCTCCTTGACCGGGATCTCGGCGCCCTGCGCTATGCGCCGCAGCCCCGGCGGCTCGCCCTTGTCCGCGGCATCGCGGCGGCAGAACTCGATCACCTTCCAGTGCCGCTCCGTCAGCGACAGGCCGACCGACGCGGCGATGACCGTGGCGATCTCCGGCGTCCATTGCTGCGGGTCCGTCATGAAACCGTCCGCGTCCACGCTCACGGCGTGGCCCGCGATGGTCGCAGTGCTCATTCGCTCCTCCTGTCAGGCGACGCGGCGACGGCGGCATGGCCGGCGCCCGCTTCTCCGTCCGCGCGCGCGGCGCTGCCGAGCGCGCGCACCACATCCAGCAGCAATCCCAGCCCCTGTGCGACGTCCGGGTCGCGCAGCGCCCGCAGCAGCCCCAGCACACCCAGCGGCTTCGCTGCGCGAGGGGACTTCAGCGCCCCGACCGTGCGTCCCGCCAGCGGCAGCAGCTCCAGCGCGCCGCTCTTCTCCAGGGCGTCCAGCTTGTCGCTCGCCAGCCGCAGCATGCCGTTCACCGCCGGCAGCACGTCGGCGACGACCTCCTCCAGGTCCTGGCGCCGCGCGTCCTGCTCCTCCAGCAGGCCGACGATGCGCTCCAGCTTCGCCTCCATGGCCGCGAGCGCACCCTCCACCTCGGCCTCGACCGACGCCTCGCGCAGACCGTCGTTCATGGGCGCCATCGCCTCAGCTCCACTTTCCGGCCATGGACATCTGCGGGCCGATCGCGCTCAGGTCGGCTCCCCTGAGCAGGAGGTTCCAGTAGACCGAGCGGAAAGCCAGCTTGCCCCAGTGGTTCGCTTCGCTCTCCTCCAGCAGCTTGAGCGGACCGATGCCCGGAAGCGGGAAACGGCCGTGCGTCGGCTCGACGTCGTAGTTGAAGTCGATCAGGATCGCCTTGCCGTGCCCGGTCTCGATGAAGCAGTTGGCGTGACCGTCGAAATGCGGCAGCGGAGGGCGCCCGCCGATCGCCCGCAGCACGTTTTCCAGCAGCACGTCCGCCTGGAAGTGAGCCACCGAGCCCGCCTTGGACGACGTCAGATCCGTCGCGTCGCCGATCACGAAAACCCGCTCCGACGCCTTCGACTGCAGCGTGTGCTTGTCCGTCGGCACGAAATCCAGCTCGTTGCCCAGCCCGGAGCGCGCGATCGCCTCCGCCCCCCGGTGCGTCGGAATCGTCACCAGCAGGTCGAACTCCAGCTCGCGGCCGTCGTAGCTCGACAGCTTCCCCGCCCCACCATCCACCTCGCCCGTGTTGAACTGCGTCTCCAGCCGGATGCCCCGGCTCGTCAGCAGGTACGACAGCGCATCCGAGCAGCGCTGCTTGGTGAAAGCGCCCGTGAGCGGCGTCGCGTAGGCCATCTCCACGTCCTGCCGGATGCCCTGCTCCGTGAAGTACGCGTCCGCCAGGAACGCGAACTCCATGGGCGCCACCGGGCACTTGATCGGCATCTCCACCATGTTGATCAGCAGCCGGCCGCCCCTGAACTCGCGCAGCTTGCGCGACAATGCCAGCGCGCCGTCGGGTGTGTAGAAATCGAACACGTTCTTGCGCCAACCCTCGCCCAGCATCCCCGCCGTGTCCGAGGGCGAGATGCGGGCGCCCGTCGCGATGATCAGCCAGTCGTACGCGAGCGCCGTCCCATCCTTCAGCTTCACCGCCTGCAGGTCCACGTCGATCGCATCCACCTCCGACAGCACGAAATCCACCCCCGGCGGGATGAAGCGCGTCCGTGGCTTGAACAGGTCCCGCTTCGTGTACAGGCCGAAGGGGACGAACAGCAGCCCGGGCTGATAGAGGTGCTCGTTGTCCTGGTCCACCACCGTGATCGACCAGTCCTCCGGCTCCAGCGCACGCCGAAGCTTCACCGCCATCATCGTCCCCGCGGTTCCCGCCCCCAGGATCACGATCCTGTTCATTCGCTCCTCGCCTGCTCCGATCCCCGACGCCGGGTTCCCTCCCGGACGCCCACCCGACGATGGCCTCAAAGGCAACGGCGGGACCATGCGCGCCGGTTCAGGACAATGCCTTCTGCCCCTTCATGTTGCCGCCAACGGCCGGCCTCGTGCGCGGCCGGGGTCGGAACGTGGCGTTGCAACGGATCGGCGCGAATTGAAACAAGGCGTTCCGGAGCGGAGGAGGAGAGCGATAGGGCGGGTGGGCGCGAAACGGCGGCGAGGGCGAACCCTGCGGCGGGCCGTGGAGTGGCGGGGGGCGCGCTCTCGGGGGCGAGGAGGCGATTCAACAACCGGTTACGCAGGCGCAGGCGGCGACGTTTCCGGGTTCGGGGCCGGTAACGTCACCGCCTGCGCCTGCGTCTGCGAGTGTTGCCGTTGTCTAGAGCCGGTACTCCTTCATCTTGCGCCAGAGCGTGGTGCGGCTCATGCCCAGGAGCGCGGCGGCTTCGTCCCGGCGCCAGCGCGCCTGGTCGAGCGCCGCCGCGATACGGGTCGCCTCGGCGGATTCCTCAGGCGAGAAGGCGCTGCGTGCCCGGGTTCCGGCGGGCGGGGCGGGCGGGGCGGGCGGCGCCACCCGGCCGGGGGAGGCGTCGCGCCAGGGGGCGCGCTCGTCGCCCCCGGCTCCGGCCGCGTAGCCCGCGGAAACGAAGGCGGGCCCGGTGGCGACGTCGCCCGTGTCCGGCTCTCCGGCCCCGGCGGAAGCGCCCAGCTCGGCAGGCAGGTCGGTGAGGTGGACGGTCTGGCCGGCGCAGACGGTGGTGGCATATTCGAGCGCGTTCTCCAGCTCGCGCACGTTGCCCGGCCAGTCGTAGGTGAGGAGCGCGCGCATGGCGGGAGGCGAAAGGCGAAGCGAGCGCCCGCGCCGCAGGCCGATGCGCTGCAGCAGGTAACGGACGAGCACCGGCAGGTCCTCGCGCCGCTCCCGCAGCGCCGGGATGTCGATGGGCACGACGCGCAGCCGGTAGTACAGGTCCTCGCGGAAGCGGTGCTCCGCCACCGCGCGCGCCAGGTTGATGTGCGTGGCGGCCAGCACCCGCACGTCGGCGCTGCGCGTGCGCGAGTCGCCCACCCGCTCGAAGGCGTGCTCCTGCAGCACCCGCAGCAGCTTCCCCTGCAGCGCCGGCGCCAGGTCGCCGATCTCGTCCAGGAAGAGCGTGCCGCCGCTGGCCAGCTCGAAGCGCCCCGGCTTGTCCCGCACCGCCCCGGTGAACGCGCCGCGCACGTGCCCGAACAACTCGCTCTCCAGCAGCTCGCTCGGGATGGCCGCGCAGTTCACCGCGATGAACGGCCCGTTCGAGCGATGCGACGTGGCGTGCAGCGCCCGCGCCACCAGCTCCTTGCCCGTGCCGCTGTCCCCCGTGATCAGAACCGTGGCGTCCGTGTCCCGCAGCAGCTCGATGAGCCGGAAGATCCGCTGCATCGATGCCGACCGGGCGACGATGCCACCAAAGGACGGGATCTGCTCCTCCGACCCCTCGTGGTCCGCCTCCGCCCGGATCATGATCATCACCCGGGCGCCCATGCGGCCGCAGTGGTCGGCGCGATCCACCGGCCCCACCGAGAGCGAGACCGGCATCTCCGTCCCGTCCGCCACCTTCAGCACCGCCCGCCACCCCTCCCGGCGCTTGCCCGCCAGCACCGCCTGCCGCAGCGGCGCGCCCTCGCCGAAGAGGTCCGCCCCCAGGATCCGCTCCACCGGCGCACCGGTCAGCTCCTGCCGCGGCAACCCCAGTAGCTGCGCCAGCGTGGCCGACACGCCCAGCACCCGCAGGTCCCCATCCGCCACCACATAGTCCCGGCCCAGGCTCCCCAGCAGCGAGTCCAGCTCCGGCGGCGCCGCCGTGCACGACCCCGGCGGCATCGACCGCAAGGTCTCCAGACCCCCCGCGAAACGACCCGCCCCATCCTTCAGCGCCCGCCCCCCGCGCTCCACCACCACCTCACCGCCGTCCTTCCGGAACAGCGTCACCCGCGCCCCCTCGATCTGACCGTCCTCCTGCAAGGCGCAGCGCTTCAGGCACGAGGGACAGCGCAGCAGTGAGAGGCACGGCTTCCCCACCACCTCCGCTGCCGCGAACCCCGTGATCCGCTCCACCTCCCGGCTCAGCGACACCACCGTGTGGCTCGCGTCCACCGCGAACACCCCCAGGCCCGCCAGCTCCGCCAGCGTCTCCACCGCCGCCGCATCGGGCAGTGCCACAGTGCGCCCGCCGCGCGCCTTCACCCGTCCCGCCATGTGCCCGCCCTCCACCAGGAGTTGCAACGCCTGGTTGCAACGTTCACCGGCGCGGGGAGCGGCACAATCGGGGAAAACCCTACGGGGAGCTTCCGGCTACGCTGCGGCCGAGCGAACGGCATCGGTTCACGCGAAGCCACGAAGGGGCCGAAGCCGCGAAGCCGGCTGCCCGGGCTACCCGGAACACCGAGGCTGCCAGGCCACCGCAAGTGCCTGTATTCGTTGAAAAAACAAACAACTGGATGCCTCGGCCGCCCGGTCCCCTCGGACATGCGACGGGGCGCGACTTCGGCCCTTCGTGTCTTCGCGTGAAACGATGGAACCCGCGGGCGTCCCCGGAGCATCGGGCCCGCCGTTGAACGCGGGTCCTTCCGTGGTGCCGTGCCGGAGGGCCTCCGTCCGTGCCGCGCCCCGTGCCCTTGACGTTCGGGCGCGCTGTGCTAAAATTCCAGCACATGCGGGAATTTTAGCACAGCCTGGCGTCACGACCGGTCGCCGGCGGAGTCGGCGCTCGCGATTCCAACCCATGGGCCCGGCGATGTGTCCAACCGGCAACGTTGCACCCCGGCAGGAGAAGGAAGCATGGTCCCGGTGCTGGTTGCGGTAGCAGTGGCGGCGTCGCTGCAGGTCCCGATGGCGGCGTCGGCGAGTCCGAAGATGCCGGCGGCGGGCGTGCGAGCGGCCGCGGCGGTGCGGGCGGCGACGCCGCCGGTGATCGATGGTCGGGCGGATGACGCCGTGTGGCGGGAGGCGCCGGCGGAGGGCGAATTCCGCCAGTTCCAGCCGACGGAGGGCGCGGCGGCGAGCTTCCGCACGGAGTTCCGGGTCGCGTACGACGATCGCAACCTGTACGTGTTCGTGCGGGCGTACGATCCGCACCCGGACAGCATCATGCACGCGCTGACGCGGCGGGACGTGCGGGGCCCGTCGGACCAGATCATCCTGTTGATCGACCCGTACAATGACCACCGCTCGGGCTACGACTTCGACGTGAACCCGGACGGGGTGAAGCGCGACTACGTCATTTTCGACGACGGCAACGAGGACGACTCGTGGAACGGCGTCTGGGACGTGGCGACGTCGGTGGACTCGCTGGGGTGGACGGCGGAGTTCCGCATTCCGTTCTCGCAGTTGCGCTACGCCGCGGGGACGACGCACACGTTCGGCTTCGGCATCTGGCGCGACATCGAGCGCTACAAGGAGCGGGTGGCGTGGCCGGAGTACCGGCCGACGCGGGCAGGCATGGTATCGCAGCTGGGCCAGCTGGCGGGAATCGGCGAGATCCGGTCGTCGCGCGACATCGAGGTCACACCCTACGTGCTTTCCCGGAACGTCACCCGGACCACGGCAACGGGGTTCGGCCGGGGGCAGGAGCAGACCGCGGGCGCGGACCTGAAGTACGGCGTCACGCCCAACATGACGCTGGACGCCACCATCAACCCGGACTTCGGCCAGGTGGAGTCGGACCCGGCGGTGCTGAACCTGACGGCGTTCGAGACCTTCCTGCAGGAGCGCCGCCCGTTCTTCATGGAAGGGACGGGGGTGTACCGGTTCTCGCTCAACTGCTACATCGTGCACGACTGCGGTAACGAGGGCCTCTTCTACTCGCGCCGGATCGGGCGCTCGCCGCAGCTGCGGGGACTGTACGGCGACGGCAATTCGGCGCAGTCCACGCCCATCCTGGCCGCGGGCAAGCTCACGGGTCGCACGCCCGGCGGACTGAACTACGGCGTGCTGGACGCGGTGACGGACCGGGTGGACGGCCCGCAGTCGAGCACGCTGGAGCCGCGCACCAACTACGCGGTGCTGCGGGCGCGGCAGGACCTGGGGAAGGGCCGGAGCGGGTTCGGCCTGATCCTCACGGCGGTGGACCGTTCGCTGGACACGTGGAGCGCGAACTCGCTGCGGCGCTCCGCCTACGTGGCCGGAGGTGACTTCCGCCATCGCTTCCGCGACGGCCAGTACCAGGTCTCGGGCTCGTTCACGGCCTCGCAGGTGGCGGGGAGCGCGGCGGCCATCGCCTCCACGCAGCGCGACGCGGCCCACGCCTACCAGCGCCCCGATGGCGAGCTCCATTTCGATTCCACGCGCACGTCGCTGGCCGGCACCTCGCAGGAGCTGCTCTTCGGCAAGTACGGGGGCGGGATCTCGCGCTTCGAGACCGCCTACACCCGCCAGTCGGCGGGGTACGAGGTGAACGACCTGGGGTACCTGCAGCGCGCGGACCAGCAGACCTGGGACACCTGGGCGGCGTTCAACTTCATGAAGCCGCACCTGTTCTACAAGAGCTTCCGCTGGAACCTGAACCAGTGGAACGGCTGGACCACCGCGGGCCTGCCGCTGCAGCACGGCTTCAACACGAACATCCACGTCAACTTCCGCAACAACTGGTGGCTGCATACGGGCGGCACCATCGGCCAGCTGGGCGGCGTCTTCTGCGACCGCTGCGCCCGGGGCGGTCCGGCCCTGCGGGTCTCGCCCCAGATCTCGCCCTGGATGGGCATCAGCGGCGACGACCGGCGCGTCATCGTGCCCGGGCTGTGGCTGAGCGCCAACCGCGCCGACGGCGGCCGCTCCCGCTACCTGGACGTCAACCCCACCGCCGACCTGCGGGTTTCGACCCGGCTCGAGGCGACGCTGGGCGCGGACATCTCCTGGAACGAGGACGACGGCCAGTGGCTCGGCAACTTCGCCGACGCCGCCGGAGCGACGCACTACAGCTTCGCCCACCTGAGCCAGCGCACGCTCTCCCTCAGCGCGCAGGCCAGCTACACGGTCACGCCCGAGCTGACCCTGCAGTTCTACGGACAGCCCTTCGTCAGCACCGGCACGTACACGGACATCCGCCAGCTCAGCGCGACGCCGCACGCCGCCGCCTACGACGCCCGCTTCGCGCCTTACACGCCGCCCGCGGGCACCGGCACCGCCTTCTCCAACTGGCAGCTGGTGTCCAATAGCGTCATGCGCTGGGAGTTCCGCCCCGGGTCCACGCTATTCCTGGTCTGGAGCCACAACCGCAGCGCGAGCGACGACGTCGTCTCCGGGCGCTCCTGGGTCTCCCAGTACCGGGATCTCTTCCAGCTGCATCCGGACAACACCTTCCTGATCAAGTTCGCATACTGGCTCAACCGCTGAACGGCAAGGCGAGGGCGAAGGCTAGGGCGAGGGCGAGAGGAACGGGGGACGAGGGGGAGGGGCGGGGGCCCGGCGCGCCGGATGGCACGCCGGGCCCTTCCTGCGCTTACGCCCGGGGCGGCTCCAGCTTCGCCAGTCGCCTCAGGTTGCCCGCGGCGCGGGCGAGCAGCAGGCCGAGCATGGCCAGGGCGGCGGCGATGCCGAAGACGTCGAATACCGTGGCGCCGGAGCCCAGCAGGTCGAAGGGCATGGCGGCGCCGAAGAACACGGCCGTGTTCAGCAGGATGAGGAGCACGCGCACCTCGGTGGGGCCGAGTCGCCCATAGCTGAAGCTGAACTCGGCGAAGACGTGGGTCTCGAGGTACACGTTGACGGACAGGATGAGGTACGCCACCACGATGGCCAGCCCCACGGACAGCAGCATGTAGGGCGAGAAGCCGAGTCCCAGGCCGATGGCGAGGGTGGAGTAGGCGTCGGTCAGGTGGTCGAGGTAGTAGCCGTAGCGGGGCCGCTCGGCCTTGCGCACGCGGGCGAGGGTGCCATCCAGGCTGTCGCCGAACCACTGCACGACCAGCAGCGCGCTGACGGCCCAGAGCCAGCGGGGGTCGTGGTTCGTCAGCATGTAGGCGACCGCGATGCCGGTGGACGCCAGCAGGCCGAGGACGGTGAGGTGGTCCGGCTTCACCCACTTCGGCAGTGCCGCGGCCAGCCGGGGCAGCACGGCTTTCTCGAAGGCGGAGAGGACGAACTCGGAGGTGCGCTGGTGCTTGCCGCCGCCGGGCTGCTGCGCCGGCTGCGGGGGGGCCGGCGTCGGGGGCCGGATCGTGGTCGCGGGCATCGTCGCCTCCGATACATGAGAGGGCCAGGGGCTACGGGTGGGTGGTACCCGGCCCGCGCACGCGAAGTTCGGCGGGGAGACAACCTCATTTCACGCCGAGGCGCTGAGAACGCGGAGGGGGACGGGGCGGAAACCGAAGCGTCCATGCGGCAGCTGACATCTTCTTCCTTGGTTACATCAATCGGGTCCACGGCGAACGGCCCCGTCCGAAGTGCCGCACGTTGTTGCCGTTAAACAACAAAAAGAAAACCCCGGACGTACCTGAACTCGTCCGTCGCCCCGGCGTCGCTGCCCCGCCAGCTCCGCGTGCTCCGCGGCTCCGCGTGACGCGGTTGCCGTTCGCGGCGTGTGGGCTCACGTTAGGCTCGTGTGGCGGTGCCAAACGCAGGAGGCGCGGCATGCGAACGGGGCCGGAGCGGGATGACGAGCTTGCGCGGGAGCTCTGCCGGGCGTGCCGGCGGCTGGCGCGGGCGGAGCTGATCGCCGGTCGGGCGGGCAATCTCTCGCTGCGCGAGGGCGACGCGGTCCTGGTCACGCCCCGGGGCGTGAACAAGGCCCGGCTGCGCGCCGCGCAGGTGATCCGCGCCCCGCTGACGCGTCCCGCGGACACGGTGCCAGGCGCGAGCGTGGAGTACCGGATGCACCGCGCCTGCTACCTGGCGTCGCCGGGCGTGGGCGCGGTGGTGCACACGCACGCGCCGGCGCTCACCGCGCTCGGGCTCCTCGGCCTGGACCTCTCGGCGCTCCCCGAAGCGCACGAGAACGTGGGCGGAGTGGCGCTCGTCGCCTTCCAGCCCTCGGGATCGGAGGCGCTGGCGTCGGCCGTGGCGGATGCCGTGCGCGCCGGCGCGGGGGTCCTGCTGTTGCGGGGACATGGTGCCGTGGCGGTGGGGACGGACCTGTCCGAGGCCATGGACCGGATGGAGCTGGCGGAGCTCAGCGCCAGGGCGATCGTCATGGCGCGGGCGGGGGGATTGGCGGGTGGGGCGTTGGGGCGCTGAACGGCCGACACGGCGAGGGGGCGAGGGGGCGACCCGGCGATGGCAACCGCCACGTCCGGCGCAACCGAGGCCGCCCGGCCCCGAAGGCAACCGAGCGGCGTAGCCCGAGGCCGCCCGGTTCGCCGTGTCGCCGTGTCGCCGCGTCCGCCTTACCGCAGCCCCGGTATCCGCGCCTGCAGGTTCAGCAACCAGGACATGATGCGGGCCCAGCGCTGGTAGGGCATGTCGCCCGGCGCGCTCAGCGGCAGCCAGCGCTGGCGCGAGATCGTCTGCGCCTCGGTGTACTTGAGGATGCCCTCGGCGCCGTGGCGGCGGCCCATGCCGGACTCCTTGAAACCGCCGATGGGCGAGTCGGTGGAGGCCCAGGTCGCGCCGTAGCCCTCGTTGATGTTGACGCTGCCGGCGCGGATGCGGCGGGCGACGTCGAAGGCGCGGCGAACGTCGCTTCCCCAGACGGCGGCGTTCAGGCCGTACGGGGTGTCGTTGGCGCGCTCGATGACCTCGTCCACGGTGCGGTAGGGGTAGAGCGACACGACCGGCCCGAAGGTCTCGTGGGCGTAGCAGGTCATGGCGGGCGTCACGTGCACCAGGACGGTGGGCTCGAAGAAGAGCGGCCCGATGTCGGGACGACGACGCCCCCCGGCCAGCACCCGGGCGCCCTTGGCCACGGCGTCCTGGACGTGCAGCTCGATGGTGTGGAGCTGCGACTCGGAGGTGATGGAGCCCATATCGCCGCTCCAGTCGAGGGCGGCGCTCAGCTTCAGCTCGCGGGTGGCGCGGGCGAAGCGCTCGGCGAAGGCGTCGAAGATGCGCTCCTGGACGTAGAGGCGCTCGATGCTGACGCAGACCTGGCCCGCACCCACGAAGGAGCCGCGCAGCGCGCCTTCGACCGCCTGGTCGAGGTCCACGTCGTCCAGGACGATGAGCGGGTTCTTGCCGCCCAGCTCCAGGGAGTAGCCGATGAGGCGGGGCGCGGCCTCGGCCGCAATGGTCTTCCCGGTGGCCGTGCTGCCCGTGAACATGATGAAGTCCACGCCTGCGATGAGCGGCGGCCCCAGCCGCGCGCCCTCGCCCGTGACCACCTGCAGCACCTCCGGGGGGAGTCCCGCCTCGCGCAGCAGCTCCACGGCCCGCAGCGCGGTGAACGAGCCGCGACGGTCCGGCTTGAGCACGGCGGCGTTGCCGGCGACCAGTGCCGGAAGCAGGTCGGTGATGGCCAGGATGAGGGGAAAATTCCAGGGGCTGATGGCCCCGACGACGCCCACCGGGTGGTGCAGCTCGTGGGTCACCGTGAGCAGCGGGATGGCGCCGCGGCGGCGGCGAGGCTTCAGGTAGCGCTCGGCCCGCACGGCGTAGTGCCGGGCGACGCCGGCGGTGTCCATGATCTCTTCGAAGGCATGCCGCCGGGCCTTGCCGGACTCCACCTGGATCAGGTCGAGCAGCGCGGCCTCGTTGCGGAAGAGGAGCTTGTGGAACTCGAAGAGGACGCGCGCCCGCTCCCGGATCGGGCGGGCGGCCCAGGCCGGCTGGGCCGCCCGCGCCCGGCGCACCGCCTCCACCACGTCCGCCTCGGTGCATTTCGGGATCTCGCCCAGCGGCTCGAGCGTGAGCGGCGAGTGAACGACCATGGTCTCACGCTTGCCCGTGACCACGGGCATGCCCGCCAGGCGACGGAACATGTCGGGCGCGGGACCGCCAGCCAGCACCGGTGAAGCCTTCGGCTTTTCCTGCGTCGTCGTCGTCATGGTTCCCCCATAATGAACGCGGCGCCGGAGCAGGGTCGCTCCATCGCCGCGTCGCACGAGCGGAATGTAATGCGGCGCAGCGCTTCGCGCGACGCGGCATCCCCGACCGGCCCGGGAGCCGTCCGACCCCGGCCCGTGCCCGCGGGACCGCTCCCCCTTAGCTTGCGCGGCGCACGGGAGCCCGGCAGGGTGGCACGCCCGGGCGAACTCCAATGGAGAGGGGCTCATGGACGGCAACGAACTGGTCAAGCTCTACGAGTTCGGGCTGGGCGCCACCAAGCTGAACCTGCGCGACATCACGCAGGAGGACAGCCTGCGCCCGTCGCCGGGCGGCGCCAACCCGCTGAATTGGGTGGTCGGCCACATGGTCGCGTCCCGCGGCCTGGCCCTGCGCCTGCTGAAGGCGGAGCCGATCTGGGACGCGGAAACCGCCGCCATGTACAGCGGCCAGGAGGACGCGGTCTTCGAGCCCGGGCGCGCGCTGCCGCTGGAGCGGCTGCTGGCCGACCTGGACGCGTCCCAGGAGCGGCTGGCGACGGCATTGCGAGCCGCCACGCCCGAGCTGCTGGCCACGCCCGCCCGGCGCGGCACCGTGGCCGACACGCTGGTCTTCCTGTACTTCCACGAGGGCTACCACGCCGGCCAGCTCGGCCTGCTGCGGCGATTCCTGGGCAAGGCGGGCGTGATCAAGGCGCCACGCAGCGCGGGCTGAACGGACGGATCGCGGACGGCGAACAGCACATCGTTGATACGAAGGCACGAAAACGGCTCAAGACCACGAAGCGGGTCCCGGTGCAGTTCCGGCGTTCGCCGGTGACCGGCGTCAGCAGGGGTTTTTCTGTTGTTGGTGAACGTCCAACATGGACCCGGACTTTGCCGCGGAGTCCCGGCAAGGCCGGTGGGCCGAAGGCGCCGGTCTTTGCGGGCTTCCGCCTCTTTCGTGTCTTCGTATTGAGCGACGTGGCTGTTGCTGTTGACGTAGCCGGCGGACGATCCGTCTCAGACCCAGCGCCAGACCGCGTAGAGCGTCAGCGAGGCGACGGCGGCCCAGAGCATCACGCCCTGCACCATGGGCCGGGCGCCCACGCGGCGCAGCACGGCGCGGGTGAGTCCGGCGCCGATGAGGAAGAGGGTCAGGGCGAGGCCGGCGCGGGCGGCCCGGGCGAGCAGGTCCAGCGCCGGGTCCACGGAGGCGGGGAGCAGCGTGCGGGCGATGGCGGCCAGCAGGAAGAGGCCGATGAACCACGGCGCCTTCACGCGCACGCGCGGCGCCGCGGCCGGCGCGTCGCTC
>JADGQX010000311.1 GCA_017881445.1 Gemmatimonadota bacterium | reverse complement strand
TCCTTGCCTCGAAGGTAAAGGTCAGCCGCGACCGGCCCCGCCGTCGTCGCGGGCCACCGCCGAGCGGCGGCGCCCGGTCCAGGCCGCCGCGCCCATCACCAGCAGGTTCGCCGCGACCACCGGCGCCGCGTGCACCAGGAAGCCGTAGGCCACCCACATGAGGGCCCCCACCACCTGGAGCCGGCGCAGCGCCTCGGCCCGCCCGGAGAAATACGACGCCACGAACACGGCCGTCGCGGACCAACCGAGAAGATCGATCACGGGGTCAACCCCTCCTGCAGCACCACCGCCCCCGCCCCCGCCCCCTCCGGCTGCCAGGAGCTGGCGCGGATCGTCACCCGGTCCGTGCGCTCCTTCTCCCAGTCGTGCAGCGTCAGGCGGTAGGACTCGAAGAGCGCGCGGATCTCCGCCGGCCGCCGGCCCACGATCTGGTCCAGCACCGGCAGCACGATGCTGAAGGCGTTGTCGCTCAACACGATCCGCTTAGCGATGCGCGCCAGCATCCTGTTCTCCGATACCGCGATCGTGAACCCCTCCCGGTTGTTCACGTGCAGCATCACGTGCACGTCCGAGCTGCCGTCGCCCACGTAGATCGTGCGCTCCGGCGCCGTGCCCAGCTTCTCCTCCAGCTCCTCGATCACCGCCACCTTGCCGTAGCCCGCGGGCACTCGCCGGATCGAGCGCACCTCCCCCGTCCCGGGCTCGTACTCGAACTCGGTCCCGAAGACGTGCTCCGGTGCCACGATCCCCGCCAGCGCCGACTGCACCAGCTCCCGCGGCGCCGCCGAGATCACGAAGAAGGAGAAGCGGTAGCCCTCCAGCCCCCGCTCCAGGAAGTCCACCAGCGCCGGGATGTCCTGCTTCAGCCGTACGCGCCGGCCCGCTTCCACCAGGTGCTCCCGCCTCACGCCCCGGAACTCCGGGTCGTGCCGGATCAGGTACGCCAGCTCTCCCCCCTGCTGCACCAGGTTGCTGCGCGCCAGCCCCTCCACCTTGCGCTGGAAGTTCGCGGCGCCGAGCAGCTCGCTCAGCACCAGTCCCGAATCGTTGAAGCTCAACGTCTGATCGAAGTCCGCCGCCACCAGGTAGTGCCTGGGCAGCGCCATGGTCGTGCTCATGTGGCCCATCCCTTCCGGCCGATCGGCCGGGATCCGGCCGACCTGCCTCAGTATGTCTCGCCAGCTAGCATAACAGCATCTGCCGGTTCATGTCAAGCCGGCGCCATGCATTCTGTGTGCCGTATGGCAGATCCAGCTTGCGTTCGTGGCAAAGCTGTTATATCATGTTGCCATGGCCAAACGTGAGGCGGTGCCCAAGCATCAGCAGGTGTATCGCGCGCTGGAGCGGGAGATCCGGTCCGGGCGCTGGAAGGCGGGCGAGCGCTTGCCCAGCGAGGCGGAGCTGGTGGGCCGGTTCGGCGCCTCCCGCATCACGGTGGGGCGGGCCGTACGGGACCTGCAGCGCGCCGGGCTGGTGGACCGGCGGGCGGGCTCGGGGACGTACGTGACGCGCCCGCGGGTCCCGGCGGGGGGTCTGTCGTTCGGGCTGCTGATCCCGGACCTGGGCGAGACGGAGATCTTCGAGCCGATCTGCCAGGGGATGATGGCCTCGCCTCTGGCGGGGGCGCATGCGCTGCTGTGGGGCAGCGTTCCGGGGGGCTCGGGGGCAGAGGTGGGGAGGTCGAAGGAGGAGCGGGCCCGGGAGCTGTGCCGGCAGTATATCGAGCGGCGGGTGTCGGGGGTGTTCTTCGCGCCGCTTGAGCTGACGCCGGCCAAGGACGAGGTGAACCGGCGGATCGCGGACAGCCTGGACGAGGCGGGCATCCCGGTGGTGTTGCTGGACCGGACGGTGCTGCCGTATCCGGAGCGGGGCCGTCACGACCTGGTGGGCATCGACAACCGGCGCGCGGGCTACGTGATCACGGAGCACCTGCTGCGGCAGGGCTGCCGGCGGCTCGGCTTCGTGGGCGTGCGCAACGCAGCGGCGACGGTGGACGCGCGCGAGTCGGGCTACCGGGAGGCGCTGTACCGCTGGGCGCTGCCGCACGAGGCGTCACTGGCGCGGCGGCTGGACCCGTCGGAGGCGGCGGAGGTGGGCGCCTTCATGGAATCGGAGCGGCCGGATGGCATCGTCTGCGCCAACGACTGGACGGCCGCGCGCCTCATGCACGCGCTGCTGGGACTCGGCTACCGGGTCCCGCAGGACGTGCGCATCGTGGGCATCGACGACGTCGATTATGCCAGGCTGCTCCCGGTGCCGCTGACCACGCTGCGCCAGCCGACGCGCGAGATCGGCGCGGCCGCGCTGGGCGCCATGCTCGAGCGCGTGGCGCACGCCGATCTGCCCACGCGCGACATCCTGCTGCAGGGCGAGCTGGTGGTGCGCCGCTCCTGCGGCGGCGCCGGCTGAGGTGCGCACGGTCGCCCGGCTGCGCGCACGCATCGACGGCGAGGCGCGCGCAAGGTAGGATTGGACGCGGGCGATGCGTGGCACGGACCGACGCCACGCCTCTCCCGTTTGTGCCCGACGACAACCGCTGGGCCGGCACGACCGGCAAGGAGACTCCGATGACGGGTAAAGCCGTGGCCATGGCCGCAGTTGCGCTCCTGGTGCTGGGCCCGGGCGGGGTGCGGGCGCAGGGCACCTTCGAGGGGATGGTGGCCTTCCGGATCAACCAGCCGGGCGGGGGCACGTCCGAGATGCGCTATTTCCAGAAGGGCGAGCGGATCCGTCACGAGATGCAGGCCGGCCCGCAGACGACGGCCACCATCTTCAACGGCGCCACGGGCGAATCGATGATGCTCATCCCGGCGCGCAAGCAGTACATGGTCATGAACGTCAACGAGATGAGCAAGCAGATGGGCCCGGGGGCGGCCGCGCGCGCCGGCGAGCAGGCGGACCTCTCCAGGATGAGCGTGCGTTCCACGGGCCGGCGGGAGACGATCGCCGGCGTCGTATGCGAGCACGTCATCTTCAGCGACAGCCGGGGCGGCAGCACGGACATCTGCGGCGCCAGCGGCATGGGCTTCATGGGGGCGGGGAAGGGGATGGGCTCCGGACCGTCGACGGCCTCGCTGATGGGCTCGAAGAACCCGCAGATGGTGGCGCTGACGCGTCGGGGCTTCTTCCCTCTGAAGATGACCATGACCGGTCCGAACGGCAGCCTCACCTGGGTGGTCACGAAGGTGGACCGGCGCCGCCTGGACGATTCGCTCTTCGGACCCCCGGCCGGCTACACCAAGTTCGCTATGCCGACCATGCCGCCGGGGATGCCGAACCTGCCGCAAATGCCCGTGCGTCACTGATCGAGCCGGGGCGACGGGGCGGCGACGGGGGTTGCAGCGCCCTCGTCGCCCGCCGGACGCACGCTCGACTACGCCGGCGGGGGCAGCTGGATCATCTGGTCCTGCTCGTGGCCGCTGAGGTAGGACTCAGCGCGGAACGCCTTCTCCATCAGGAGCAGGAAGCCGCAGGCCGGGTCCTTGGTGTGCATGGTCCGGAACAGCTCCCAGTGGCCGCGCATGTGGTCCTGCAGGAAGCGGAGCACGTGGGCGTGGGAGATCTCCAGCGACGGCACCGGCGGCACGGCGTCGGCCTCGGAGCCGAAGGCGACGAGGCGAATCTGCATGTTGGTGGAAGTCCGCGACGTCCCCTGCCGCAGCAGGCGCTCGACGTTTTGCTGCACCTCGCTCGCGGGGCCGCAGCCGAAGCGGAGCAGCACGGCGGTGAGCACGGCCGGGTTGCGGGCTCCCTTGTTCAGCCCCGCGGGCCCTTCCTTGACCTCCGCGATCACGAAGTCCGTGATCCCTTCCTCCACCCCGAGCACCGGATCGGCGACGAAGCCGTTGACGTGGTTCTTGCGCTGGGCCGGCACGATGCCCCCGGCCTGCGGCAGCCGGATGCCGATCACGTCGATGTCGGTGGCGCTCTGCACTCCGTGCTTGCGCGTGAGCTCCGCGACGGGGTATTCGGTGACGGTGAGATAGCCGTTGACGTGCAGGTACGCTTGCGCCAGTGCGACGGCGGTGTCCATGCGCTCTCCCGTGCTCAGGCTCGCGCCGCGCCGGCGCGGACGCGGGCTCCGGGTCCGCGCAGCGGCGCGCGCTCGAGGGAATTATCCGGTGAACCGGCTCCTAAGGTGCAACGGCGGGAGCGGCGGGGGAAGTCGGATCGGCGGCCGGCGCCCCTGCCGGGGCCGGCGAAAGGGGAGGCCATGGAGCTGGGGATCTACACCTTCGGGGAGGTGACGCCGGAGGCGGGCACGGGCCAGGCGCCCAGCCCGGCGCAGCGGCTGCGCGATCTCCTGGAGGAGATCGAGCTCGCGGACGAGGTCGGGCTGGACGTCTTCGGGGTGGGCGAGCACCACCGCCCCGAATTCGTCGTCTCCGCGCCCGCGGTGGTGCTGGCCGCGGCGGCGGCGCGCACCCGCCGGATCCGCCTCACCAGCGCGGTGAGCGTGCTCGGCTCGGACGATCCCGTGCGCGTCTTCCAGCAGTTCGCGACGCTGGACCTGCTCTCGGGCGGCCGGGCGGAGATCATGGCGGGGCGGGGGTCGTTCATCGAGTCGTTCCCGCTCTTCGGCTACGACCTGAACGACTACGACGCGCTGTTCGCCGAGAAGCTCGACCTGCTGCTGAAGCTGCGGGACTCCGAGCGGGTAACCTGGTCCGGCAAGCACCGGGCG
>JADGQX010000310.1 GCA_017881445.1 Gemmatimonadota bacterium | reverse complement strand
TGCCGGGTTATGAAGAGCTTGCCATGGGCGCGATTGCTTCGGGCGGCGTTCGGGTGCTCAATGAAAGCGTCGTCGCGCAACTGCCGGATGCGGAGCGCGCGCTGAGATATGCGACAGCGCACGAAACACGCGAACTGGAGCGGCGCGAGGCGGAATATCGCGACGGACGGCCA
Organism: Gemmatimonadota bacterium; assembly: GCA_017881445.1. GTDB lineage: Bacteria > Gemmatimonadota > Gemmatimonadetes > Longimicrobiales > RSA9 > JADGQX01. The sequence goes on along the minus strand of JADGQX010000310.1, from coordinate 4,520 downwards.
GCGCCGGATTTGCGCGGGCTGCGGCCGCGACAACAGCGCATTGGCTGCGTCATCGTTCTTGAACCGTTCCTTCTAGGGGATCCCAGTACAACTTGCGCTTCGCCTTCATGGCGATGTGATGCAGCAGGCAGGCCGAGCACGACCGATGCGCGACCTCGACCGGGGCAATGGGCTGGCGGCGTGTCCTGATGGCCTGGAGCCAGTTGCCATGGTGGTCGGCGCTCTCCTCCAGGTGGATCTCATCCGGACCGATGACCGACTGGACTATCCGCACGAACAGTCCCGCGGCCGAGCGCGCCAAGCGCCGGCCGTGCGGCTGAAGAGAGGGCGGCAGATCCCGCCATGCCCTTGATGAATGTGCGCCGGTCGACTCCTCGTCTCGCCATGAAGTCGCCCCCCATGTGCGTTGCGCCGACAGCGTATCAGACTCCCGCGCACCGGTTCCACCTCGAATCGTCTCACCTCTTCAGACCGGGGGGCCGGCCGCGCAGTCCGGCACGAAGCCTGACAGAAGTCTGACCGGGCCTTGCAGCAGGAGCGCTCTTGGCGCATCCTATCGCTCGACACCGGATGACGATATGAACACATCGACAGACCTCCACGCGACGCCGGAACAGAGCCGCCGCAGCTTTCTGCGCCTTGGTGGCGCACTGGCTGCCACCCTCGCAGGCCAGGCCACCAGCGGCAGTGCCCAGACCGCCACCGCGCCTGCCCAGACGCGCCCGGGCACGGCCACAGCGCCCGTCGGGTTGCCTGTGAACCCCGCCACGGCCCAGGCCATGCCCACCCGCAACCTGGGCAAGACCGGCTTCAAGGTCGGCATCTTCAGCCTGGGCGGGCAGTCCATCATCGAGCGCGCACACGAGGAAGACTCCGCCATCCCCGTCATCGAGCGGGCCCTCGACTTGGGCGTGAACTACATCGACACCTCGTCCATCTACGGAGGACCCGAGCGCTGGAGCGAGCAGTACATCGGCCAGGTCATGAAGCGGCGGCGGCAGCAGGCCTTCCTCGCCAGCAAGACCAAGGAGCGCACCCGGGACGGCTCCCTTCGCATGCTGGAGAAGTCCCTGGAACTGCTCCACACGGATCACCTGGACTGCTGGCAGCTCCACGACCTGGGCACCATGGGCGACGTCGATGAGGTCTTCGCCAAGGGCGGCGCCATGGAGGCCCTCATCCAGGCCAGGGAACAGGGACTCGTGAAGAACCTGGGCATCACGGGCCATTTCCGTCCCGATTGCCTGATCGAGGCCATTCGCCGTTATCCCTTCGACACGGTGCTGCTGGCGGTGAACGCCGCGGACAAATTCCACTACAGCTTCGCGGAGAAGCTGATCCCCCTGGCCGTGGAGAAGCAGATGGGCATCATCGGCATGAAGCTCACGGGCCGCAGCCGCATCCTGTCGAGCTACGTCCCGCCGCCCGAGGAGGCTCAGAAGCGCTCCTGGGAGGGCAGCGCCGTGATCGCCAGGAGTCCCGGCACCCTGAGCATGCGCGAGGCCATGTACTACGCCCTGACCCTGCCCATCAGCACCGCCATCGTCGGGGTCGACACTGTGGCCCAGTTGGAGGAGAACGTCCGCCTGGCCCGCGAATACACGCCCCTGAGCGACTCCCAGATGGCCATCATCGCCGGCAAGGCGGAGAGCGTGGCCCGACAGTCGATGTTCTACAAGTTCTTCGACCGAAAGTAGGGTGCCCATGGATCTCCTGGCTCGTCGTCTCTCCGTTGCGGGATTGCTCGCCACCGGCCTCAGCGTGGCGTTGATAGCGGCGCAGGCCCGTGAGCAGCCGCCGGCCGGCGCGACCCTCGTGCTGACCGCTTCCCGCCTCGAGGCCACGGTCGGGGCGCCACGGGCGCTCTCGGTGGACGGGCTCTTCGTGGAGACCGCGCAGGGCCGGACGGCGTTGCCGCCGGCGCTGACGAAGCCAGGCCCGGCGGGCGCCGGCTCGTGGACCCATCGTGCGACGCTCACTGATGGCCGCGTCGTCTCGCTCTCGATCGTCCGGCAGGGAGACCGGACGACGCTGTCGTTGGCCGCCCAGCCTGCCACGGGCGTCATTCGCTGGGGCCTCAGCATCGATGCGGCGCGCGACGAGTACTTCACCGGTCTCATGGAGCGGGTCGTCGACGGCCCTCAGCAGGCCTCCTGGGCCCCCGGCATCACCGAGGCGCTGAACCTGCGCGGCCAGAAGGTCGAATTCCTGGTCAAGCCGACCTTGTCGATCTACGCGCCGTTCTATCTCTCGTCGCGCGGCTATTCGGTGACCGTGCGGAGCACCTGGCCGGGACATTTCGACTTCGCGGCCACCAATCCGGAACGGGTGGCGATCGAGTTCGAGGACCCCTCGCTGTCGATGGTCATCACGACGGCCAGCACCCCGGCAGATCTGGTCCGGGCGCATGCGCTCGACGCCGGCCCGCCCTTCCTGCCGCCCGCGTGGCTGTACTCACCGTGGCGGTGGCGCGACGAGCACACGCAGCGCACGACCTACTACGACCGCACGCCCGTCGCAGGGCCGTTCAACTCGGAGATCATGGAAGACGTCCTGATGATGCAGGCGTTCGGCATCCCGAACGGCGTCTACTGGATCGATCGCCCGTGGGGCGTTGGCAAACCGTGGGGCTACGACGACTTCGAGATCGACCCCGTCCGCCTGCCGCACTTCCGGGAGATGGTGCAGTGGCTGGAGTCACGCCACTCGAAGACGGTGCTGTGGATCACCGCCTCCTACAACGGCAAGATGGCCACCGAGGCGCTGGCGAAAGGCTACGTGTATCCCGGCCAGACGCGCCCCGCCAACGGCAACAACTACCCGATGGTGGATCTGACGAACCCGGCCGCCCGGAAGTACTGGCAGGATGGCATCGCGAAGCTGCTGGCCCTCGGTGTGGCAGGATTCAAGCTGGATCGCGGCGAAGAGAACATCCCCAACGACGGCCCGTTCACGATGTTCGACGGCCGATCCGTCCGCGAGATGCGCAATCCCTACATCTCGCTCGCCGCCAAGGCCGCCTATGACGTGAGCCGCCAGTACCGCGGACGCGACTTCTTCGTCATGCCCCGGGCGGCGTACGCCGGCACCTCGCCCTACGCAGTCTTCTGGGGCGGCGACATCGGGGGCACGCAGGAGGGCCTCCGCGCGTCGATCATCGGCGTTCAGCGCGCGGCCGTCATGGGCTATCCCAACTGGGGCTCCGACACGTGCGGCTACAACCAGCAATTGCTCGAGCAGGAAGTCTGCGCGCGGTGGCTGGCGTTCTCGGCGTTCACGCCGATCATGGAGGTCGGCCCCACGCGCAATGTCGGGTTCTGGAACCTGCCGCGTGCGCCCGAGTACGACGAGGTCCTCATTGCGACGTGGCGGTTGTATGCGCGGCTCCACGAGCGCCTGAAGGACTACAGCTACGCACAGGCGATCGAGGCCACGCAGACCGGCATGCCCATCGTGCGCCCGCTGTTCCTGGCTGATCCGGATGCGCCGCAGGCCTGGTCGCAGTGGTGGACCTACTTGTATGGCCCCGATCTGGTCGTGTCGCCGGTGTGGCAGAAGGGGCAGCGCTCACAGGAGGTCTACCTGCCCGCAGGCTCGAAATGGCGCAACGCGTGGGGCGCCGACGTGTATCCGGGCGGCCAGACGGTGACGGTGCCCGCCGAGCCTCACCAGATCCCGATCTTCGTCCGCGTCGGATCGACGCTCGACCTGGGCGACCTGTCGCGCGAGTGGGCGGACGCCCAGCGCATCGCGCGCGATCGGCCGAACCTCGAGGCGCTCGAAGCGGACGTCATCCGCTGGTTCGAGGCGCACGCCGGGAAGGGATACGCACCAGCGAGCCGCTGAGCGGCTCGCTGGTGAACGGTGCGCGACGTCCTACGGCTTGCGCTTCACGCTCGCCGTGAGCGGGGTCTCCCGCGAGGAACCGCCCACGAACACCTTGTAGTCTCCCGGCAGAAGTTCCCACTCGTCCTTCTGTTCGTTGAAGACGGACAGGAGCTTCGGCTCGAGCGGCAAGGCCACGGTCTTGGACTCGCCGGGAGCCAGGCGGATCTTCTCCCAGGCGACGAGGCGCTTGGGCGGCTCCTGCGCGGCCGCCGGTAACCCCACGTAGACCTGGGCGATCTCGGCACCGGCGCGCGTGCCGATGTTGCGAACCGTGAAGGACACGCTGTCGATGCCGGCCGTGAGCCCGCTGTAGGCGAACGTGGTGTAGGACAGCCCGTGGCCGAACGCAAAGAGCGGCTCCTTGCCTTCGGCGTCGAACCACTTGTAGCCCACCTTCAGGCCTTCCGTGTAGTCGATGTCGAACGGGGGCAGCGCACGCCTGCCTCCGCCGCCCGGTCCAGCGCCCGCCGCGGCGCCGGGCGCTCCGGCAGCAACGGGCGCAGACGGCGGCGGGGCCTGGGGCTGCGTTGGCAGCCGGCTTCCGGGAATCTCGGGATGCGGCAGGTCCGCGTCGGCCTTGGCGAAGGTCACCGGCAGCCTGGCGCAGGGGTTGACGTCTCCGAACAGGATGT
>JADGQX010000095.1 GCA_017881445.1 Gemmatimonadota bacterium | reverse complement strand
ATAGCGCCTCCAGCAGCAGGCGGGCGTTCTCGCGCCGCGCCGCCGCTTCGGCGTCCGAGGCCGCCCGCGTCGCCAGCGCCAGCGCCGCCGCCGCCGCCGGCATGCCCGCGGGCACCGTCGGCAGGTGGTAGCGCGTCTCGCCCAGCCCCAGCACCGGCAGCGAGACCGGCACGCCGTAGATCGCCGGCCGGCCCACCGCCCACTGCGCCGCCGCCCCCATCGAGGCGCGCAGACCCCCGCCCGCCGCCGCCATTCCCGCTGCCGGCAGCAACGTGGCGGAGCCCCGCAGCAGCACCGCGCCCCCGCTGCCGCCGGTCCAGCCCTTCCCCCGCCCGAAGCTGATCACGCTGATCGTCCCCAGGCCGCCCAGGGGCGCGCCTCGCCAGCTCGCGCCGCTCCCCTGCGCCGCATCCTCGATCACCCTCGCGCCGTACGACGCCGCCAGCGCCTCGATCTCTCCCCACTGCACCGGCACGCCGTACAACGGCGCCACCACCACCACCCGAACGCCCTGCCGCAGTGCCGACTCCAGCGACGCCGCGTCCGGCGACAGGGTCACCGGGTCCACGTCGTACAGACGGACCCGCACACCCGCGCCGATCGCCGCCGACGCCACGTCGTAGCAGGTGAGGGCCGGCAGCGCCACTTCCTGCGCGCCGCACGCCAGCAGCGCCAGCTGCAGCGCCTGTGTGCCGCTGCCCGCCAGCACCACCCGCTCGGCCGCGTAGCGCGCGGCTAGCTCCGCCGCCAGCAGGCCTCGCGCCCGGCGCCGCGACCCCCGCCACGCGGCCGCCAGCAGGGCGCCCGGAGGGATCGGGGAATGAACGGGCAGCTGGTGACGCAGCTTCGACATGATCTCGCCTTTTGGGGAACGCCCGGCCCCGCCCGCCGCGGGGTGGAGCCACGATCATAGGGAATTCCGTTCCACAAACCCGCGGCCTCCCCTCCGACCCGCCCCGCGGCCCGCCGGCCCGGCCCCTACCCTCGCCTCGCCCCGCCGCCGCACACACTTCCGCGGCCGCGCCGGCACTCGCGCCCGGGCGCTCGCGCGCCCGTGCGAGCGCCCGGCCCGGCGCCCGCCCGCCTCCCCGATCCGACCCCGCCACGCCATCCCTGTTGCGGCCGCGCAACGTCGGTGCACACCCCGGCGGCGCCCTCTTTCCATGGGTTCGCCGGACCCGCCGCCAGGCCGGATTCCCGCCCCCGGCGCGCCTCCCGCCTCCGCCCGCCGGCCAGTCGCGCCCCGCCTCTGTCGCCACCGTTGCACGGCCGCAACACCACCGGCCCGCCCTACGCCCCGTGCTCCGCCCGTGGGTGGGATCGTATAAGTGGTTGCCATATAGCTATTTACGTCTGCGGGCCGCGGCCGGGGACACGGGGCACGCCTTGTGCCCCGGGGTCGCCCCGCGCTGGCGGGATCCGTCGGCGGCGCCGTGCACCCGTTCCTATTCGAGTGACAGAATGAACGTGAAGCGAGCCACAAAGGCTTTCGCCGTCTCGGTTTCCGCGTGCCTGGTCCTGCTGTTTGCGGGCCGTGCCGGGGCGCAGACGCTGACGAGCGGGGCCGTCGAGGGAGTAGTCCGGGATTCCGCGGGCGGTGCCATGGTGGGCGTGAACGTGACGCTCATGGGCGTTTCCACCGGCGCGACGCGGACCACCGTGACGGCACAGGATGGCTCGTACCGCTTCATGCTCGTGGGACCGGGGGACTACCAGCTCATCCTGGAGCGCATCGGCTACCGCCCCGTGCACGTGGAGGGCGTGGCCGTGAACGAGGGGCAGCGCCTGGACGTGGGCGCGACGCTGGCCCGGGAGCGGACCCCCATGGGCGTGGCCGACGTGCAGCGGCTTCCGGGAGCGGGGCACGAGCGGCCGGGGCTGAGCGAGTGGATCCCGTCCTCGGCCTTTTCGCGGGTGCCGGGTGACCGGCCCGACCTGACGCAGGTGGCCCGCGTCTCCAGCATGCTGGGGCCGGACCTGGCCGCGGAGGGGCTGCCGCCCTCCTACATGGGGCTGGCGCTGGATGGCCTTCGCTACGAGGTCGCGCGCAACCCGGCATACCCCGGGGTGGGGCTCGCGGCTTCGCTGCCGCTCACGGCCGTTTCCTTCGCCGACTATATCGGGGCGCCGGTGGACGCGGAGTGGGCGGGCTCGGCGGGCGGGATCCTGGCGGCGCACACGCCCTCGGGCAGCCGCTCGCCCGCGGTGCGCGCCTTCGGCCGCTGGTCGGTGCCCAGCCTGGTGTCGTCGCCCAACTTCGACACGCACGGGCTCAGCCTGAATGACGGCGACGGCGGCGTGCTCTTCACCGGTCCGGTGATGCGGGACAGCGCCTTCCTGGCCATCGGCGTGGAAGCGCGCCACACCGAGCGCGCCCTGGCCGGCCTGTGGCCGCAGGGAATGGGGAGCGACCTGCTGCAGGTGGCCAAGGACAGCTTCGGGACCGACCTCGCCTCCTACACCCGGCCGCGCGTGGCGCGGAGCGAGGCGGTCTCGGCCTTCACCCGCTTCGACTGGCAGGTCTCGGCCGACAACAGCGTGGACGCGCGCGCCGTCTTCACGCGGATTCCCCACGCCGACGATGGTAGCACGCCCACCGTCTCGGCCGGTCTCGGGCCGACGTATCTGGGCAACGACTTCGTCGCCAGCGCGGGGCTGCGCTCCGTCCTGGGCGGCGCCACGGCCAACGAGCTGCGCATCGGCTTCGACGGCAGCACCCGGGACTTCGGCACCACGGACGCGGCCATGCCCCTGCCGCTGACGCTGCTGGCGTCGCCCGAGCTGGGCTTCGGCGAGGGCGCGGCCAGCCAGGGGCACTTCGGCCAGAACACGTTCCGCGTGCGGGAGACGCTGCTGCACGACGTGGGCGGCCAGCACCTGCGCTTTGGCCTGGAGGGCAGCTCCACCAGCTACGACCAGGCGTACCAGTTCGGCGCCGCCGGCACGTTCCTCTTCGGCAGCGTCGCCGATTTCGCCGCCCGGCGCGGCGTCTTCGTGCAGCCGTCCAGCGGACCGAACACCCAGTTCAGCATCGGGCGCTATGCGGCCTTCGCGGAGGATAGCTGGAACCCGGCCCCCGGGATCGAGCTCCTGTTCGGTGCCCGCTTCCAGCGGGAGAAGCTGCCCAGCGGGCTGATCACTCGCGACGCGGGCTGGCTCGCCCTGACCGGCATCTCCAATGACGCGCTGCCTCGCACCCGTGTGCGCACCAGCCCCCGGGCGAGCCTCACCTGGGACGTGGAGAATCAGCACGAGTGGGTGCTGCGCGCCGTCGCCAGCTCCGACGACGACCCCTGGGACCCCGCGATCCTGGGCGAGCTCGCCACCCAGAACGGCACCATCCACGTGCGCCGGGGCGTGGGCACGCTCTCCGGCTGGCCCGCCCTGCCCTCTGCCAGCGAGGCGCCCAACCAGGGCGCTGTGCTCAGCGTGCTGGACCCCAGCTTCCGGCCGCCCCGCACCGAGCGCGTCAGCGGCGGCCTCACCCGCGCCCTCGGCCGCGGCGCCGCCTTCGACATCTCGGCCACGTACCGCCGGACCGATTTCCTGCCCGGCCGGACGGACCTGAACCTGATCGCCAACCCGCTGGGCTCGGACCAGAACGGCCGGCCGCTCTTCGGCGCCCTTACGCAGGTGGGTGCTCTGCTCACCGCCGTGCCCGGCAGCAGCCGCCGCTTCGCCGCCTATGACGCCGTCTGGGCGCTGCAGTCCAACGCCAGCTCCGACTACTGGGGCGCCACGGCCGGGATCCACGGTGTCGACGTCGGGCCCCTGCAGCTCATGGCCAGCTATACCCACTCCAGCGCCCACGACAACTGGCCCTCCGCCTGGACCTTGCCCTCCGGCGCCTGGGCGCCCGGGCTGCCCGTCGGAGCCCAGGGACCGGCCGACTATGACGTGCCCGATCGCTTCGTCCTGGGCGCGGAGCTGCACGGGCCCCTCGGCCTGCGCCTGGCCGGCCTCTACCGCTACCGCTCGGGGTTGCCCTTTACCCCCATGTTCCCCGCCGGCGTGGATGCCAATGCCGACGGCTCCGTGGGCAACGATCCCGCGTTCGTGGACGCCGGCGTCACCGGCATGAGCGACCTGCTGTCCCATTTCCCCTGTCTCAGCTCGCAGCAGGGCCAGTTCGTCACGCGCAACAGCTGCCGCGCCCCCGGCGTCCACTCCCTGGATGCCCGCGCCTCGCTCGGCCTGTTCCGCCTGGGCGGTAGCCAGCTCCAGGCCACCTTCGATGGCGTCAACCTGCTCCAGTCCAGCACCGGCTTCGTGGACGCCGCGCTGCTGCAGCTCAACCCGGCCGGCTCCATCACCGGGGGGCGCGTGCCCTACGTGGCCAACCCCCACTTCGGTGCCAGCCTCGCCCCCCAGCTCTCGGGCCGCGTGTTCCGCGTCGGCCTCACGCTCAACTGGTGATTGCCATGCGACGCCTTGTCGTACCGTTCCTTGCGCTCCTCCTGGGCACCGCCGCCTGCGACTCCGGCACTACCGGGCCCAACCTCACCGTGAGTGCCACCGGCACCGCCATCGGCGTCGCCTTCGTGGACCGCAACGGGAATGGCATCCTCGACCCGACCGACAGCCCCGCCCCGGGCATCCGCGTCGTGCTGACGCCCCGCGGCGGCTCGCAGGTCGTGACCAGTGGCGTGACCAACAGCGTCGGACTCTACATCCTGCCCAACGTCCCCGCGGGCAGCTATCGCATTTCCGTGGACAGCGCCACCCTCGGGGACAGCCTGCAGGTGGCACGCATCGACACCGCCGACATCACCGTGGGCAACCGGGACACCGTGCGGACCACTATTGCCTTCGCGTTCCCCAGCGTGTCCACGGCGCAGGTGCGCCTGATGACCGCCGGCCGCAAGGTCCAGGTGATGGGCATCGCCCTGAACGGCTGGGCCACCTTCGGCGACTCCACCATCGCCGTGGCCGACGCCGGTGGGACCATCCGCGCCACGCGCGTGGCGGCGGTGAATGTCGCCGCGGGCGACAGCGTGCGCATCGCCGGCACCACCGGCACCCGGGACGGCCAGCCCGTCATCACCGCCGCCAGCGCCACCGTCCTGGCCTCCGGCCGCGCACTTCCGGCCGCGCCCACGCTCACCACCGCGGCCGCCGCCACCGCCGGGGGTGGCCACTACGACGCCGCCCTGGTCCAGGTCGCCCGCGGCACCATCCTCTCCGGCGTCGTCAACAGCGCCGGCGACCTCGACCTCTCCGTCGACGATGGCTCCGGCTTGCTGCACGTCGTCCTCACCGCGCGGGCCTTCAACAACGGCGTTTACACGGCCGGCGCCCAGCTCGCGGCCACGGGCGTGCTCGTGCCCGCCGCCGGCGGGCAGACCTGGGTGCTGCGCCCCCGCGCCGATGCGGATCTGCAGGTGAGCTTCCTCTCGGTCACCGTTGCCACCGCCCGGACGCTGCCCGTCGGCCGCCAGGTCCAGATCGTCGGCCTGGCCCTCAACGGCTGGGCCACCTTCGGTGACTCCACGGTCCACGTCCTGGACGCCACCGGCGCACTTCGCTCCGTTCGGGTCCTGCCCGCCAGCCTCTTCGCCGGGGACAGCATCAAGCTCGTCGGCACCATTGCGTCCCGCGACGGCCAGACCATCCTCAGCTCCGTCGCCGCCACCGTGCTGGCCGCCGGACGCACGCTCCCCGACCCCGCGGTGGTCACCACCGCAGTCGCCTCCGCCGCCCGTGGCGGGAAGGACGATGCCGCCGTGGTGAAGATCGTCGGCGGCGCCATCAAGGACACGCTCACCCTGCCCAACGGCGACTATCGCCTGCACGTGGACGACGGCTCCGGCCTGCTCGAGGTCATCCTCGACCGCGACCTCGGCCTGCGCCTGACGCCCTTCCTGCCCGGCGTCGTCGTGGACCTGACCGGCGTGCTCATCCCCAAGACCGGTGGCGCCTCCTGGCAGCTGAAGCCGCGCTCCGCCCAGGACACCAACATCCACTGAGGCTCCCCCCCCCCGATACACGAACGCCTCGCCGGGATTCACCCGGCGAGGCGTTCGTGTCTGGCGCTGCGGTCCGTCCCGGACCGCTCTCAGTCGCCGAAGCTCTCCGCTTCCGGCAGCAGCAGCTCGAAGGTGAACTTGGAGCCCCGCTTCGACTCCGTTTCCACGTGCAGCTCCGCGCCCATGGCGGCCAGCAGCCCCTGGCAGATGTTCAGCCCCAGCGCGGTGCTCGAGAAGCGCGCCGGCTCCGTCGGCGCCGGCTGCGCCCCCTTCACCCCCCCCTTGGCTGACAGCCTCGCCACCACGTCCGCCGGCAGGCCGTCGCCCGTGTCCCGCACCGCGAAGCGCACGTGGCCCGCGCCGCTGGGCGCTACCACCACCTCCACGCGCCCGCCATCGGTGTACTTGAGCGCGTTCGTCACCAGGTTCAGCAGCACGCGGCTCAGCGCCACGGGGTGACCGACCCGGCGATCCAGCGCCGGCGCGCGGATCAGCAGGTCGAGGCCCTTCTGCTCCGCGATGGGCAGCACCATGTCCCTGAGCGACAGCAGCAGCTCTGTCACCGAGAACGGTACCGGGTCCGCGCCCAGCAGGCCGCGCGCGCTCGTGCCGGCCGTGATCAGGTCCGCCACGATCGACATCAGCCCCAGCGCACCCGTGTGGATGATCCCCAGCTGCCTCCGCTGCACTTCGTTCAGCGGCCCGCTCTGACCCCGCTGCAGCGTTTCCGCCAGCAGCAGGATCGAGGTCAGCGGAGATCGCATGTCGTGCGCGATCTCCGTCGCCAGCTTCGCCGCCGGACCTGTAGGCGCCGCGGCCAGCTGGGGCGACCCCCCGGCCAGCCACGCCGACGCGCTCAGCGCTCGGTCAGCACCAGGTCGCGGTGCAGGTTGTGCCGGTCCATCAACCGGTAGAGCGTCGTCCGATCCACTCCCGCGATGCGGGCGGCCTTGGACATGTTGCCGCCACTCCGGGTGACCAGCCATGCGAAATAGCCTTTCTCGAAGTGCGCCAGCAGCCGCTCCCGCGCGGACCGGTAACTCTCGTCGCTCGTCAGCATCGGCATGCCGCCCAGGGAATCTCCCGGACCCGCGACACTCCCTTCGTCCTCCAGCAGCACGTCCTCCGGCTGCACCTCCGACCCCGGCTTCAGCAGCACCGTGGCCCGCTCGATCGTGTTCTGCAGCTCCCGCACGTTCCCGGGCCAGGCGTGCGACTGTAGTGCCCGCACCGTGGCCGCCGTCAACACCGGCAGCGCCTCGCCCCGCCGGTGCTTCGCCCAGTACACCGACAGGAAGTGGCTCGCCAGCAGCGGAATGTCCTCACGCCGTTCCCGCAGCGGCGGCAGCTGCAGCGGCACAACGCGCAGGCGGTAGTACAGGTCCCGCCGAAGCTGGCCCTCCTCGATCGCCGTCTGCGGGTTCCGGTTCGTCGCCACGATGAACCGAACGTCCACCACCGCGTCCGTCCCGTTGCTCCCCACCCGCCGCAGCACGCCGTCCTGTACCACCCGCAGCAGCTTCGCCTGCGTCGCCGTGGACATCTCCGTCAGCTCGTCCAGGAACAGCGTCGCGCCGTCCGCCGCCTCCAGCAGCCCCGCCTTGTCCGCCACCGCTCCCGTGAAGGCACCCTTGATGTGCCCGAACATCTCCGATTCCAGCAGCGCCTCCGGCATGGCCGCGCAGTTGATGGCGATGAACGGCTTCTTCGCGCGCCGGCTCTGCGCGTGGATGAAGCGCGCCACCACTTCCTTACCCGTCCCGCTCTCGCCGCTCAGGAACACCGACGCGTCCGTGCGCGCCGCTCGCGTCGCCAGCTCCACCACCTGCCTCAGCGAGGGCGACTGCCCCAGGATCTCACCCGCGCCCGCCTCCACCTCCGCGCCCGTCTCCGAGTGCGTCGCGTAGGCCGCGATCGCCGCACGGCCCACCAGGATCTGCAGCTGGTTCGCCGAGAACGGCTTCGGCAGGTAGTCCCACGCCCCGTGCTCCAGCGCTTCCACGCTCGACGCCACCGTCGGATTGCCCGTCATGATGATGACGCGCATCTCCGGGTTCGACGACAGGCACGCCTTCAGCAGCTCCAGCCCCGTCACCTGCGCCATGTTCAGGTCCAGCAAGGCTATCTGGAACCGACGTCGCCCCAGCAGGCTGCGCGCTTCGTCCGCCCGCGTGCAGGTCACGACGTTGAATCCCTCCTGCCGCAGGATCAGCGCGCACCCTTCGCAGATCGTCGATTCGTCGTCCACGATCAGGATGCCGATCCCGTACTTCGCATCCGGCGTCAACCACCCCGCCTCAGCCGTACTCCCCGCCCTCTCAGCCGCCGCAGTCGTTATTGTTCCCGACCCGCCCTGGGACATCCATTTCCTCCGGCTGAAGGCACAAGCTACCGCTAGGCCTGGGCTCTCGGCGCCCGGGTTTCGCACGTCTACCCGCCAGCGAAGTGGTAAATTCGCTGCGGACAACAAAATGGCGAGACCAACCCCTCAGGGCGGCCTCGCCTTGGTGCAGGAATGCCCGATTTTTTTCGCGTGCAACGCGGCTTTGCCACGTCGACGCGAGGATAGATAAACCCGTCTATATGCTTTGTCAAGCGATGCTGATGCAAAAACACTACACCCGTTTCATCCGGAACACGAAACGGGTGCGGGGTCTTAGAGTTGGCTCGGCCCGGGACGGGTCGAGCCGCACGAGAAGCGCGCCGGCGTCTAGCTTCGGTCGTCGTCGCCCCGGATCTGCCGCGGCCGGCGCAGCGCGCGTGTCGCCCGGGTGAGCAGGTCCACGGGCTCGAGATTGGCCTCGCCGAAGTCGTCCACGCCGTAATAGCCGGAATGCATGCGGATGCGGGCGCTGCCGCCCAGGGCCAGGGCGGTGCTGGCGTCGGCGCTTGCGGCCAGGCGCTCCGCCACGCGGGCGCCGCCGGCGTGGGAGGTGTCCGGCAGCACGATGACGAACTCCTGGGGCGTGAGCCGCCCCAGGACGTCGGAGCCCCGGCTGCCGCGGCGCATGACGTCGGCCACGCGCGTGACGGCGGTGGCGATAACGCGCCGTTCCTGCGGGGACCCGGTGTGGTTCTCCTGCTCGGGGCTGAGGGCCACGCACGCCAGCGGCCGATGGTAGCGGGCCGCCTCCGCGGCGAGCTCGTTCACCCGCCACACGAGCCCGCGGGCGTTGTACAGACCGGTGGCGGGGTCCACGAGTCCGGCCTGCCACGCCTCGCGTGCGTCGCGCGTCGCCGCAGTCGAGCTCTCCAGCTTGAGCAGGAATTCTTCCGAGTCGAAGGGCATGGAGAGCAGGTCCCAGGCGCCGGCGCGGAGCGCCTCCACTCGCTCCTCGCGCACCGGCGGCACGCGCGTGAGTAGCAGCAGCGGAGTGCTGCGCGGGATCTCCGGCACCGACCTGAGGACGCGACAGACCTCGATTCCGGAAAGCCCTTTCAGCTTCATGTCCAGCAGGACCACTTCCGGGAGCAGGCTGCGCGCCCGCTCGATCGCCTCCGCCGCGTCCCGGGCCCGCGCCACGGTGTAGCCCTGCGGCGTCAGGATGCTCTCCACCGCCCGCACGACCCACTCGTCGTCCGTGGCGATGAGCACGACCGCCTGGCGACCGCTCTCACCGCCGTTGGTCAGATACACCCATGGGTTCGTCAATCCCGGCATCAGCGATGGTCCGGCGCGAAATCCCCGTTCCGATGCCGGTGGCCTGGCCGGGTCGGGCGGGGACGTGGAGGGTCTGGCCCCCGCTGTCGCAAGAAGGGTGCGTTGGCGCGGACCGGCGCCACACCGGTGACGGAATGGAGGATATCGAGTAACAACAGGCGTTTACGGCAATGGGACGTCTCGCCCCCGACCCGCTGCCGCCGCTCGCGCGCCGTGGCGCGCGAGCTACGGTGCTGGATGAAAGCAACGCTCCTCGCCCCGGCGACGCCCCACCTGCCGCACCCGGGCATCCGCTACGGCTTCAGCCCCCGCAGGAACCAGCGCGCCCGCAGGTCCGCGTCCTCGCCCGCGTCGGCCGCGATCTCCGTCATCAGCGCGACCGCACGCTCGTGCCAGCCGAAGAAGAAGGCCTGAACCCGCGGGTCCCGCAGCCCATCTCCGCCCAGGAGCTGCTGCTGCCACCTCTCCGCCGCCTCGCCCGACAGCTTGCCCGTGTCGCGCGCGTACTCCACCACGAGGCGCTGGTACGCCAGCGCGCCCGGGGTCTCCAGGTCCGCCCAGGTCAGCGCCATGTCGGCTGCCGTCATGCCCGCCTCGCGCGCGCACAGCAGCGCCGCCGCCCGGTCCGGCAGCGTCAGGCCCTCGTAGGGCTGCGTCAGCAGCGAGAGTGCGTCCATGATCGTCCCATGCTGGTGCGCGCCGCGGGCGGGGGCAAGGTGCGGCGCCCGCGCGCCCGCGCCCGCGCTTCCGCGCCCCGCGTCACTCTTGCCGTGCCGACGGGCGCTGGAGTATCGTGGTTGGACCGACGATAACCTCGACACAGCCTCAGTTTTTTTGCGCTGAAGCAACATGGTACCCAGCGCGGGCGTACGGCCAGCGCGGTCGCGCGCCCGAGCGCGCTGCCTCGACACTCCTGGAGGCCTTCATGAGCGAAGTCGTGACCGCCGAGATGCTGGCGCCGATGGCCGTGGCGCCTCAGCCCCCGGTGGGACAGACCACGCAGCGACTGCTCTCGCTGGACATCTTCCGCGGGATCACGATCGCTGCCATGGTGCTCGTGAACAATCCGGGAAGCGGGGACCACGTTTACGCGCCCCTCGAGCACGCCAAGTGGAACGGCTGGACGCCCACCGACCTGATCTTCCCCTTCTTCGTGTTCATCGTCGGCGTGGCCATGACGTTCTCCTTCGGCAAGCTGGTGGAGCGGGGCGCGACCCGGGGCCAGCTCCTGCTGAAGGCGTGCAAGCGCGCCGCCGTGATCTTCGCGCTCTCGCTGGCGATCACGGGCTTCCCTTACCACTCCTTCCCCAGCTACGACCTGCAGCACATGCGGGTCCTGGGCGTGCTCCAGCGCATCGCCATCGCCTACCTGATCTCGTCGGCGATCTACCTGTACACGAAGAGCTGGAAGTCGCGCGCGGCCTGGGCGGCCGCGTTCCTGCTCGGCTACTGGGCGCTCATGACGCTCGTCCCGGTCCCCGGCTTCGGCGCGGGCGTGATCGAGCCCGGGAAGAACCTCTCCAACTGGATCGACCTGCAGGTCATCGGCCTCAACCACATCTATACGGGCACCAAGAGCTGGGACCCCGAGGGCATCCTCTCCACCATGGGCGCCATCGCCACCTGCCTCATCGGCTCCCTGGTCGGTCAGTGGATCCGGACGAAGCGCTCGCAGGAGGACAAGACCATCGGCCTCTTCGTCATGGGCTCGCTGCTCCTGGCCGGAGGCCTCGTCTGGGACGGTGCCTTCCCCATCAACAAGAGCATCTGGACCAGCTCCTACGTCCTCTTTACCGCCGGCTTCGGCTCCCTGATCCTCGCCCTCTGCTACTGGAGCGTGGACGTCAAGGGCTGGAAGTGGTGGACCAAGCCCTTCGTGGTCTACGGCATGAACGCGCTCGGGCTCTACGTGCTCTCCGCCTTCGTCACGCGCCTCACGCTCGCGCCGCTCATCGCCGGACCCGGCGGGCCGATCTCCACCAAGGAGTGGCTCTACAACGCCGCCTTCGTCCCGCTCTTCAGCCCCATCAACGCCTCCGTCGCCTGGGCACTCTTCTACGTGCTCTTCTGGCTGGGCATCATGTGGATCTTCTATAGCAAGAAGATCTTCATAAAGGTCTGAAAATCAGAAATGAGAGAGGAGAAAGGTGAAACGAGGGGAGCCCCCCTCCTCTCTCCTTTCTCCTTTCTCCTTTCTCCTTTCTGTAGTTCAGAGCAGTGACCCCCGCAGGATCACACTGGCCGCCGAGAAGTAGATCACCAGCCCGGTGACGTCCACCAGTGTGGCCACGAAGGGCGCCGAGGCGCTGGCGGGGTCGAAGCCGAGCTTGCGCAGGACCATGGGCAGGACCGAGCCGGAGAGCGTGCCCCAGGTGACGACGCCCACCAGGGCGAAGGCCACGGTGGAGGCGACGAGGATGTAGTAGTGGCCGTAGTTGTAGAAGCCCAGCCGCTGCCAGAGCACGATGCGCATGAACCCGATCAGCCCCAGCAGCCCGCCCAGCACCAGCCCCGAGGACAGCTCGCGTCGCACCACGCGCCACCAGTCGCGCAGCCGCACCTCGCCCACGGCCATGGCGCGGATGACCAGCGTCGAGGCCTGCGAGCCCGAGTTGCCGCCGCTGGAAATGATCAGGGGGATGAAGATGGCCAGCACCGCCGCCCGGGCGATCTCGGCCGTGAAGTAGCCCATGGCCGTGGCCGTCAGCATCTCGGAGAGGAAGAGGGCCGTCAGCCAGCCGGCGCGCTTGCGTACCATGGCGAAGAAGCCGATCTCCAGGTACGGCTCGTCCAGCGCCTCCATACCGCCGTACTTCTGGAAGTCCTCCGTCGCCTCCTCGCGGACGACGTCCACGATGTCGTCCAGGGTGACGATGCCTCGCATACGGCCCTCGGCATCCACCACGGGCACGGCGTCCAGGTCGTGGTCGTCCAGGATCTGGGCCACCGCCTCCTGGTCCATCTCCTCGGGCACGGTGACCAGGTCCGTGTCCATCACCTCGCGCACGGCCTTGCGCGGTGGGGCGGCGAAGAGCTGCCGCAGCGTGACCACGCCCAGCAGCTTCTGCTCCGCGTCCAGCACGTAGGCATAGTACATCAGCTCCGGCGCGTGCTCGCCCGCGACCGCCTGCCGGCGCAGGTAGGCGATCGCCTCGTCCACCGTCATGTCCGGTCGCACGCGCGTGAAGCGCGGGTTCATCAGCCCGCCGGCGTCGTCCTCGGCGTATGCCAGCAGCGCGGTGACGTCGCGGCGGGAGGCGTCGTCCAGCAGCGAGAGCAGCCCGGGGCGGTCCTCCTCCTCCGACTCCTGCACCAGGTCGGCCGCGTCGTCCGGCGCCAGCAGCCGCAGCCAGAGGCGGCGCTCACCCCGGGGCAGCACCTGCAGCAGCTCGGCCTGGTCGCGCGCCGCCAGCCCCAGGAAGAACTCCTCCGCCGCTTCCGCCTCCAGCAGGCGGAAGCCTTCCACCCGCTCCTCCACCGACAGGATCGGCCAGACCTCGTCCAGCGCATCCACGTCCAGTTCCCGGCTCTGCCAGGGGCCGTGCATGGTCGCCCGCTCGTCGGCGGGGCGCGGAATCTCCGGTGCCGTCACGTCTCCCCCTCGTCGTCTCCGGCCTCCAGCCCCCCGATGCGATGCCGCCAGCGCTCGTCTTCCGCGATGTCGTGCGGGCGGTACAGGATGACCCGCACCCGCTCCAGCGTCACCATGCCGCCATCAACCATGCCGTCCAGCTCGGGCAGCAGCGAGCGGATCGTCGCCTCGTCCTCGACCACTTCCACCACGATCGGCAGGTCCAGCGACAGGCGCAGGATCTTGTCCGTGTGCACGCGCGCGTGCGCGCCGAAGCCGTTGATGCCCCGCAGCACCGTGGCCCCGGCGCAGCCCCGCTCCCGGAAGAAGGCCACCAGCGCCTCGTACAGCGGCTTGCCCCGATGGGGACCCTCCTGGCACTTGTCGCTCTCGCCGATGAAGATGCGCATCAGCGTGCGCTCACCCTGGAATCGGTGCGGCATGCTTACCCCCTGCCCAGCATGGTGGCCGCCAGCCGGAAGCCCGCGATGGCCGCGGCCACGCTCGCCAGCGCGCTCGTCAGCATGTACACGCCCGCCCGCCCGGCCTGCCCGCCCTGCAGCAGCCGCGCCGCCTCGTAGCTGAAGGTCGAGAACGTCGTGAAGCCGCCGCAGAAACCGATCCCCAGGAAGGCCCGCCACTGCGGCGCGGCCGCGGAGCCCTCCAGCATCACGTACAGGAACCCCAGCAGCAGCGAGCCGCTCACGTTCACCACCAGCGTGCCCCACGGGAACGCCGCTCCGCTCCACCCGTAGATCCAGCCCCCCAGGGCGAAGCGCGCGATTGCGCCCAGTGCGCCGCCCACGGCAATGTACAGGTACAGCAATGGCATTCGGCCTCCGCTCCGGCCATTGGATCCGGGCCCGGACTCCCCGCCCCGCCCGCATGGCGCGCTAGTGTACGCCGCGCCCGCGCGGCACAGCAAGAAAGACGACCGTGTCCACCATTGCGACGCTCACGCCCAATCCCTCGGTCGACCTGCTCTTCGAGGCGACGCGGCTCGTCTGGGACGACGCCAACCGCGTCGAGCCGCCCCGCCGCCGCGCCGGCGGCCAGGGCGTGAACGTCGCCCGCGCCGCCCGCGTGCTGGGCGGCGACGCCGTCGCCATCGTGCCCCTGGGCGGCGCCGCCGGGCGCGAGCTGCGCGAGATCCTCGAGGCCGAGGGCACGCCCGTGCGCGTCCTGCCCATCGCCGGCGAGACCCGCATCTTCTGCGGCACGCGCGAGACCGACACCGGCCGCAGCCTGCTGCTGAACCCCCGCGGCCCCATCCTCTTCCCCGACGAGGCCGAGCGTCTCCTGGCCGAAGTCGTGCGCGCCCTGGACGAGCTGCGGCCCACCTGGCTCGCCTGCTGCGGCTCCCTCGCCCGCGGCCTCGACCCCGACTTCTACGCGCGCGCCGGCGCGCTCGCACGCGAGCATGCCATAGCTTTCGTCCCCGACGGCGACGGCGATGCCCTCCGCCTCGCCGCCGCCGCCGGCTGCGACCTCCTGGTCCCCAACGAGCACGAGGCCGCACGCCTGCTCGGGCGCGAGGGCACCGAGGGGCTGC
>JADGQX010000016.1 GCA_017881445.1 Gemmatimonadota bacterium | reverse complement strand
CGTTCGTCATCCACAGCATACCCCCTGGGGTATACATTGGGAAACCACGCGGCCTGGACCTGATGGCCGAGGTGCTCACGGATACTGGCACCATGACCCACATGCGCAAACCTCGATGGCGCGGACGTGTGGTTCGCATCAGACGGCGGCGCATTCTCTCGGTGAGATCCCGGATCGTGGTCTCCATTCTTGCGGTTGCCGGGCTCGGGCTCGCGGCATCGGGTGTCGCCTCGTATCTGGTTCAGCGCCAAGGGGTTCTGAGGGCGGTTGATGCGCAACTTCTGAACACCGTCCCGAATCTGAACACGATCGCATCGGGCAAGACCTCCGACGTGCCGCTCACGAGCCGGCTGCTGAAGCACGAGCTGACGCACGTGCGCCAGTGGCAGGCGCACCCCTTCACGTTCCCGGCGAGCTACGCCTGGAACTTCGTGCGCCACGGCTACGCGGCGAACCCGTACGAAGTGGAGGCTCGGGCGGCGGAAGAGGAGAGGTAGCCCGGAGACGGCGGCGCCCCCCCGATCGGCGCCGCCGGCACACGATCGGCCAGGAGGCTGACACATGACGTCGGTCATCACGATCGAACGCCACATCATCGAGCAGGAGCGCAGGTTCCCCGCCGCGACGGGCGCTCTCAGCAACATCCTCTACGAGATCGCCCTGGCCGCGAAGATGATCGTGCGCGAGGTCAACAAGGCCGGCCTGGTGGACATCCTGGGCGAGACCGGCACCACCAACGTGCACGGCGAGGCGGTGCGCAAGCTGGACCTGTACGCCCACGACGTGATCTTCAAGGCCGTGGACCACGGCGGTATGCTCTGCTGCATCGCCTCGGAGGAGGAGGAGGACGTCATCCAGATTCCGTCCCAATTCCCCTCGGGCAAGTACGCCCTGCTCTACGACCCGCTGGACGGCAGCTCCAACATCGACGTCAACGTCTCCATCGGCACCATCTTCTCCATTCACCGCAAGATCTCCGAGCAGCCCCGGGGCTGCCTGGAGGACTGCCTGCAGCCGGGGAGCCGCCAGGTCGCCGCCGGCTACGTCGTCTACGGCTCCTCCACCATGCTGGTCTACACCACCGGCGCGGGCGTGCACGGCTTCACCCTCGACCCCTCCATCGGCGAGTTCCTGCTCTCGCACGAGGACATCCGCATCCCCACGCCGCCGCAGCGGATCTGCTCCGTCAACGACGGCCACTACTCGCGCTGGAGCCCGGGGCAGCGCCGCCTGGTGGACCATATGAAGGGCATCGACGGCGCCAACCCGGCGCCCTTCAGCTCCCGCTACATCGGCTCCCTGGTCGCCGACTTCCACCGCACGCTCCTCTACGGCGGCATCTTCATGTACCCCGCCGACAGCAAGAGCCCGCAGGGCAAGCTGCGCCTGCTCTACGAGGCTGCGCCCCTGGCCTTCATCGCCGCCCAGGCGGGCGGCCGCGGCTCCGACGGCCAGCAAGACATCCTGGACATCCAGCCGACGTCGCTGCACCAGCGCACGCCGCTCTACCTGGGCTCGCGGGAGTTCGTGGAGCTGGCGGAGCGGTTCCTGGCCGCGGAGGGGGAGCCCGAGGCAGTCGCGCAGACATCCTAGCGGCCGGTCCCGAGGGCATGGCCGCGGCCGCCCGGCTCGCTCCAGCTTCCCGGGCCGCGCGCGGGGCACCCAGTCGCTCATTCCGTGTGGCGACTGGCCCATCGCGCCCCTGGCCCGCACGCCCGCCCCGCCCACCTGGCGGCGGCGCGAGGCCTGGCGAAGGTCGTTACCCAACTGTAACCGGAACAATGCGGTAGCCCGTCCCCGCCGTCTTGACGGCCCAGTCGCCCCGCGCCTAGGTTCGCGCCGCTGTCTGCAAAGTAATTCAGCCGGAAACAACCCCGCCGTGCGGGGCCCAGCTGATTTCGATGGGAATCCCCTCAACCGATAGCTGGAGCGGAGGTCTATGAAGTGGGTGGGTACGTGGGCGAGCAGCCTGCGCGCCGTCGCCGGGGTCGGGTGCGCGCTGCTGTTGGGCGCGGGCGGCGTGCTCGGGCAGGGCGTGACGACAGGAGCGATCGCGGGCCGTGTGCTGGATGCGCAGAACAACCCCGTGGTAGGCGCGAGCGTCCTCGCCGTGCACGTGCCCTCGAAGAGCACGTACGGCGCGCTGACCCGGTCCGATGGTCGATTCTCGATTCCGAACATGAGGGTGGGCGGGCCGTACCGGTTGACCGTGAGCCACATCGGCTACACGAGCCCACCGAAGGAGAACGTGTTCGTGAACCTCGGGACCACGACGTCGGTCGCGTTCACGGCGCAGGAGCGGGCGGTGGAGATCGCGGCGGTGGAGGCCACGGCTGAGCGCGGTTCGATCATGAGCGCCGAGCGCACCGGGGCGGCCACGCAGATCAGCCGCGAGGAGCTGGCCAACCTCCCGACGATCACGGGCCGGCTCGAGTCGGTGGCGCGGCTCACGCCGCAGTCGGGCGGGGGCATGTCGTTCGTGGGGCAGGACAGCCGGCTGAACAACATCACGGTGGACGGCTCCTACTTCAACAACTCGTTCGGGCTGGGAAACACGCCCGGTGACCGCACGGGCGTCGCGCCGATCTCGCTCGCGGCCATCGAACAGATCCAGGTCAACGTGGCACCGTTCGACGTGCGGCAGGGCAACTTCGTGGGCGCCGGCGTGAACACGGTAACGCGCAGCGGCACGAACGCCATGAAGGGGTCGATGTACTATTCGTTCCGCAACAACAGCCTGGTGGGCACGAAGGCGGGCGCGAACACGTATAACCCGGGCACGTTCAACAACCACAACATCGGCGGCTGGCTCTCCGGGCCGATCATCCCGAACAAGCTGTTCTTCTTCGCCAACCTGGAGCACGAGCCGCTGACGCAGCCGGCGACCACGTTCGTGGCCAATACCGGCTCTCAGACCGTCGGCGGCAACATCACGCGCGTGCGCGTGCCCAGCCTGGACTCGCTGAGCAGCTTCCTGGGGTCGAAGTTCAACTACACCACGGGCCCCTATCAGAACTACAGCTTCCAGACGCCGGCGACGCGCTTCCTGGGCAAGCTCGACTACAACGCCAATGACCGGAACAAGATCAGCCTCCGTTACACGCAGCTCAACTCCAGCACCGACGTGCTGCTGTCGAATTCCTCATCTCTCGGCTTCGGCACCCGACGCTCCAACACGACGGGGCTGAACTTCCAGGCCTCGAACTACACGATCCTGGAGAACATCCGCTCGGTCGTGGGTGAGTGGAACGCGATGGTGGGCCGGAACATGGCCAACAGCGTCATCACCGGCTACACCTACCAGGACGAGAGCCGCGGCGACGTCGGTACGCTCTTCCCCTTCGTCGATGTCCTGGAATCCGGGTCGGTCTACACCTCGTTCGGCAGCGAGCCGTTCACGCCGAACAACGAGCTGCGCTATGGCACGTACCAGTTCCAGGACAACTTCTCGATCTTCGCCGACAAGCACACGTTCAGCTTCGGCGTGACCGCGGAGAAGTACCACTCGGAGAACGTGTTCTTCCCCGGCAAGCAGAGTGCCTACGTCTACAACTCGCTGGCGGACTTCTACACCGACGCCAACGACTACCTGGCGAACCCCAACCGCACCACCTCCCCGATCACGCTGCGCACCTTCCAGGTGCGCTGGTCGAACATCCCGGGGCAGGTGAAGCCGGTCCAGCCGCTGGACGTGTTCTACAGCGGCGCGTACGTGCAGGACGAGTGGCGGCCGACGAACAACGTCAAGCTGAACGTCGGGGTGCGGATGGACGTGCCGAAGTTCGGCAACACGGCGTACGACAACGCCATCGCGGATACGATGCACTTCCGCGACGAGAACGGGAACTCGGTACAGTACAACAGCGGCAAGCTGCCGGACGCGAAGCCGCTCTGGTCGCCCCGCGTCGGGTTCAACTGGGACGTCCGGGGGGATCGCAGCACGCAGGTCCGCGGCGGCACGGGCGTGTTCACCGGCCCGCCGGCCTACGTCTGGATCTCGAACCAGGTCGGCAACACGGGCGTGCTGACGGGCTTCCTCTCCGTCAGCAACACGAAGGCCTATCCGTTCAACCCGAATCCCGACACCTACAAGCCCAAGACGGTCACGGGTGCGCCCGCGTCGACCTTCGAGCTGGCGCTCACCGACCCGAACTTCAAGTTCCCGCAGGTCTGGCGTAGCGACATCGCGCTGGATCAGCGGTTGCCTTTCGGGTTCATCGGCACGGGCGAGTTCATCTTCAACCGTGACGTGAACGGTGTCTACTACATCAACGCCGACATGCCCGCGCCCCAAGCGCGCTTCGTCGGGCCCGACAACCGCGTCCGCTGGACGAACACGAAGATCCACTCGATCGTTCAGGACGCCGTGGTGCTGAAGAACGAGAGCCAGGGCCGCTCCTGGAACTTCGCCGCCTCGGTCGAGCGGCCGATGACCCAGGCACTCTACTTCAAGGCCGGCTATAGCTACGGCCAGGCGAAGAACACGGTGGATGCCGGGTCGATCGCCTTCGGTTCCTGGAACGCCAACCAGAACCCGGGCGACCCGAACAACCCGGGGCTAGGCTTCTCGGCCTCCTCGCCCGGCCACCGCGTCTTCGGGGCGGCGACCTACCGGGCGCAGTGGCTGAAGTTCGGCGCCACCAGCATGTCGGTCTTCGCTCAGAACTTCACTCTCGGCAACGCCAGCTACGTCTACTCAGGTGACCTGAACGGCGACGGCGGAACCAGCAACGACCTGATCTACATCCCGAAGGACAAGTCGGAGATGAACTTCCAGGCGTATACGCAGGCTGCGTCCGGAAGTATTCCGGCCCGCACCTTCTCCGCGGACGAGCAGGCCGCGGCCTGGGATGCCTACATCAGCCAGGACTCGTACCTGAGCAAGCACCGCGGCCAGTACGCTGTCCGTGGCGCCGTCTTCCTCCCGGCCGTCACCAACGTGGACGTCAGCCTCGCGCAGCAGCTGTTCACCGACGTCGTCGGGAAGCGGAACTCCATCGAGTTCCGCGCGGATGTCCTCAACGTCGGCAACATGTTGAACAAGAACTGGGGCATCGGCCAGCGTATGGTCAACAACACCCCGCTGGTCGTCCCCTCCTCGACCCAGGGCGGACCTGTGGATGCCTCGGGCCGGGCGCAGTACCGGCTCCGCAACATCGCCGGGCCGTCGTCGTTCGAGCTGATGAACCACACCTTCGAGCCCACGGCCGGCGTGAACGACGTGTACCGCGTCCAGTTCATGCTGCGCTACACGTTCGAGTAGGCCCGCGGGCGGCCGGGCGGGGCACCGGGTCTCCCCGGTGCCCCGCCCGCTTTGGCCTGGGCATGATTTCCAGCGCGCAGAACGACTCTGCGGCGCGGGCCGTACCCGGCCTCCACTGAGCCCGGCGGCCCGGCCCCGCGGGGTGTCCCCGGGCCGCCCGAACACCCCGGTCAGCCCCCCGGCGCGAGCCGGCGCCAAGTGATTGGCCGGGCGCCAGTTACGTTTTCGTTGACGCTGGCCCCTTCGGGCCGCTAACTTGAAAGCCGGAGCCCCCCATTTCCGATGGCGGCGAAGGCCGCCCACACACCACTCACCGCACCTCGGGAGTTGCGCGATGATGCGTATTAGCAGGGCACGTCGAGTGTTCGCCCAGTTGGGTATGCTCGTGCTCACGGTCGCCATGGGCGCAGGCGGCCTGCTGGCCCAGGGCGTGACGACGTCAGCGGTGACCGGGACGGTCGCCGGCGACAACGGGCAGGGACTGCCGGGCATGCAGGTGATCGTCCGTCAGACGCAGACGGGCGCGCAGACCGGATCCCTGACCCATAGTGATGGGCGCTTCTACATCCAGGGGCTCGCCCCGGGCGGTCCGTACACGGTCCGGGTGGAAGGGCTGGGTTACGCGGCGTCGCAGCGGACGGGAGTCAACCTGGCGCTGAGCCAAACCACCCGCATCGACTTCAAGCTCACGCAGCAGGCGGTGGAGATCAGCGCGATCGAGGTCACGGCCCAGAAGTCGACCGAGGCGATCAGCCCGACGCGCACGGGCGTGTTCACGACCGTCTCCGACTCGATGATGAACCGGCTGCCCTCGCTGAACCGGAACTTCACGGACTTCGTGAAGCTGACGCCGCAGGTGTCCACGACGCTCGAGAACGGCGGCCTCTCCGGCGGCGGCGTCAACAACCGCTACAACCAGGTGCAGATCGACGGCACGACCGAGACCGATCTGTTCGGCCTGGGCTCGACCGGGCAGCCGGGCGGGCAGGCGAACGGCAAGTCGATCGGGATCGAGGCGGTGAAGGAATACCAGGTGCTGCTGACGCCGTTCGACGTGCGCCAGGGCAACTTCGCCGGGCTGCTGATCAACGCGGTGACGAAGAGCGGCACCAACACGCTGCACGGGTCGATCTACGGGAACGGGCGCAACCAGAGCTTCGCGCGCTCGCAGAGCTACATCAACAACTTCTCGCAGTACCAATACGGCGCCACGCTGGGCGGCCCGGTGGTGAAGAACAAGATCATGTTCTTCGCCAACGCCGAGTGGCAGGCGTACAGCACTCCGAACACCGGGATCTACCTGGGCTCGAAGGCGTTCCCCGTCTCGGCAACGGACGTGGCCAACGCCAAGTCGATCCTGGCGAGCTACGGGATGCCCACGGGCGATGCGGGCCAGATTCCGCTGAAGAACCCGTTGACCAACCTGTTCGCGCGCCTCGACTTCGCGGACCTGCCCTTCAACAGTTCGGCCGTGCTCCGCTACAACTACAGCAACGCGACGAGCCAGGCGCTCACGCGCGGGAGCAGCGGCGCGGCGCCGCAGCTGTCGCTGACGTCGAACCAGTACCAGTATGCCTCGAGCAAGCACTCGCCGGCGTTCGAGCTGCGCACGAACTTCCAGAGCGGCATGTTCAACGAGTTCCGTGCGGCCTACACGCGTATCCGTGATCCGCGCGTCTCCGTCAGCGGTGACGTAACGCCGCAGGTGGGCGTGACCATCCCGGGGGCCTACGTGGTCGCCGGCACGGAGCGCTACTCGCAGGGCAACAACGTCGAGCAGGACATCCTGGACCTCACCGACAACATCACGCTGCCGTTCGGCTCGCACACGGTGGTGATCGGCGTCGAGGACCAGATCTTCAAGGCGCTGAACCTGTACGCCCAGGCGTCGCACGGCGTGTGGTCGTTCGACACACCCGACTCGCTCTCCAGGGGGCTGGCGTACTCCTACATCGTGGGCGTGCCGGCACCCGGGACGGGCGATGGGCACGTGCAGTTCACGACATCGAGCTACGCGGCCTACATCCAGGACCAGTGGAGCGCCGCGCGCAACCTGACCTTCAACATGGGTCTGCGCCTCGACCTGCCGACGTTCTCCAGCACGCCGCCGACGAACCCGGACATCCTGACGAACTTCGGTCGCAATACGGCCGACATCCCGTCGGGCAACCTGCAGTGGTCGCCGCGCGTGGGCTTCAACTGGGACATGACGGGTGACCAGGTCAACCAGCTGCGCGGCGGCGTCGGCGCCTTCACGGGCCACCCCGCGTACGTCTGGCTGAGCAACGCCTTCCAGAACTCGGGCAAGACGGGCGTCAACCTGCTGACCTGCACGCGAACCGCGCCGACGTTCAGCAAGGCGGCGATCGCCAGCCCGCCCACCGCATGCTCGAACGGCACGACGGCGGCCGCGGGCGGTGAGGTGGACCTGGTCCAGCCGGGCACGCGCATGCCGCAGACGGCGCGCGGCACTCTCGGCTACGACCGCGACCTGGGGCACAACCTGATCGCGACGGTGGAGGGGCTGTACACGAAGTCGCTCTACTCGCCCTTCTACACGAACATCGCCCTCAAGGGCCCCCAGGGCGTGGACGCGCACGGCCGCGTCATGTACGGACCGCAGCCGAGCAAGCCGGTGCTCGTGGTCTCGACGCGCAACACGGTCATCGATGTGGGCAACGAGAACAAGGACCACTACTACAACCTGACCGCCATGCTGAATCGCCGCTACGCCGACCACTGGCAGGGCAGCGTGGCCTACACCTACAACCGCGGCTGGGACGTGCAGAGCCTCAGCTCCAGCACGGCCATCTCCAACTGGCGCTACGGCCGCGTCTGGGCCGGCGACCAGACGGACATGACCGCCACCCGCTCGCTCTTCGAGCAGCGGCACCGCATCGTCGCCCAGGGCAGCTACACCCTGCCGACGCAGACCACGATCTCGGCGATCTACCAGGGCGCGTCGGGCTCGCCCTTCGCCTTCGTCTACAGCAGCGACCTGAACGGCAACGGCTCCAGCGGCGACGACCCGATCTACGTTCCCAAGAACGTCACCGACCCGAACGAGATCGAGTTCACCACGCTGACGGCGAGCGGCAAGCCGACGGTCTCGGCCGCCGACCAGGCCACCGCCTTCGAGAAGTTCATCAACTCCTGGGACTGCCTGAAGAACCAGCGCGGCCAGATCATGGCGCGCAATAGCTGCACCGCGCCGTTCATGCACAAGCTGGACGTAAGCGCGCGCCAGTCGCTGAAGACGATCGGCATGCAGAACGTGTCGCTCCAGCTCGATATCTTCAATTTCGGCAACCTGTTGAACAAGAACTGGGGCCACCAGGGGACGCCGTACAGCGACGTGACGCTGCTCACCTACCGCTCGCTGTCGAAGGGGAGCACCAGCACCCTGTACGCCGGTGACAGCCACCCGATCCTGAACTTCGACTCCAGCATCACGACGGTCGACTACAACAACCTGAACTCGAACTATCAGATGCAGTTGATGGTGCGGTACAACTTCTAACGAAGCCGTCCCGCTGCATGAAGCAGCGCCCCGGGCCGCTACTGGCCCCGGGGCGCTGTCCTTTTCGTGCCGGGTCGCTCGACGGGCTCAGCCGCCCTGGGCGGCGCAGCGGCGGAAGCCGCCGTTGTCCAGCTGCTGATCGAGGTCGGTGATTGCGCGACTGGCCGTCGCCGCGTCCACGGTGGCCGCGACAATGGCCTTCCTGAAGGAGGCGAGCGCCCCGCGCGCCTGGCCCAGGGCGTTGCCCCGATCGGGCTCGTTGCGGGGCACGAGCGAGTCGTCCCATCCGCTCCTCATGGCTCCGCCGCCTCCGGCGGAGCGCGGGACGTACGCCTCGGCGATCAGCTCCGTCCAGCCCTTCGGCGTCTTGCGCACCGTGAATCGGAGCGCCATGGGATTCTGGCAGAAGGTCTGGCGTGAGGAGCCCCGGATCGCCGGCTCGAAGTACTGCCAGTCGCTGACCAGCCCGCCCTGGGCCGTATCCACGCTCAACACCGGCCACTGCAGCACCTCCAGCACCGTCGCGGCCACGACGGCTGCGGGCGGCCCGCCGGCATCGGCCGGCAGGCTGGCCGTGCCCGCCAGCTCGGGCGAGCCGCTGAACTGCATGCTCATGGACGGGCCCACACCCCCGCCCCCGGCCCGGCCCCCGCTGGCACAGCCCGTCATGGGAGCGGCGGCGACCACGGCCAGCCAGGCATAGAGCACGGTCCAGCGGCCTCGTGCCACGATGCAGATCATGAGCTCTCCGTTCGGCGATTGCGGCGAGCGCTCGCGGGACGCGGCCGGCGCCCGGTCGCACCCGGCCGCCAACAGGTCGATTCATGGGAACACGGGCGGGGCGGGCTACAGTTCCCGGGGCGCCACTCGGCGGGGCGGGCGCCAGCGCCCCGTCGGGTCCGGGCGCACGAGGGCGCATGACGAAGGCGACGCCCAACGGCAAGCCGAGCGTCAATGGGAGCGATAGCCGATGGGGAGACCGTACGCGTGCACGATGCGCTGGAAGCGAGGGGACCCCCGCAGCGGCTCGTACGCGGGATAGGTGCCGATCGTGACAAGCTGCGGGTCGCCTTCGGTCAGCGCGCGCTCGAGGGTCGCGAGCGCGGCGGCGGTGTCGCCGAAGGCGCTCTGGAGGGCGGCCAGGTCGCGATGGCGGATGGCATTGAACTTCATGCGCGCCAGGATGGTACGGGCGGAGTCGCGCAATGCCGGCACGACCAGGGCACGGCCCAGGATGCCGGCCGTGGACGTGTCGGCGCCGCTGAAGCGTGCCCAACGTCGCGCGACGACTGCCGCCTGGTCCGCCCCGTAGCGGAGGCGAGGCACGGCGACGAGGGGGGGGATCGAGATATCGTAGTTGGTGTCGAGGAGCAGGTGGTCGTACGCGGCGCGGGCGTCGCCCCATCGCTCGAGCACGAGCAGCGTCTGGGCGACGCCGTCGGCCATGTGGGGGGAGAGCGGATCCAGCTCCACCGCTCGACGGCCGAACTCCAGCGCTTCCGCCGGCCGCCCCGTGTAGCGGAGAATATCGGAGAGCCAGCGCGCGGCCGAGGCGTACGAAGGCTTGAGCGCCAGGGCGCGGCGTAGCGCCAGCTCGGCCATGACCCAGTCGCGGTCGAAGTCGCAGTAGAGCTGGCCGAGCGACGCCCACGCCTCGGCCAGCTCCGGGTCGAGGATCAGCGCGCGTTGCGCCGCGTACTTCCCGCGCGGCACGAGTCGCCGCGACGAGCCGTCGCGGAAGGCGAGCGCGTCGATGGCGTCGGCGAGGCCGCTCCACGCGAGCGCGAAGGATGAATCTCGCGAGAGCGCCACCTCGAAGTCGTCGACCGCGGCGCGCAGCTCCGGCACCCGCCGCGTCGCCCATTTCTGCCGGCCCTCGAGATAGATGTCGTAAGCCGCGACGTTCGAGGTGCCGCCGCGGGCCAGGCTGGCGGCGCCGCCCGACAGCCGGATCGCGAGCGCGTCCACGATCTCCGACGCGATGGCCGACTGCACCGCGAACAGCTCGGTCATAGGCCGGTCGTACGTATGCGACCACAGGTCGTAGCCGGTGCGCGCGTCGCTCAGCTCCGCGACGATGCGGACGCGCCCCTCGGAACGGCGCACGCTGCCCTCCAGCACGGCCGCGACACCGAGCGTGTCGCCGATGGCGCGCACGCCCAGCTTCGAGTTCTTCAGCGCGAACGCGGACGTGCGCGCCGCTACCTTCAAGCCCGGGATGTTGGCCAGCGAGTTCAGCAGCTCCTCGGCGAGCCCGTCGCCGAAGTACTCGTTGGCGGGGTCGCCGCTCATGTTCGTGAAGGGCAGCACCGCGATCGAGTCGTAGCGCGCGTGCCGGTGGCCCACCAGGCCGAAGCCCCACGCGGCGGCGGCCCCTAGCAGCAGCACGCCGACGACGGCGGCGATACCGGCCGGCCACCGGCGTGCGCGGGGCTCCGCGACGATCGCCTCGAGCTCGCCCGGCGCCGCGGGCTCCGTGCGGCGCAGCCCGCCCGGTCCCGTCTCGTAGGCCCAGGCGAGCACGAGCGCGAAGGGGAAGCCGGCCAGCTCCAGCACGAGCACGAAGGTCACCGTCCAGTCGGGCAGCCCGAGGCGCGGGAAGGACAGGTCGGCGACCTGGAGCACGACGAACGCGGTCGCGCCGTATACGGCGGCGAGCTGGAACACCTTCCGCCGCTTCAGTTCGGCGAGAAGCGTCTGCAATCCGCGCGGACCCGGATCGGACAGGGGTTCTCTCATGCGACGGCACCGATGCGGACGCGCTGACGCCCGCCGGCGCCTGGCTTCAACGCTACGTGGGGGGCGGCGAGAAGGACCGCTTTGCGGAAGGGATGGGAAGACCAAGCGCTTTGCACGTTAGACCATCGGCGCAGTCTGGGACGCCGGTCAAGGCGGCAGGTGTCAGCGCATTCGTGCGGCAAGCGGGCTCACGCGTCTCGACGTCCGCTCAGCGCGTGTGGCGGGGGCGGAACGGCTTCTTCTCGTACACGCCCGAGATCGACTGACCGTCCCAGATGTAGGTGAGCGTCCGCGTTTCGCGGCAGCGCAGGACCAGGCGCGGGCGGAACACCGCGGCGCACTCGCCGCCGGCGTGCCGCACGCTCTCGAAGGCGACGCCGTCCGAGCCACCCGCCCTCAGCCGTCGCGCCAGCGCCTGGCCCGCGGAGTAGTCGGCGGGCTCGTACACCGCCGGCCACTCTGCGCGCAGCCCGCGCAGGTCGTGGAACTCTCCCGCGAGCTCCGCCTCCAGCACGCGCATGTCCAGCTGCATGGCTGGCTCCTGTGTGGCGGACAGGAAGCGCGCCCGGTGGTAGCTCGTCTCCGCCACCGCCGTCTCCAGGGCGCGGGCGGCGTAATAGGCGCCGAAGCTCGGGTCGTTGAAGCGCCCGCCCTCCGGCGCGATGTGCGTGAAGGCCGCCATGACGTAGCCCGCGCCCGGCCCGGACACGCGCTCCTCCGGCGGCACCAGCTGGATCCGCCCCACCTCGTCCCGCAGCCGGTCGTTGGTCAGCGACTCCAGCTCGATCAGCGCCTCCCAGTCCGCGGGCGACGCCACGCGCTCGAACAGGTCGATGGGCGGGAAGCGCGAGGGCAAGATCCTATAGGCCGGGCCCCAGCCCAGCGCCCGAACGGGCGGCTCCGGGCCACCTCGCCCCTCCGGCGCCCCACCTCCGCCGGCCGCGGCCGCGCTACGCGCCCCGCTCGGCATCCAGATACTGCCGCACCAGGTAAAGGTCCGCCACGTTCCCCGACAGCATCCGCTCCAGCGCACTCCGACCGCCGAAGAGCGGTGCCGAATTCGGCCGCCGCACCCAGCCGTCCGCCGCGGCCAGGTCCGGCAGCAGGATCTGCAGCGCCTTGTAGATCCCCAGGATGTAGGAGATCCGCTCCAGCACGTCCCGGGGGAGCGACGTCGCCCCGTCCCGCTTCCACTTGAAGTACGTCGAGCGCCCGGGACTCCCCAGCAGCGTCACCTGCTCCTCGATGCCCAGCCCCCAGGCCTCGGCGATGCGAAAGAAGGCGCGCAGCCCGGCGCCGGCCAGCTCCGCGTGCGGGATCGGCCCTCGTCGCTTCTGAGGCAATGCCATAATCTGCTCCAGTTATGGACTCAAGTGATATTGTAGTGCAAGTATGGACTCGGGACAAGCCCCGGTGGTCACCACGATTCGAGGGGCGTCTTCGACGACGGAATGTTCACCACGGAGGGCTCAGAGGTACATCCAACACGCTTCCCGGGCGTCATCAGGCAGTTGTTTGTTCAAACCAGCTAAAACCAACGACATAGCCGGGATGAACGATGGAGCCAGGGGTTCGCAGGCCGGGTGCTGCGGTGCCGGGGATCTCTCCCGTACCTCTATGAACTCTGTGGTGAATCATGAGGCTTGCCGCGCGATGCACTGTCGGCAGGCGCAAGGGCTGGCTCAGGCGGAGTCGGTGAGCGCCTCGATCTCCAGGCGCATCTGCTCGACCAGCTCCTGCTTCTCACGGAAGGGCAGGAACGCGCTCTCGAAGCCCATGAGGGCGCAGGCGCAGAGCTCGTCCCAGGTGAAGGCCAGGTGCTGGTGGGCGCGCCAGTACTCGTCGGTGACGGTGGTGGCGCTCATGAGGCGGTTGTCGGTGTTGATGGTGACGACCAGGCCCTCGTCGTAGTAGAGGCGGAGCGGGTGGGCCTCGAAGCTGGCGACGGCGCGGGTCTGGACGTTGGAGGTGAGGCAGATTTCCAGGGGGATGCGGAAATCGTTGACGTAGGCCATGAGCGTCGGGTCTTCCCAGAGTCGGGTGCCGTGGCCGATGCGGTTGGCGTTGCAGTAGTGGAGCGCCTGGTGGATGGACTCCGGGCCGTAGGCCTCGCCTGCGTGGATGGTGGCGGCGATGTTGGCGTTGATGACGCGGTAGAAGGCGTCGCGGTGCTTCTTGGGGGGATAGTTGTACTCGGCGCCGGCCAGGTCGAAGGCGACGACGCCGCGCTCGCGGAACTCGACCGTGAGGTCGGCCAGGTCCAAAGAGGTGAGCGGGTTCATGTTGCGGATGCCGCAGATGATGATGCCGGTCCTGATGCCGAACTCCTGCTCGGCGCGCTGGAGTCCGCGCAGCGGCGCCTCGACGGTCTGGGGGAGCGTCAGTCCCTCTCGGGCGTTGAGGATGGGGGAGTAGCGCACTTCCATGTAGCGGACATTCTCGCGGGCGGCATCCTCGGCCAGCTCGTAGGCGATGCGCTCGAGCGCGCCGGCGTCCTGCATGACGCGCAGGGTGATGTCGAAGCGGTCCAGGTAGTCGACCAGGTCGGTGGCGTCCTGGACGTGCATGAAATCGCGCAGCTCGTCGGGGTCCCAGGAGGGCAGCTCCCGGGAGCGCTCGCGGGCCAGCTCGATGAGCGTCTCGGGCCGGAGGCAGCCATCGAGGTGGACGTGCAGGTCGGTCTTGGGGAGGCGCTCCAGCAGCTCCCGGGTCACCGTGACGCTCACGGCCGGTTCCTTTCGGGCCCGGGCCCGGGCTCGGGCCCGAAGGGAACCAGCCGCGGGTCCGCGGGTGCCTGAACAGGCTGGGGACGCCCGCGCAGGTAGGCGATGAGCGCGTCCAGGTCCACCAGCGGCGAGTCGGTGCGGGCCAGCGGCGCGGTAAAGGCGGAGTAGCGGTCGCCGCCACCGGCCAGGAAGTCGGGCATGGCCACCGTGTAGTGGGCGTCGTCGCGGATGGGGGTGCCATCGGCGAGGGTGAGGGCGGTCAGGCGGGCGCCGGGCGGCCGGGACCGGTCGTAGCTGGCGCGGATGCCGCTGACGTTGGCGTCGGGGCTGGTGCCGCGCACGGCGGTCTCGACGGCCTGGCGCAGCTTCGCCCCGGTGATGGTCAGCACGGCGAGCCGGTTGTTGAAGGGTTGCAGCTCGTAGAGCGCGCCCCAGGTGACGGGCCCGGCCTTCAGCTCGGCTCGAATCCCGCCGTTGTTGATGAAGGCGACCTGGGCGCCGGTCTGCGCGCGCCAGGCGTCGGCGAGCAGGCGGCCCAGGGGGAAGTCGCCCATGCCCCGGGAGATGGGGCCGGCCAGCGTGGCGACGACGGCGTTCACGCGGGGCCCGATCTCCCGCTGGTAGCGGGCGACGAGGGCGGCGACGCCGCTGTCGGGAGGCAGCCGGTCGGCCCAGGCAACCGGCAGATCTCGAACTGCCACGGAGGTCACGGAGGCCGAACCGCCCGCCGAGGGCGCCGGCGTCGCCCGATCGCCCCGTTCCAGGTCCACCACGCCGTAGCGCTGGCCGTAGGACGCGGCCTGCACGATGGGGATGCCGTTGACCACGACCCGCATGAGGGTGTGGGTGTGGCCGGCGACGATGAGGTCGGGCCGCTCGTGCACGGCGCGGGCCCAGTCCACGACCTCGCCCCGGCAGTCGGCTCCGCCGGAGGCGTCGCAGGCGGCGCCGCTGTGGGCCACCACCACGACGAAGTCGGCGCCCTGGCGGCGCAGCTGCGGGACCCAGCGGTCGATGGCGGCGGCGCCGTCGCGGAACTCGAGCCCGCGCACGTTCTCCGCCTTGGTGGTGTTGGGCGTCTCGCGCGTGGCCAGGCCGATGACGCCCACGCGCACGCCGCCCACGACGAGCATGGTGGTGGCGTGGACCCAGGAGGGGGCGGTATCCGCGCCGGCGACGAACACGTTGGCGGCGAGCCAGGGGTAGCGCGCCTGGGCCATGCGGGCGCGCAGCGCCGCGACGCCCCAGTCGAACTCGTGGTTGCCGATGGCGGCGGCTCGGTCGGTCACGGCGTCGAAGAAGGACACGGTGGAGGCGCCGCGCGTGAGGTTGGAGATGGGTGTTCCCTGCATCTCGTCGCCGGCATCGAGCAGCACGACCGGCCCGCCGAAGCCCTCGCGCTCGGCGCGGAAGTAGGCGGCCAGGGTGGCCGCGCCGCCCACGGGACGCCCGCCCGACCAGGCGTAGGTCTCGGGGAGCAGGTGTCCGTGGAAGTCGTTGGTGGTGAGGACGCGCAGGCGCAGGGGCGCGGGGCGTGCGCCGCCTGACGCCGCGGCACCGGCGGAGGGGGCGCCCGGGCGCCGGCCGTAGTCTGGCAGCTCGCGGGCGGCCTGCTGCGCGGCGGCGGCGGGGACGATCACCCAGTTGCGCCGGAAGTAGTCGGCCGGGCGCAAAACACCCTTGCGGCGGACCTCGTCCACCAGCAGGTCCCGGATGTCCTGGTCCTTCTCGTAGACGGCCGGCGCTGCCGCCACCATGGAGTAGCCGCCACCGCCGCCCCGGCGGTAGCTGTTCAGCGCCATGGTGAAGCTCTGGTCGGGGCGGACCGGCTTGCCCCGGAAGGTGAGGGCGGTGATTCGCTGCCCGACGGGTCTGGACAGGTCGATGGTGTAGTCGACGCCGCTCACCATGTCGAAGTTGTAGCCGACCACGCCCGGGTTCACGAGGCTCTGGCCGGCGGGCACGGGCCACGTCCGGAAGTACTCGGCCGATTTCTCCAGGTAGCCCCGGAGCTGCGCGCCCGTGAGACGTACGGCCGCCAGCGTGTTCTCGTAGGGGTAGATCGCGGCGATCTGGCCAATGCTGACCGGCCCCGCCGGGATACTTGCCTCGGGCGCGAAGGACGAGGCGGCGGACAGCTCCGTGCCCGCGGCGCGGCGCTGGACCTCGTTCACGAAGTCCACGAGGGGCGTATCCTCGGCACGGGCGCGGGCGGCCTCCATGGGCTCGGTGGCGCGGCCGACGACCGAGCGCACGTAAGCCAGGGCGCGCTCGTGGGCCCAGCGCAGCGAGTCCAGCAGCGCCTGGTCGGCGTGGCGCGGGTCGGGCCGTAGCAGCATGGCCCGGCGGGCGCTCACGGCCCAGTCGGAGGGCCCGCGCCGGACCAGCGTCACCGTGGCCTGGGCCAGGCTGCGCGCCTGGGCGCCGGCCTGCGTCAGCAGCACGCCGTTGATGGCGCTGTCGGCGAGCTCGCGGTGCGTGTGCCCCAGGAAGACGACGTCCACGCCCGCGACCTCCCGGGCGATGCGGGCGCCGGCGTTCTCCGGGGGCACGCCCGAGGTGGTGTCGTAGCTGGTGCCCTCGAGCCCGCCGTGGTTCAGCACGACGACGACGTCGGCGCCGCGGGCCTTCATCTCTGCCACCACCGGCTTCAGGGAGGCGACCGGTTCACGGAAGTCGAGCCGGTCCAACACGTTGCCCCGGTCCCAGATCAGCACGCCCGGCGGCGTCACGCCCGTCACGCCCACCAGCACGGTGTCGCCCGGGGCGACGACGTGCGCCAGCAGCACGTACGGCCGGTAGGCCGGCTGGTCCGTACCGTGGCGGAACACGTTGGCGGCGACGAAGGGGAAGTGCGCCTGCGCCAGCGTGCTGTCCAGCGTGCCGATGCCATAGTTGTACTCGTGATTCCCGATAGCGCTGGCGTCGTAGCGCATCAGGTTCATGGCCACCATGACCGGGTGGGGCTCCCGCGGTGCTCCCGGCGCCGGGCGCAGCCCGGGCGGGGCGGCGCCGGGGCGGGCAGCCAGGTAGGTCAGGGGCGTGCCCTGCAGCAGGTCGCCGGAGTCGAAGAGGTACGTGGCGCCCGGGTGGGCGGCGCGCACGCTGTCCACCAGCGGGGCCAGCAGCGCCAGGCCCTGCCCGGTCGCCCGGCCGTTGTAGTAGTCGTACGGGTAGACATGCCCGTGGACGTCGGTCGTGCCCAGCAGGTATAGCGTGACCGTGCTGTCCGCCGGAGCCAGGGGCGCGGCCTGCGCCTGCGCCGGCGCCGGGGCGAGGGCGGGGCGGGGCGCGGGCGGGACCGCGGTCGCGCAGGCCAGCACCGTCGCCAGCGACGCCAGGGGCAGGATGCACACGAGCGGCCGTGAGGCCGCTCGCAGGGAATGCGCATAGAAGCGATTCGGGCGGTTCATGTAGCGGAATCTAGACCGCGGCGGTAGGCGCGGCTAGGCGATGCCGCCCTCCCCGGCGACACCCATCCCGGCCATCGCGCCCGCGCCGGCGAGGGCCATGCCGGAGAGGAGGTAGTCGAGGACGTCGCCGGCCGAGTAGGAGTCGCGCCCGGCGAGGAACTGCTCCATGAGGACGAGGTCGTCGCCGCTGGTGAGAATGGCCAGCTCGGGACCGTCCTCGCGCATCTGCGGCAGCCCGATATCGGCCATGAGCCCGTTGCACAGGCACTTGCGACCGACAGTGTCCTCGAGCTTGCCGCCCTTCTTCAGGTAGGTGTCCACCGGCTCGGCGGCGCAGCGGTAGTCGATCCGCCCGTCCTCGCGCCGGTAGGCCTGGCGCAGGTAGCCCAGGTCGCAGACGCGCTCGCGCCGCTCGTAATTCGCGGCCGAGGCGTTGGTGCCCTTGAGCTCGACCACCTTGAAGGGGAATCCGGTGGGGGAGGCGCGCATGTCGGTTTTCACACGCAGCGCCTCGCCGCCCACGCCGGCGAGCACCCGCTGCTTGAGGCCCGCGTCGATGCCGCTCTCGTTCGACCAGGCGAAGAGCGTCCCGACCTGGACGCCGGCGGCGCCGGCGCCCAGCGCGCGCACGACCGCGTCGGGCGAGCCGGTCCCGCCCGCCAGCCAGAAGGGAAGCCCCAGCTCGCGCATGGTGCCCAGGTCGGCCAGGTCGCGCTCGCCATAGACCGGCTCGCCCCGCCCATCCAGCTCCAGCCTGCCGCGCGGCGGCGCGTTGTGGCCTCCCGCCGTCGGCCCCTCGATGACGAAGCCATCGACGCGGCCGGTCGCCTTGCGGGTGAGCATCATCGCCAGCGAGTGGGCCGAGATGATGGGCAGGAAGCGCGGGCGGCGCAGTTGCGGCGCGCTCCCCTCGAAGTGCTCCGCCGGCTCGAAGGTCAGCTCGGCCGTATCCGCCCGCTCCAGGCCATCGACATCCAGGTGCATGGTGGCCGTGTGGCCCTCGGCGAAAGCGTCCAGCACGCCCGGGATCTCGCGGGGAATGCCCGCGCCCATGAGCACGTAGTCCACGCCCGCGAGCATGGCGCCGTACAGCGTCGCCAGGTTGGGCATCTGGACCTTGGTGAGCAGGTTCATGCCCACGGGTCCGCCGTGGCCGGCCTTGGCCAGGTACACCTCCACGAAGCTGGACAGTACGGCCAGCTGCTCGCGGGCGCGCCCGACCTTCTGCTTCCAGACGGGCAGCAGCTTGTAGGGCGCACCGTCGATCCGACCCTCGGGCAGGAAGTACTTCTTCAACGCGTCCGCGGACACGTCCGGGATGGGGAAGTGCTCCATGGCCCGGCGGAGGTGGCCGCCAATGTCGCCGTCCTGCAGCCGCCGGATGAACACGCTGTCAATGCAGGTGCCCGATACCACGCCCAGCTGGCCCCGCAGCGACACGGCCCGGGCCAGCTTCCAATCCGAGACCCCGATCCCCATTCCACCCTGGATGATCAGGGGCAGCCCCAACGCGAGCGTTGCACTCATGCCATGACCTCTTCGCCGCCATCGACGTTGATGACGTTGCCGGTGATCCAGTACGACTCGGGGCGCGATAGGGCGACGACGGCGCCCGCCACGTCCTCCGGCCGCGTCAGCCGTCCCGACGGATTGCGATCCAATGCGCCCGCCAGGATGCGGTCGTGGCCCGGAATCTTGCGCAGCGCCGGCGTATCGGTCACGCCGCCGCGCAGCGCGTTTGCGGTAATACCCCGCTGTGCCAGCTCGGCTGCAAGCTGGCGAATATGGGCCTCGAGCGCGGCCTTGGCCGCGCCTACGGCGCCGTAGTTCGGGATCACGCGCTTCGACCCGGAGGACGTCATGGCGAAGATGCGCCCACCCCGCTGCATCAGCCCCCGCGCCACCAGCGCCTGCGCCCAGTCCACCAGCGAGTGCCCCATGACCCGCACGGTCATGTCCATCTGCGCGGGCGTCAGCGCGCCCTCGCCCAAGAACGGACCCAGCGTGCCGAAGGCCAGGGAATGCAGCATGACCTGCACGCCGCCCTGGCCGACGACGGGTCCCAGCTCGTCCAGCACCGCGTCGCGCTTCTCCACGTCCGCCGCGTTGACGTTGAAGAAGCGCGCCTGCCGGCCCGCCGCCTCGATCGCGCTCACCACCTCCTGCACATGGGGCAGCGTCGCCCGCCGGTCCAGGTGCACGCCGGCGATGGAATACCCCTCCGCCGCCAGGGCGCGGGACGTGGCCTCTCCGAAACCGCTCGATGCTCCCAGGATCAGGGCCCAGCGCTCGGGCATGACGGCTCCTCGTGTGTGCGTTCGTGGGAACAGCGAAAGGCACGGGCAAGGGCGAAAGGCAAACGTCCAAAGGCTCAGGCCGACGGCCTGCGATGCTCGCTGGTCGGCGGCGCAATCCTTAACGCTAAGTGCAGAGGCGGGGGAAAGGCAACGGTTGACGCGGGCGCAGGAAGGCGTTCGGTCGCCCCGGGGGGCGTGCGGCGGGGGCGAGGCGAGCATAAGTTGCACCGCTTCACCGCCGGGCTGGCCCGGCTTCACCCTGTCGGTGAGTGCGATGGCTCGGCGGATTCTATCGTTCGTGCAGTGGGGCCTGCTGGGCGTGATCGTGGCGGTGTGGCTGCCGATCCTGGCGTTGATCTTCGTCGCCACGGCACCGTTCGACGCCGGCCGCTACCACGCCGGCCGCTGGTTCCGTCTGGCGGCGGTGGCGATCGTGGGCGTGAACCCGCTCTGGCGCTTCCGCACGAGCGGCGTGCGCATCCGCGACCCGCGCCGGCCCTACATCGTCGTCTCCAACCACGAGTCGTTTGCCGACATCCTGCTGATCAGCCACCTGCCCTGGGAGATGAAGTGGCTGAGCAAGCATGCTT
The DNA here is from genome assembly GCA_017881445.1 of Gemmatimonadota bacterium. Classification (GTDB taxonomy): domain Bacteria; phylum Gemmatimonadota; class Gemmatimonadetes; order Longimicrobiales; family RSA9; genus JADGQX01. Next base: position 14,416 of record JADGQX010000016.1, on the reverse strand, counting down.
TCTTCCGCATCCCGGTCCTGGGCTGGATGATGCGCTTGGCGGGCGACATCGAGGTGCACCGGGGCCGCAGCGAAAGCCGCTCCGACGCGGTGCAGGGAATCCGGGACCGGCTGGCGAAGCGCGTGTCGGTCATGATCTTCCCCGAGGGGACGCGCTCCCGGACCGGCGACCTGCTGCCCTTCCAGAACGGCGCCTTCCGCGTGGCGGTGGACCTGGGACTGCCCATCCTGCCGCTGGCGCTGGCGGGCACGAGCGGGGCGCTGGCCAAGGGCACGTTCATCATGGCGCCCGCCCACGCCGAGGTGCGCGTGCTGGAGCCGATCGAGACCACCGGGCTCTCCGTGAGCGACGTCCCCGAGCTGCGCGACCGCGTCCGCCGCCTGATCGACGAGGCCCGCCGCGAGCTGCAGCGGGAGCTGGGCGCCGGCTGATTGGCGGGATTCAAGGGCGTCCGCCGCCATCAACACCAGTTTCACCGCAGAGGCACGGAGGACACAGAGCCGGCCAGTCCGCCAGTTACCTGGCGTAACGGTGACTGGATGTTGTGGTTAACTACAACAGATCTGTTCTCTGTGACCTCTGTGGCTCTGCGGTGAACAAAACGAGGGGCCCGGCGCGTTGGCGCCGGGCCCCTTCTCACACCTGCCGAGCGACTACTCGCTTATTCGCCGAGCGGGATGCCGGCGGCGCCGGCGGTGGCGACTTCCGGCGTCTCGGACGCGACGGCCAGGCGCGCGCCCTTGGGCCCCTTGAGGGCGGCCTGGGCCGCCGCCAACCGGGCGATGGGTACGCGGAAGGGCGAGCAGGACACGTAGTTGAGTCCCACCTCGTGGCAGAACTCGACCGAGCGCGGGTCCCCACCGTGCTCGCCGCAGATGCCCACCTTGAGGTCCGGCCGGGTGGCGCGGCCCTCGCGGGTGGCGATCTCGATGAGCCGGCCGACGCCGATCGGATCCAGCGTCTGGAACGGGTCGTCCGGGAAGATGCCCTGCTCGACGTAGAAGGGCAGGAACTTGCCGGCGTCGTCGCGGGACAGCCCGTAAGTGGTCTGTGTCAGGTCGTTGGTGCCGAAGGAGAAGAACTGTGCCTCCTTGGCGATCTGCCCGGCGGTCAGCGCGGCGCGCGGCAGCTCGATCATGGTGCCGACCTTGTAGTCGAGCTTGCGGCCGGCCTTCTTCTGCACCGTGTCCGCGACCTTGTGGATGAGCGCGGTCTGGCGCTCCAGCTCACGGATGTCCGCGATGAGCGGGACCATGACCTCGGGGAAGACGGTGGCGCCCTCCTTGGTGGCCTCGATAGCGGCCTCGAAGATCGCCTGCGCCTGCATCTCGGTGATCTCGGGGAAGGTCATGCCCAGCCGGCAGCCACGGTGGCCGAGCATGGGGTTGGCCTCGTGGTGCTTGTCGATGGCCCGGCGCACGAGCACGGGGTCCACGCCGGCCGCCTTCGAGTAGGAGTCCACCTCGTCGGGGTGGGGCAGGAACTCGTGCAGCGGCGGATCCAGCAGGCGGATGGTGACGGGCAGCCCGTCCATCGCCTTGAAGATGCCGAGGAAGTCGGCGCGCTGCATGGGCAGCAGCTTGGCCAGCGCGACCTTCCGCTCCTCCACGTTCTCGGCGAGGATCATCTCGCGCATCGCCTGGATGCGGTTGCCCTCGAAGAACATGTGCTCGGTGCGGGTCAGGCCGATGCCCTCGGCGCCGAACTCGCGCGCCTTGGCCGCGTCCGCAGGCGTGTCGGCGTTGGTGCGCACGCCCAGCTGCCGGAACTTGTCCGCCCAGTCCATGATGCGCTTGAACTGCGTGGAGAGCTCGGGTGCCACGGTCGCGACCTTGCCGGCGTAGACCACGCCCGCGCCGCCGTCCACCGTGATCCAGTCGCCCTCATGCAGCTCGCCGCCCTCGTAGCGGACGACGCCCTCGTCCTCCTCCACGACCAGGTCGGTCGCGCCCGCCACGCAGCACTTGCCCATGCCGCGGGCCACCACGGCCGCGTGGGAGGTCATGCCGCCGCGCGCGGTGACGATCGCCTTGGCCGCCACCATGCCGCTGAAGTCGTCAGGCGACGTCTCACGGCGCACCAGGATCACCGCCTCGCCCAGCTCCGACATCGCCACGGCCTTGGCCGGGTCGAAGACGACCTTGCCCGCGGCCGCGCCGGGGGAGGCCGGAAGCCCCTTGCCGATCACCGTCGCCTTGGCGTTGGGATCGAGCCGCGGGTGCAGCAGCTGGTCGACCTGCTTGGGATCGACGCGCAGCACCGCTTCCTGCTCGGTGATCAGCCCCTCGTCCACCATCTCGGCCGCGATGCGGACACTGGCCTGCGCCGTGCGCTTGCCGTTGCGGGTCTGCAGGATGTAGAGGCGACCGCGCTCGACCGTGAACTCCAGGTCCTGCATGTCGCGATAGTGCCGCTCCAGCACGTTCTGCTGCTTGAGCAGCTCCTGGTAGGCGGCGGGCAGCGCGCCGGCCATCTCGTCGATGTGCAGCGGCGTGCGGATCCCGGCCACCACGTCCTCGCCCTGGGCATTGACCAGGAACTCGCCGAAGAACTTGTTCTCGCCCGTGGCCGGATTGCGCGTGAAAGCCACGCCCGTGCCGGAGTCGTCGCCCATGTTGCCGTACGCCATGGCCTGGACGTTCACCGCCGTGCCCCAGCTCTCGGGAATGCGGTTCACCCGCCGGTAGGCAATGGCGCGCTCGTTGTTCCAGGAGCGGAACACGGCCTCGACGGCGCCCCAGAGCTGCTCGACCGGCTCCTCGGGGAAGGGCTTGCCCGTGTTGGCCTGGGCCAGCGCCTTGAACTCGCGCACCAGCTCCTTCAGGTCCTCGGTGGTCAGCCCCGTGTCGGCGGCGACGCCCCGCTTCTCCTTGCACTCGTCCAGCAGCTTCTCGTGCTTGGTCGGCGGCACCAGCAGCACCACGTCGCCATACATCTGCGCGAAGCGGCGATACGAGTCCCAGGCAAAGCGCTCGTTGCCCGAGTTCTTCGCCAGCACCTGCACGGTGCGGTCGTTCAGCCCCAGGTTCAGGATGGTGTCCATCATCCCGGGCATCGACGCCGGCGCGCCGCTGCGCACCGAAACGAGCAGCGGGTTCTCGGAGCCGCCGAACACCTTGCCGGTGTCCTTTTCCAGCCGCTTGATCGCGTCCGCGACCTGCTCCTTGAGTCCCTGGGCGTAGCCGCCCTGGCTCAGGTAGAGCTTGCAGTTCTCGGTCGTGATAGTGAACCCAGGGGGGACCGGGATCCCGATGCGCGTCATCTCGGCCAGGTTCGCGCCCTTGCCGCCGAGCAGCAGCTTGTCGTCCTTGCCGCCGTCGGCATGACCGCCGCCGAAGTAGTAAACCAGGGACTTGGGCATATCGCTCTCGATCTCCAATCGCGTGGAATGACCAGTATCTACCGGCACGGATCGACCCACGGCACCCGCGGGGCGGTCCATACCCGGGCCGGCGCTGCCCGCACCCGGCCCCAGAACGGAATTCGACGTTCGCCTCATCTTGCCCGACCGGGCCGGCTCTCGCTGTAGGGAGCGGCTGCATCCGCGGTAGGGAATCGACTTACGAGCCGTGCGGCGATCGTGCGGAACGCCATCGATCTTGGGCCCGCGGGTCGCGCCCGGCAAGGGGCGGAGCGGGGGACAGGTCCGGCGGCCTGGCACGGCCTGGAGTTCCGCGGCCGTGAGCGCGACCGCTGACGTCGCGGCCACCGTGCACCCTGCCTGGGTGCAGGCGTGCACCCCGGCGCGCAGGCGAGATCGCCGATGAGATGGCCGGATGAAACCGCCGCAGGCGCAGGCGCAGGCGCAGGCGTCCACGGGTTCGTCCACGTGAACGCCTGCGCCTGCGCCTGCGGCCTTTGGGTCTCTCGCCTTTTCAGCAGTGACTCGAGACGGACAGCCCCTCCTCCAGGTCGACCAGCGGCGCGGTGTAGTCGCCGGAGAAGCAGGCGTGGCAGAAGGATGCGCCGTTGCCCCGGACGGTGTCGAGCATGCCCTCGAGGGAGAGGTAGCCCAGGGAGTCCACGGCGAGCTTCTCCCGGATCTGCTCCACGGAGAGGTTGGCGGCGATCAGCTCCTTGGGATTGGGCATGTCGATGCCGTAGAAGCACGGGAAGCGGACCGGCGGGCTGGCGACGCGCAGGTGCACCTCGCGGGCACCGGCGTCGCGGATGAGCTGGACCAGCCCCTGGCTGGTGGTGCCGCGGACCAGGGAGTCGTCCACCACGATGACGCGCTTGCCCTCGATGACCTCGCGCACGGGGTTGTACTTGATGCGGACGCGGAAATCGCGGCCGACCTGCGTGGGATGGATGAAGGTGCGGCCGACGTAATGGTTTCGGATGAGCGCCAGCTCCAGGGGGATGCCGCTCTCCTCGCTGTAGCCGAGGGCGGCCGAGTTGGAGGAGTCGGGGACGCTGAAGACGCAGTCGGCCTCGACCGGGTGCTCGCGGGCGAGCTGCCGGCCGAACTGGCGCCGGGTGCGGTCCACGGTCTGGCCCCAGACCACGGAGTCGGGGCGGGCGAAGTAGATCAGCTCGAAGATGCAGGGGGCGATGCGCTCGGCCCGGCCGAGCGCGGGCAGCGAGGTCATCTCGCCGTCCTGGATCTTGACGATCTCGCCGGGCTCGATCTCGCGGACGTAGTGCGCGTGCATGAGGTCCAGGGCGCAGGTCTCGCTGGCCAGCACCCAGCCGCCGGCGTCGAGGCGGCCCAGGACGAGGGGGCGGTAGCCCCACGGGTCGCGCGCCGCGTATAGGGCATCGCCGCCGGTGATCAGCACGGAAAACGCGCCCGTCAGCTGCGAGAGCGCGTGCCGGATCTGGCCATCGATGTTGGGCGCGCGGGAGCGGGCGATCAGGTGGACGATCACCTCGGTGTCCACGGTCCCCTGGAAGAGCGCGCCCTCCGCCACCAGCCCACGCCGCAGCTGCTGGGCGTTGGTGATGTTGCCGTTGTGGACCAGCGCCAGCTCGCCCTGGTGGTAGCGCGCCACGATCGGCTGCGAGTTGACCAGCCCCGCTCCACCCGCCGTGGAATAGCGGGTGTGGCCCAGCGCCAGGGTGCCGGGCAGCCCCTTCAGCACCTGGTCGTCGAAGCCGTCCATGACCAGCCCGGCCGCCTTGACCAGGTGGACTTCGCCACCTTCGACGGTGCAGATGCCGGCCGCTTCCTGCCCGCGGTGCTGCAGCGCGTACAGGCCGAGGAACGCCAGCTCGGCGGCGTGCTCGGCTCCCATGACCCCGACGATGCCACACATGCTCTGCTATACCCGCTTCAGGTTCGTTCGATCAGGAAGATGCGGACCGGTCCCTCCCGGGGAGGCGCGGTCGCCGGGGGCGGCCCATCCCACCAGGCCTTGACCCGGTCACCGACTTTGAGCCTGGAGAGGTTCGACCAGCCCAGCCTGCCCTGGTACCACTCCAGCAGCCGCAGCCCCGGCCGGAGCTCGACCCGGTCCGCCGGCGCAGCCGCGGCCGCGTCCGCGCGCCGCACCGACACCGTGCCTCCGCCCGCGAAGCTCCCCTGGATGGCCGTTACCCGGCCCTCCACGTCCGGCTGCGCCTGCGGCAGCGCCGGCGGCGGGGTCCCCGAGCACGCGGCCAGCGCGGCGAGTGCGAAGGGCGCGAACAGGCGGAGTCGCATGGTCCCCCCCCTCAGGCGGTCGGCGTGGGCTCGAGCGCGACGTCCGACGCCGCGGCCGACCGGTCCATCATGCGCGGGATCGCCGTGGACCAGACCTCGTGCAGCTCCCCCACGGCCGCGTCGATGGCGGCGGCGCTGCGGCTGCGGACCACGAACCGGCCATCCGGCTCTCCCACGCTGCCGATGCGCGCGGCGGGGACGCCGTGGCGGCGCGCCGCCTCCAGCACCCGCTCCAGCTCCGCGGGCCCGCAGGAGACCACCGCCCGGCCCTGCGCCTCCCCGAACAAGAGCGGCGCGCCGGGCAGCGCGTCCTCCAGCTCCACGGCCACGCCCAGCGGCCGCAGCGGGTCCGCCATGGCGCTCTCGGCCAGGCAGACCGCCAGCCCGCCCTCGGCGCAGTCGTGGGCGCTGGCCAGCAGGCGCGCATCCGCCAGCTCCAGCAAGCATTCGATGAGGGCGCGCTCGGCGTCCAGGTCCACGGCGGGCGCGTCCCCGCCCACCCGGCCGTGCACCACCTTCAGGTACTCGGAGCCGCCCAGCTCCCCCGTGTTCCGGCCCAGGAGCACGATGGCGTCCCCCGGCTCCCGGAAGCCCAGCACCATGCGGCGTGAGACGTCCTCCAGCACGCCCACCATGCCGATCACGGGCGTGGGATAGATCGCGCCCTGCGGGTTCTCGTTGTAAAGCGACACGTTGCCGCTCACCACGGGCGTGTCCAGCCGGCGGCACGCCTCCGCGATCCCGTCCACCGCCTCGCTCAGCTGGAAGTAGACTTCCGGCTTGAGCGGGTTGCCGAAGTTCAGGTTGTCCGTCACCGCCCGGGGGCGCGCCCCCACGCAGGCCAGGTTGCGAGCCGCCTCGGCCACGGCGATCATGCCGCCGCGGCGCGGGTTCAGGTAGCAGTACCGCCCATTGCAGTCCACGGTCGCGGCGATGCCCTTGCGCGTGCCCCGCAACCGCAGCACGCCCGCGTCGCCCCCCGGAGCCTCCACTGTGTTCGTCCGCACGGTGGAGTCGTACTGGCGGTAGATCCAGGCCTTGCTGGCGATGTTGGGCGAGCCGAGCAGGCGCGCCAGCACCCGGGTGGGGTGGGCCGGCCCGCCCTCGCTCTCCAGGCTCATCGGATCCCACGCCCTCAGGCGACGCGGCTCCTCCGCCTCCCGGCCCTCCCGCACGTACGTGGGGCAGCCGGTCACCAGGGGGTAGCCGGGCACCTCGCAGACGACGGCGTCGCCCTCCCGCACCCGGTACAGCCCGTCGTCCGTGACCACGCCGATGGTCGCGGCCTCCAGCTCCCATTTGCGCAGGATGGCGATGACGTCGTCCTCGTGCCCCTTCCTGGCCACGACCAGCATGCGTTCCTGGGACTCGGACAGCAGGATCTCGTAGGGCGTCATGCCCGTCTCGCGCACCGGCATCTTCGTGATGTCGATGTCCACGCCCGTGCCCGAGCGTGCCGCCATCTCCGTGGAGGACGAGGCCAGCCCCGCGGCGCCCATGTCCTGGATGCCCTCGATGTGGCCGCTGCGGATCAGCTCCAGTGACGCCTCCAGCAAGAGCTTCTCGGTGAAGGGGTCGCCCACCTGCACCTGCGGCCGGCGCTCGTGGCTCTTCTCGCTCAGCTCCACGCTGGCGAAGGTGGCGCCGTGGATGCCGTCGCGCCCCGTGCGCGCGCCCACGGCCATGATCGGGTTGCCCACGCCCTCGGCCTCGGCGCGGATCAGCTCGTCGCGCTTCACCAGGCCGATGGCCATGGCGTTCAGCAGCGGGTTGCCCTCGTAGGCGTCGTCGAAGTAGGCCTCCCCGCCGATGTTGGGGATGCCCACGCAGTTGCCGTAGTCGCCCACGCCCTTGACCACGCCCGCGAACAGGTAGCGCACGCGCGGGCTGGTCAGCGAGCCGAAGCGCAGCGAGTCCAGCACGGCGATGGGCCGGGCGCCCATAGTGAAGACGTCGCGCAGGATGCCGCCTACTCCCGTGGCCGCGCCCTGGTACGGCTCCACCGCCGAGGGGTGGTTGTGCGACTCGATCTTGAAGGCAATGGCCAGCCCGTCCCCGATGTCGATGACGCCCGCGTTCTCACCCGGTCCCTGCAGCACCCAGGGCGCCTTGGTGGGCAGCTTCTTCAGCAGGGGCTTCGAGTTCTTGTAGCCGCAGTGCTCCGACCAGAGCGCGCTGAACAGCCCCAGCTCCGTGTACGTGGGCGTCCGCCCCAGGATCTCCAGGATCTGCCCGTACTCCTCGTCGCTCAGCCCATGGAGCTGGACCAGCTCGGGGGTGATCTCGGGGTCACCGGGGCGGGGGCGGGCCTTCGACGTGGCAGGAGAGTGCGTCATCGATCTCCGGTCGGTTCTGGCATCGTGTACGCGGGGCTATGGCTCATCCGGCTATTCCTCTGACCTTGCGGACATCCCAACGTCCATCATTCACCACAGAGGGCTCAGAGGTACATCCAACAGGCTCACCGGGCGTCATCAACCAGCTATTCGTATGAACATCAACGACATCACCGGGCTGGTCATCGGCTCGGCCATGGCAGTCCACCGCCGGCTCGGGCCCGGACTGCTCGAATCGGCCTATGAAACGTGCATGGTGCTCGAACTGGCGGAGCGGGGGCTGCGGTTTCAGCGGCAGTACCCGCTGAACTTCAGCTACCGTGGCCAGACGGTCGACTGTGGCTACCGCCTCGATTTCGTAGTCGAAGACCAGGTGATCGTCGAGCTGAAGTCCGTTTCGCGTCTGCTTCCGATCCACCTCGCCCAGATGCTGACCTACATCAACTTGACGGACTGCCCGGTCGGGCTGTTGATCAACTTCAACGTCCAGTTCCTGAAGCATGGGTTGCGCCGCGTGGTCCTGCGGCCGCCCCGATCCCTCCCATCGCTCTCTGACCTCTGTGGTGAGTAGTCGAGCCTTGCCCGGCCGCGAGCTGTCGGTTCACCGGACGCCCGCGAGGCTGGCGGCGATCGACTCGAACACGCCCCGGCCGTCCGTGGAGCCCAGCAGCTGCTCGATCGCGCGCTCCGGGTGCGGCATGAGCCCCAGCACGTTGCCCTGCTCGTTCATGATGCCGGCGATGTTGCGCATGGAGCCGTTGGGATTGCCCTCGGCGCTGGCCTCACCGGCAGCGTCCACGTAGCGGAAGACGACCCGCCCCTCGTCCTCGAGCCGTGCCAGCGTGGCCTCGTCGGCCACGTAGTTGCCCTCGCCGTGGGCGATGGGCACGCGCAGCACCTGGCGCGGGGCGTAGGCGGAGGTGAAGGCCGTGGTCGCGTTCTCCACCCGCATGTACACGCCCTCGCCCCGGAACTGCAGCGAGGCGTTGCGCACCAGGGCGCCGGGGAGCAGACCGGCCTCGCACAGCACCTGGAACCCGTTGCAGATGCCGAGGACCAGCCCGCCCGCCGCGGCGAAGTCCATGACCTCGCGCATGATGGGCGAGAAGCGCGCGATGGCGCCGGCCCGCAGGTAGTCGCCGTAGCTGAAGCCGCCGGGGAGGATCACCAGGTCGGGGGCGCCCGCCGCCCCCAGGTCGTGCTCGCGGTGCCAGACGTAGTAGCTGTCCGCTTGCAACACGTCCTGCGCGGCCTTGTAGCAGTCGTAGTCGCAGTTGGAGCCCGGGAAGGTCACTACGGCGACGCGCATCAGCTCCCCACGGGGCGATCGGGGCGATCGGGGCGATCGGGGCGAACGAGGATGTCGAAGTCCTCGATGACGGGGTTCGCCAGCAGCTTCCGACACATGCGGTCGGTCTGCTCGCGGGCGGCGTCGGCGCTCTGGGCGCGCAGGCGCAGCCGCACCAGCCGGCCGACGCTGACCTCGCCTATGCCGGGGAAGTCCAATGAGCGCAACGCGTTGGCCACTGCGTTGCCCTGGGGGTCGAGCAGCCCGGGACGGGGAGTGATCCGGACCTCCACCTCGAAGTCGCTCACGGCGCGTGCTCTCCCTGGTTGTGGGGGGGGGGCTCGTCCGGAATCGGCCGGCGCCGGCGCCGCTTGAGGCGGCGGCGGGGTCGGCCGCCCAGGTCGGCGTAGTCGATGTCGCGCAGCTCGGCGCCGGCCTCGTCGCCGGGCTCCACGTCCAGCAGCAGGTCCTCGTCCGGGAGCCGCTCCATGAAGCCGAGGAAGAGCGACTTGCCCAGCCCCCAGGCGATGTAGCCGATGAGGGCGGGGAAGAAGAAGAGGCTGGGGATGAGGATCGCAGCCACGATGCAGCTGAGAAGGAAGACCGAGTTGATGACCAGGCGGACACTGCGGATTCCGGCCTTGGGCACCACGGGGTAGAGCACGTGGCTGATCATCAGCACCGACAGCGCGAACATGAGCATGGTGATGATGGTGGGCCAGGGCCAGGCGGCCAGGTGCTGCTGGAAGAAGGGCGTCTGGCTGAACGGATAGAACGTGGCCAGCGTCATGCCGGCGGAAGGCGAGGGCAGACCGTGGAAGGAGACCTTGGCGTGCCCCGCCTGCTCCACGTTGAAGCGGGCCAGCCGGATCACGGCGCCCATGATGTAGAAGAAGGCGGCGATCCAGGCCCAGTGCTCGGCGGAGAGGTAGAGGTGGTAGATCACCAGCGCGGGCGCGACGCCGAAGGAGATGGCGTCGACCAGCGAATCCAGCTCCTCGCCGAACTTGCTGCCGGTCTTGGTGGCCCGGGCCACGCGCCCGTCCATGGTGTCCGCGATGCCGGCGAAGACGATCAGCCAGGCCGCCAGCTCGAACGCCCCTCGCGACGCCGCCACGATGGCCCAGATGCCCAGGAACAGGTTCCCCAGCGTGAAGGCGTTGGGGATGATGATCACGCCGCGCTGCAGGCCGCGGCGAGAGAGCGGCACGTTCATGGGTGAGCCTCCGGCACGGGCGTGCTCGCTGGCGGGGCGGCGGGAACGGCCGCGGCGCGCCGGGCGGCGCGCTGACCGGCGAAAGCCACCCCCAGCGCCGCCGCGAAGAGGACGTAGCCGACCAGCCACACGCGCCAGCTTCCGCGCATAGTGCCCAGCCCGAAGCAGGCCGCGGCGGCCAGCACCAGCAGCACCAGGACGACCAGCGCCGGGTGCAGCGCCAGGGCGGTCACGAGGTGGGGGCGGGAACACCCGCGGCGAAGCGATCCACGTCCACGCCGGCCAGCCGGCGGAACAGATCGCGGTAGCGGAGCGACGTCGCCTGCACCACGTCCGGCGGCAGTGGCGGCGGCGGCGGCGCCTTGTCCCAGGCGCCGCGGGCGGTGAGCGCGTCCAGGAAGTCGCGCACCGGCTGCTTGTCCAGCGAGGGCTGGGGCCCGCCCGGCGCGTAGCTCTCGCGCGGCCAGAAGCGGGAGGAGTCCGGCGTGAGCACCTCGTCGATGAGCAGGACGGTGCCGTCGGGCAGGCGGCCGAACTCGAACTTGGTATCGGCCATGATGATGCCCGCCTGCTCGGCGATCTCGCGCCCCCGGCCGTAGATGGCCAGACTGCGTCGGCGCAGCTCCGCGGCGGTGTCGGCGCCCAGGCGACGCTCGACCTCGGCGTAGGTGATGTTCTCGTCGTGGCCGGTCTCGGCCTTGGTGGCGGGCGAGAAGATCGGCGGGTCCAGGCGCGCGCTTTCCACCAGCCCGCCCGGGAGCGGCTCCCCCGCCAGCGTGCCCGACTGGCGGTACTCCTTCCAGGCGGAGCCCGTCAGGTAGCCGCGCACCACGCACTCGATGGGGAAAGGCGTGGTGCGTCGCACCAGCATGGAGCGGCGCGCCCAGACGTCGCGCGTGGCGGCCAGGCCCGGCACCGCGGCCACGATGGCGTCGGGGTCCACGGCCAGCATGTGGTCCGCCGTCACGTCGGCCAGACGCGCCAGCCACCAGGCCGTGGCCTGTGTGAGCACCTCGCCCTTCCACGGGATCGGCTCGGCCATGACGACGTCGAAGGCGCTCAGCCGGTCGGTGGCCACGATCAGCAGCCGGTCGCCGCCCACGTCGTAGACGTCGCGCACCTTGCCCCGGGCCAGCAGCGGGAAGGGCAGCGACGTCGTCGTGATCGCCTCTCGTGCCATGGTCACGCCCTCAGCTCGGGAGCGTCCTCGCCCGCGCCGTAGAGCGCGAGCAGCGGCTCGACCTGTGTGGCCAGGAACTCCTCGACCTGCGCCGGCGCCCGGCCCACGTGCCGGGCCGGGTCCAGTGTGTCCTCGACCTGTGCGCGCGTGAGGCCGAAGGCATCGTCCGCCTCGATCCGCTGCACCAGGTCGTTGTCCTCGCCCGACTTGAGCCGCTCGGCCGCGGCCATGGAATGCCCGCGCAGCCGCTCGTGCAGCGCCTGCCGGTCGCCGCCGCGCTTCACCGCCTGCATCAGGATCGCCTCCGTCGCCATGAAGGGCAGCTCGTCCTGCAGGTGGCGACGCACCACCTCCGGGTGCACCACCAGCCCGCCCCCCACGTTGTGCACCAGCAGCAGGATGGCGTCGGTGCCCAGGTAGGCTTCCGGGATGGCGATGCGACGGTTGGCGGAGTCGTCCAGCGAACGCTCCAGCCACTGTGTGGCCGCCGTGAGCGCCGGGTCCAGCGAGAGGGTGATCACGTGGCGGGCCAGGGCGTCGATGCGCTCGGCGCGCATAGGATTGCGCTTGTACGCCATGGCCGAGGAGCCGATCTGCTCGCTCTCGAAGGGCTCCTCCACCTCGCGCAGGTGCGCCAGCAGCCTCAGGTCGTAGCCGAACTTGGACGCCGAGACCGCGATGCCGGCCAGCGTGGCCACGAAGGCATAGTCGGTCTTGCGCGGGTAGGTCTGCCCCGTGACCGCGTACAGCCGCCCGAAGCCCATCTTCTCCGACACCAGCTCGTTCAGGCGACGCACTTTCGCCTCGTCGCCGGCGAACAGCTCCATGAACGACGCCTCGGTGCCCGTCGTGCCCCGCGCTCCCCGGAAGCGGAGCGTGGCCAGGCGGTGCTCCACCTCCTCCAGGTCCAGCAGCAGGTCCTGGATCCAGAGCGTGGCTCGCTTGCCCACCGTCGTGGGCTGGGCCGGCTGGAAGTGCGTGAAGCCCAGCGTGGGCAGGTCCTTCCAGCGCCGCGCAAAGGCCGCCAGCGCCGAGATGCACGACACCAGCCGCCGCTGCACCAGCTTCATCGCCTCCCGGTGCTGCAGTAGCTCGGTGTTGTCCGTGACATAGGCGCTGGTCGCGCCCAGGTGGATCACACCCTTCGCCGCCGGCGCCACCTCGCCGAAGTGGTGCACGTGCGCCATGACGTCATGGCGGAACCGCTTTTCCAGCTCCGCGGCGCGACCCAGGTCGATGTCGCCCAGGTGAGCCCGCATGTCCTCGAGCGCGCCCGCCGGGATCTCCAGCCCCAGCTCCGCCTCGGCCTCCGCCAGCGCCAGCCAGAGCAGGCGCCAGGTCGGGAACTTGAAGGCGGGCGAGAAGATGCGGCTCATCTCCGCCGACGCGTAGCGCGAGACGAGCGGGTTGTCGTAGGTGGGGGAAAGCGGCTGCCCCGTCATCTAGCTGACATAGAAGGAGATGGACATGAGCTGGCCCTCTCGCTCGATCACCACCCGGATCGGGCCGCGCCCGGCGACGCGCCGGAGCAGCGCCGCCGCGTCCTCGGCCCGCCGGATCGGGAGGCGGTTGACCTGTACCAGCACGTCGCCCTCGCGGAAGCCGATGTCGCGCGCGTCGGCGGAGAGGTTCACGATGAGTGCGCCGTTCTCCGTGTCGATGCCCCGCTCCGCGCGGATGGCGGGCGTGAGCGTGACCAGCTCGAAGTCGGAGAGCGCCCGCACCTTCTCCGCGCCCACCGAGGGCAGGTCCCCGGGCACGAGCCGGACGGCGCGCCCGCCGGGCGTGTCGTCCACGGTGACGGCGAGCGGCACGCCAATGCGCGCGTCCAGCATGCGCGCCTCCCAGTCCAGGGCGGTGCGCAGAGGGTGTCCCCCCACGCTCAGCAGGGTCATGCCCGCGCGCAGCCCGACGCCGGCGGCGGGGGACCCGGGCGCGACGTGGGTGATGGTCACCCGCCGCGGGTGGCCCCACTCGGGCCGGGCGCTCTCGCCCAGCTCCAGGCCGACCCAGGCGCGACGCACGTGACCGTACGCCAGCAGGTCCGCCACGATGCGCCGGGCCCGGTCGATGGGAATGGCGAAGCCCAGCCCCTCGCTGCCGCCGCTCTGCGACAGGATCGAGGAGTTGACGCCGATCACCTGCCCCAGCGCATTGATCAGCGGCCCGCCCGAATTGCCCGGGTTGATGGCCGCGTCCGTCTGGATCATGCCCAGGTAATAGCCGCGGGATTCGTCGCCGGCGTCGTCGCCGCCCGCCTGCACCGGCCGCAGCCGCGCCAGGCCCGCGCGGTCGCCCCGGTCGCCCCGGTCGCCCCGTCCGGGGGGCACCGCCGACGCCTGCGTGCCGCTGCCCGCGCCGATGATGTTGCGGTCCACGCCGCTGACCACGCCCGCCGTGACCGTGGGCTCGGTGTTGGAGAGCAGGTAGCCGAAGGGGTTGCCGATGGCGATGACCCACTCGCCGATCATGAGGGAGTCGGAGCTGCCCAGCGGGGCGACGGGCAGGCCGTGGGCGTCGATGCGTACCAGCGCCAGGTCGGTCACGTCGTCCACGCCCACGACCTTGCCCTGGAACTGGCGCCCGTCGGGGAGCGTGACCACCACCTGCTCCGCCCCCCGAACCACGTGCTCGTTGGTCAGGACCAGCCCATCCTCGCGGATGATGAACCCCGAGCCCAGACCCTGCACCTGCTGCTCGGCGCCCGGCGGGATGAAGAAGCTCTCGAAGATCGAGCGCGGCTGCACCTGCT
>JADGQX010000309.1 GCA_017881445.1 Gemmatimonadota bacterium | reverse complement strand
TGGAAGTTGACGCCGTAGGCGCCCAGCTCGGCGAGCTTGCGCACGGCCTGGACGGGCGTGATCGCCGCGCGCACCGGGTCGCCGAACGGGTCGCGGCCCGTATTGCCGACGGTCCAGAGGCCGAAGGTGAAGTGGTGCTCCGGCTGTGGAGTGTATGCGTCCTGGGCTGTGGTGCGGCTCATCGTCGCTATCCGCGCTGGAATGTTGATCGGGGTTCGACCCGTCGCGCCGCCGTTCCCGTCAGATGCCGTCGCAGGACGGCCGCCTGGGGTTCGCCGGGCAACGAAGCGTCTCATAATAGTCGAGCGTATGGGCGGGGCGCTCGTGCCCCATTGGAATCGGCATGCGCGAGAACGTCTGGAAGTACAGAATGGAGGCGTCCCGCCACCAGCGGGCCTCCGCCGCCTCCGCCGTCAGGTTCGCCGACGCCCGGTCGAAGCGAACGGTGTCGATCTTCCCCCGCAACCCCTCCCAGATGCGGACGTTCGCCCGCGCCGTCGCCACGCCCGCGTCGTAGCGCCGGACCAGCTCGTCCCAGAGTGTGCGCCCGGAGCGCAGCCGCTCGTGCCAGCCGACGTGGTGGAAGAAGAGCAGGAACGCGTCCGGGATCGAGTCGCGGCTGGCGAAGCGCGCGGCCACGGGCGGGAAATACTGCGCCACCGCGTCGCTGCCGGATGCCGTGCGATCGAAGCCGATGCCGAGCGTGTCGGCACGGGCGAAATACGGCGGCGACCAGTCGGCCCGGCCCGCCCAGGCCCAGGGGGCGGGGCCGAAATGATGACCGGTCGCCATCTGGTGCGCCAGGCCGAGCGGCGTCATGTAGTTCACCGCCTCTTCCCGGGACCCCATCATCATCGCCTCGACCGCCTCCAGGAACGACGGGTCGTTCGTGAAGGTCATGCGGATCCATTCGTCGGCGATCTGCACGGAGGTCAGCCCCGGGTTCCACGCCAGCCGACCGAAGGCGTACCAGTTGGCCTGGTTGAAGTCGGAGCCGCACCAGGTCGTGTCGTCGCCGATGTTGGCCACGCCGGCGATCCCGGTCCGGGCGTAGCCGTGCAGCGTGCCGTCCAGCACCCTGGCGACGGTCGAGCCCGGCCCGCGCGCGTACGTGTCCGCGTCCAGGACCTCCTTCCACATCGGCGCCAGGAAGGCGAGGCTGTTGCGCTGCCCGAGATACTCCTTGGTGACCTGTAGCTCCATCACGAGCGGCGTCTTCGGCATGCCGCCGAAGAGCGGGCTGAACGGCTCGCGGGGCTGGAAGTCGAGCGGCCCGTTCTTCACCTGCACCATCACGTTCGGCCGGAAGGCGCCATCGAGCGGGTGGAACTCGTCGTACGCCTGCCTGATCCGGTCGGTCGGCACGCCGGCGCTGTAGACGAAGGCCCGCCACATGACGATGCCGCCGTGGGGCGCGACCGCGTCCGCCAGCATGTTGGCGCCGTCCGCGTGGCTGCGGTGGTAGTCCTGCGGCCCCGGCTGCCCCTCCGAGTTGGCCTTCACCAGGAAGCCGCCGAAGTCGGGTACGTAGCGGTAGATCTCGTCCGCCTTGGCCTTCCACCAGGCGCGCACCGCCGGGTCCAGCGGGTCCGCCGTCTTCATTCCGCCCAGCTCTATGGGCGCGCTGAAGCGGGCGGTGAGATAGACCTGGATGCCGTAAGGCCGGAAAACACCCGCCAGCGCCGCCACCTTGGCCAGGTATGCCGGCGTGAGCACGGTCGCGTTGGCGTTCACATTGGTCAGCACCGCGCCGTTGATGCCGATGGAGGCATTGGCGCGGGCGTAGTCGCGGTAGCGCGGGCTGAGCGTCCCGGGCAGGGCAGCCCAGTCCCAGAGCGAGGAGCCGGCGTAGCCGCGCTCCACGGTCCGGTCCAGGTTGTCCCAGTGGTCCAGCAGCCGGAGCCGCAGGCGCGGCGCGCTGGCCACGCGCAGGTTCGCGATGCTGGACTGCGTCTGCAGGCGACGCAGCAGGTCGAAGACGCCGTAAAGCACGCCGACGTCGCGGTTGGCCGCGATCACGAGGGCGCGCCGGCCGCCCGTGACCACCATGCGGATGAGGAAGCCCTCGTCGCCCAGCGCGCGCAGGTCGGCGCCCAGGCCCAGAGAGGCGACCAGCGCCGAGCTGGCGGGAGTCCCCGCCACCAGCGCCGGCGCGCCCGCCGGGCACGCCAGCGGCACCACCCGGCCCAGCAGCCCGCCCAGCCCCAGCGACAGCTCCTCCCGCGCCGCGCGCAGCGTCGGGGCCTGGCCCTCGAGCCGGACACAGGCGATGGCGCTGCGATACTCCCTGAGCCGGGCCGCGTCCGACACGCGCGGGTAGCGCAGCCAGAGCGAATGGCCGTCCTCCGCCCGCGCGGGCGCGGCAGCGGCCAGCAGGAATAGGGCGAGAAGCGCGACCCGGCCTCTCGGCGGACGGAGCGGCGCGCGGGCGCCGGAGCTACGCCGCCTCACCGGGGGATCGCCGGCGTGCGCTCGTCCGTCGGATCCGCCCAGCGCTGGTTGGGAATGAGGGGGGCCCAGCCAGGCCGGAGGGGGTCCTGGTCGTACGGATACTGCCCCAGGCGCAGGAACAACTCGTGATATTCCGCCAGTCGGCCCCGGTCCAGCTTCACGCCCAGTCCGGGCGCCGTCGGCACCGCGATCGAGCCGTGGCAGTACGGCAGCTTGCCACCCTCGATCACGTCGTCCAGCACGTGGTGGTAATGGGCGTCGGCGGCGAAGACGAGGTTGGGGATCACGGCGCCCAGGTGGAGCATCGTCGCCAGCTGGATGCCCAGCTCGCCCGACGAGTGCACCGCCACCCCCAGCTGGAACGTCTCACAGATCGCCGCCGCTTTCACGCACGGCCGGATCCCGCCCCAGAAGGTCGTGTCCAGCAGGATCACGTCCGCCGCCGTCTGCAGCACATTGGTCGCCAACTGCTCGAAGCCGACCACCACGGTGTTCGTCGCCAGCGGCATCCGCACCTTCTCCCGCGCGCGACGCATGCCGGCCAGCCCGTAGACCGGGTCCTCGAGGTAGTCGTTGTCCAGATCCTCGATGCGCTGCCCGAACCAGATCGCCTGCTCCGCCGACCACACCCCGTTCGGATCGAAGCGGAAGCTGTCCCCCGACAGCGCCTCCGCCAGCGCCCGGTAGCACTCCAGCTCGTACGCCGGCGGAAACACCCCACCCTTCAGCTTGTGCGTGCGGAAGCCGTACTGCGCCTTCAGCGCCAGTGCCTGCGCCACCAGCTGATCAGGGGTCCGGACTTCTCCGGAGCCATCCACCGCGTTGGCATAGCGGAAGAACAGGTAGGATGCGAACGGCACTTCGTCCCGCAGCCGCCCGCCCAGGATGTCGCAGACCGGGACGCCCCACTTCTGTCCCAGCAGGTCCAGGCAGGCAAACTCCAGCGCCGCCAGGATCTGCGTCCGATTGTTGTACAGCGACGCCGTCGGATTCGCGATCAGGAACCGCATCTCCTCCAGGCGCGCCGGGTCCCGGCCCAGCAGGTACGGCTTCAGCCCCTCGAACGCCGCCACCGCGCTCTCGCCGCCCCCACCCATCTCGCCCAGCCCCACCAGACCCTCGTCCGTCTCGACCTCCACGATCGTGCGGACGAACCGGCCCCAGTGGCAGCCGTTCGCATGGCGCAGCGGCGCCTCCAGCGGCACCGTCACGGGCGTGGCCCGGATGTCCGTGATCTTCATCGCCCTCGGAGTCCCCCCGGCCAGCCCGGTGTGCCGCGCGCACCGATCCCGGCGCGCCGGTTCAAGTGATAAATTGATATTATCACTTCCCCGGCCATTTTAAGACGCGCCCAAGGGACGTGTCAAGGTTGGAAATGGCGGCCTGGCCGCGTGGCCGCGCCGTCACGGCCCGGCGACGCGCAGGGTGGTTTCGGCGCGCAGATCGGCCGAGGAGGCGCCCACGCGGACGCGGATGCGATCGGGCTCGACGGTCCATGCGTGGCGGGCGACGTCCCAGTAGGCGAGGTCGGCGGCGCGCAGGGGGATGGACACGGTGCGGGTCTGCCCGGGGTCGAGGGCGACGCGGCGGTAGCCGCGCAGCTCGCTGAGCGGGCGGGAGACGCGCGAGCCGAGGTGCTGGACATAGAGCTGGACGACCTCGTCGCCGGCGCGATTGCCGGTATTGGTGACGTCCACGGATACGGTGACGGTCCCGGCTCGCGGCAGCACGGCGGCGCTGGTGCGGAGCCGGGCATAGCGGAAGGTGGTGTAGCTGAGGCCGTGGCCGAAGGGATAGAGCGGCTTGCCGGTGAAGAAGCGGTAGGTGTGCCCGGCCATGCGGTAGTCATCGAAGGCGGGCAGGTCGTTGACGCTCCTGTAGAAGGTCACGGGCAGGCGGCCGGCCGGGTCGTAGTCTCCGAAGAGCACATCGGCGAGGGCGGTGCCGGCGGCCTGGCCCCCATACCAGGCCTGGACGATGGCGGGGACGTGCGCGTCGGCCCAATCGACGGAAAGGGCACTGCCGCTCATGAGGACGAGGACGGTGGGCTTGCCGAGGGCGGCAACGCTCTCGAGCAGCTTTTCCTGGGTCGCGGGCAGGTCGAGGCTGGTGCGGTCGCCGCCCTTGAAGCCGGGGACGGCGACGGGCATCTCCTCGCCCTCGAGGCGGGCGGTGAGACCGAGGACGAGGACGACGGCGTCGGCCTGGCGGGCGACGTCCAGGGCCTGGCTCTCGAGCATCCCGTTGGGCGTGGACCAGAGGAGCTGGAGATCGGCGTC
>JADGQX010000308.1 GCA_017881445.1 Gemmatimonadota bacterium | reverse complement strand
CGGTGCAGCAGCCGCGCCGGGAGCGCCGGCGGCGACCGCGGCCGGGCCCGGCACGACGGCGGCGGGCCCCGGTCGGGTCGCCGCAGGCGCCATGGAAGCGGTGGCCTGAGGAACGGGGCTCGCGGCCGGCGCGGCGAGTGGCGGTGCCACGGGAACCTGGCTCGAGGCCGGCGCGGCGGCGGGCGGCGCACTCGGGGGGCGGTTCACGGGCGCTGCGGCGGCTGCGGCCACGGGACGGGGCATGGCGGGCGCGGCGGTGGGCGGTGCCATCGGAGACGGGGTCCCGGAGAGCTGCCCGGTCCGGGCGGCCGTCGCCACCCCCGGCGCCGCCGCGCCGTTGCGCGCCAGCAGGAACACGGTGGTGCAGCGCGAGCAGCGCACGCGGGCGCCGGCGTCGGGAAGGCGCTCGGGATCGACGCGATAGAGCGTCTTGCAGTTGGGACAGTGAACGTTCATCGCTCGAATGGCAGGTCGATGCCGAACGGAGTATCCAGGGCGCTGCCCAGCAGCAGCTCCTGGGAGTCACTCCGTCGATCGACCGCGTAGATGGACCCCGGCAGCTTCTTGGCGAAGCTCTTCATCTCGGTCGCGAGCTCGCTCACGCGGGCCGTGTGAGTGAAGCGCCGGTTCTGGTTCGTGACCACGCCGATGGACAGCGTCATCAGCGGCACCCAGAGAATGTTACCGCGCCGATCGCGTCCGAGAAAGTAGCCGGCCCGCCGGTCTTCCTCCGTGTACTGGTACGGGATCAGCTCGTCGAAGATCTGGATGATCTCCTCGCAGCAGATGCGCATGGGCTCGAGGGGCACGTTGAAGATGAAGTCGTCGCCGCCGATGTGTCCCACGAACGCCGTCGGGGCATACGCCTTCACCACGTCCCGCAGGATCCTGGAAAGGAGCAGGATGACCCGGTCGCCCTCGGTGTAGCCGTAGCGGTCGTTGAACTCCTTGAAGTGGTCCAGGTCCGCGTAGCAGACGGCGAACCGCTCGTTCGCCCGGATGCGGTCCCCGATGTCCCGCTCGATCTGCGCCGTCCCTGGAAGCCGGGTCGTGGGGTGCACGCTGACGTCCCGCTCCGCACGGCGGATCGCCAGGTCCAGCCGCAGCTGCCGCTCCCGCTCGTCCATGCCGGCGGTGATCACTTCGTCGAATCCGGCCGCGAACGCCGCGGCGACGTCGTCGCTGCCCGTCCCCGGTGCCAGCAGCACCACCGGCACGATGGCCTGGAAGGCGTCGCCCTTGAGGGTGCGGCAGAGCTCCAGTGAGTGAGCCTCCGCGTCACCGCCCAGGAGCACGGCGGCCGGATGGGAGCGGTTGACCACGTCCAGGACCTCGGACGCCGTCATGGCGGCCACGGTCAGCCCCCGCTCCCGCGCAAACGCCTCCACGGCCGCGGGGATGGGCGCACGGCAGGGCGAGTGATACACGAGGAGCGATCGCGAACCCATGACGCCGGGAGATTGGAATTCAGGGGAGATTGAGCCGCAAATTACGGCAGGACCGGGGGTTTGTCAATTCTGGGCGCCCCCCGGAAGACCCCCGGCCGGACTCCAGGCGAGCGGGATCCGACGCCCATCCGCACCCCCGCACTCCACCTGAGCTGCCCCCCGGGACCGGGCTCGAAGCCGGTGCGCAGCTCCAGCGACGGCGCCCGCGAGAGCTCGCGCAGGCGCGCGGCGATGAACGCGTCCGCCGCGCTCGTCACGTGGTTGGCCAGGATGAACCCCAGTATGCGTGATGAGCTCCGGAACGCATCGTCGCCACGCCGGATCAGCTCGTCGTAGACGGTCTGCTCCAGCGTATTGTCGCCCCAGTTCCAGAGGTAGGCCGGCGGGATGGCGTGGACCTTGTAGTACACCAGCGCGTCCTCCGGCTGGGAGAACAGCTGCCGCGCCTGCAGCCACTGCTGGCCGTTGTACGTGTTCGGGTCGGTCTCGGGCTGCACGCCGGGCTGTACCGGGTCGCGGTCGAAGCTGCCGCTGGAGCTGTAATAGGTCTTGCCCATCGACTCGTAGTACTCAAAGTCGCTGGTATCGCGACACTCGCCCACCACAATGCGGCGTGCCACCTGGCAGGCCAGTGCCCGGTAGCGCGTCTCGAAGCGGCGCCCCTCCTGACGGTGCGCGCGGAACTCCCACCAGGCGAACGCTTCCAGCGCCACCCGCGGCAGCCAGCGGTCGAGACCGAGCGCGTACTCCCCCGCGCCCGGCACGGCCGCCGACATGAGCGCGGCCAGCGGGGCGGGTGGGATCCTCCGGAGGGTGTCCTGCGCGAAGCGCAGCCGTCGCTCCGGCGACTGCGAGTGCAGCGGCGCTGCCCCGAGGCAGAGGGTGGCCAGGGCGAGCGCCAGCCGTCCTGCCCGCACTTTCAGAAGCTCATGCCGAAGGTGACCTGGAAGGGCGCCGTGTCGAGCTCCTGCGTCTGCACCGCCCGCGCGACCGAGACGGAGTACTTCTGGTACTTCAAGCCGACGCCGAGCGTCAGGCCGGCGTCGAGGTTTCCGCCGTACGTGTTGCTCGACTGGCCGACGGAGCGCCACCCCGCGCGCAGGGCGACGACGTCGCCGACCGTGACCTCGGCACCGACGGCCGGCACCGGCCCCGGCGGACCACCAAGCTCGAGCTGCGCACTCAGCGATCCCGTCAGGGTACTGTCGCGCTGGAACAGGTGAAGAACCTCGTAGCGCGCGCCCACCCGTCCTCGCGTCGGCAGTTGGTCGGCTTGCTCGAAGTTGACGACCTGCAGCGGAATGCCGGCGTTCGTCAGTGCCCCGCCCAGCGACGCCCAGCGATTCCAGCTCGGCCGATACTGCACTCCCAGATCCACCGCCTGGGTCGTCCCGCTGGCGCCTTGCGTGTCGCAGCCGCCGCAAGGTGTGATCCACGCGAACACCTTGTACGTCAGCCCCGCCGTGAGCTGCGACGCGATCCGCGTGGCGAACGTTGCGCCGAGCACATGCATCTGGCTGTACGTCGTGCCGATATCCTCGCCGAACTTGTTGGTTTTCGTGAACGTCCCGAGATCAAACAGCGTGTAGGTCAGGGCGAAGGTGCCGTAGCGCCGCGGCGGAGCGACGAACGCCAGACCCAGGAATTTCGTGTCGCTCGGCAGCTGACGGAAGTAGAACTCCAGCTGTGCCCGACGAAGCCCCGCGATCCCGGCGGGGTTTGAGAGCAGCACCTCGCCACCCGAGTCGGCGACCACGGTGCGGCCGAGCGCCACCGCCCGCGCCCCCAGCGGCATCACCAGCGAGAGGCAGCATTCGCCTTTCGTCACGCTGATCGTGCGGGTCGTGTCGGTCGTGGCCTGGCCCGCCAGCGACGCCGGCGCAAGCGCGACCAGGAGGGCGATGCCCAGGCATCGGCCTCGGAAAACGCGCGGCTTCGCGCGGTCGGGTTCAGAGTGGCTTGGCCTCATCCACCAGCATGATCGGGATCTCGTCCCGGATCTCGTACCGAAGCCGACACTCAGGGCAGACCAATTCCTGCGACTCTGGCCGGTACTCCAGATCGCCCTTGCACTTCGGGCAGACCAGGATCTCGAGAAGCTGAGGATCGAGCATTCGTCCACTCCGTGGCAATGGTCAGGATGCGCGGGGGTCGCGTGGCCCGGCCTCTGCGGGCATCCGGTAGCCGAGGTACTGCAGCGAGCTTCGTTTCCGGCGCCAGTCCGGCAGCACCTTCACCCAGAGGTCCAGGTACACCCGCTGTCCGAGGAACGCCTCGATCTTCGCGCGTGAGACGGAGCCCAGCGCGCGAATCCCCGTCCCGCTCCGTCCCAGGAGGATTCCCTTCTGCGACGCCCGCTCCACGTACACCGTGGCGCGAATATAGACCGGGTCCGCCGCCTCGCGGAACTCCTCGATCCTCACCACGGTCGAGTAGGGGATCTCCTCCTCGTACTGCTCGAAGATCGTTTCCCGCACGAACTCGGCGACGAAGAACCGGACCGGCTGCACCGCGATCTCGTCCGCCGGGTACAGGAAAGGCGACACGGGCAGCGCCGCCACCAGATCGGCGCGCAGTGCTTCCACGCCCTCACCCGCCTTGGCCGAGATGCGGTGTACCGCCCGGCCGAACGTATCCTGCGCCCACGCCGCCAGCGAGTCCACCGCCGCCACCTCCGCCGCGTCCACCTTGTTCACGGCCGGAAAGAGCGCGTCCCCGCGCGACGCGAGCAGTCGCAGAATCTCCGCGCCCGGCCGGTCCTCTGGCCGCGTCGCGTCCAGCAGCAGCAGCACCAGGTCCGCGTCCCGGACCGCGTCCAGCGCTTCCTCCAGCATGGACCGCTGGAACAGGTAGCTCGGCTCCAGCAGACCGGGCGTGTCCACGAACACCAGCTGCGCCTGCTCGTCGCTGTAGATCCCCAGCACTCGCTCGCGCGTGGTCTGTGCCCGCGGCGTGACGATGCTCAGCGTCTCCCCCGTGAGCGCGTTCAGCAACGTCGACTTGCCCACGTTCGGCCGCCCCACCAGGGCGACGTCCCCCGCCCGCGTCGAGCCGTTCCCTTCCGCCGGGTCCACGCCCCGATCTGTCGTCATCGCGAGAATTTACGGGCCAGTCCCCCGAACGGCAAACCCCGCTCCCGGCTCCCGTTCCCCCTTCCGAAACCCAAACCCCATCTTACCGCCGAGCCCGCCGGGGTCGCCGAGGTAGCGACATCCGGCGCCGGCTCAGCGCGGCATCACCAGGTTTGTTTTTGTTGTTAAAACCCCATGGCCCGGATGCGTGCGG
>JADGQX010000307.1 GCA_017881445.1 Gemmatimonadota bacterium | reverse complement strand
CGGCGCTTGAGCGACAGGTGGCTGTCGATGGTGCGCATGTAGAGCAGGATCATGGTCCTGCGGGCCCAGTCCCCGACCAGGTAGGCGCGCGCGGTGTTCAGCGGGTGGCGGAATGCCGCCACGAAGGACATGGCGATGCGGCTCAGGGGGCCGTCGCCCGGGCCGTGCGGCGTCATCAGCAGCCGGAAGAAGCCAGAGCCGGCGTTGTAGCGCACGGGCTCGAGCGTGGAGTGGGGATCGGTGCGCAGGATCGAGGTGATGGCGATGCCGTCGCTCATGGCGCGGTCGCGGCGCCGCGTGGTCACGCCCATGAGCACCTCGGAGTTGGTGCGTACCAGCTCCCCCAGCCGCGGCGACAGCTCGGGCAGCCCGTCGGCGCTGTCGCGCAGCTTCAGCAGCAGGGGCATGGTCCCGACCACGCCGCCGGCCAGGATCACGTGGTTGGCCCGGAACGTCAGGCGACGACGTCGCCCCGCCGGCCAGTGCAACCCGACCCTCGCCTCCACCTCGTAGCCACCGCCCGGCGCCGGCCGGATCCAGGTGACCTCGTGCTCCGGCCGCACCTCGACCCCGCGCTGCTCCGCCAGGTAGAGGTAGTTGCGGTCCAGCGTGTTCTTGGCGTTGTGCCGGCAGCCGACCATGCAGCCGCCGCACAGGGTGCACCCCGCCCGGGCCGGGCCCGCGCCGTCGAAGTAGGGGTCGGGCACGGTCACGCCCGGGTCGCCGAAGAAGACGGCGACGTCCGTCGGCTGCGGCGGGGCGAGCCCCTTCTCCCGCGCCACCTCCTCCAGCACCTCGTCCGGCCAGGTCCAGTGCGGGTTGGGCACCGCGCCCAGCATGCGCAGCGCCGTGCGGTAGTGCGGCGCCAGCTCCGCCTGCCAGTCCGCCAGCGTGCTCCAGCGCGGCGAGTCGAAGAAGGCGCGCTCGGGCACGGGCAGCGTGTTGGCGTAGACCAGCGAGCCGCCGCCCACACCCACGCCCGACAGCGCCGTGATGTGGCGCAGGAACGTCATCTTGAAGGGGCCACGCAGCCCCAGCGCCGGCAGCCAGAGCCAGCGGCGCACGTTCCAGTTGGTGCGGGCGAACTCCTCCGGCCGCCAGCGACGTCCCTTCTCCAGCACCAGCACGCGGTAGCCCTTCTCCGCCAGCCGCAGCGCGCTGACGCTGCCACCGAAGCCGGAGCCGACGATCAGGAAATCCCAGGGCGCGTCCACGGGCGACTCCTTCAGCGTGATGGCGGTGCGGCCATGGATCTGGGGACAGCGAGGGGCAAGGGCAAGGGCAGGGACAGGGGAAACTCCTCCACGTCCACCGTGCACGGCCGTCGCCCTCGCCCTGGCCCTAGCCCGCGCCTTATCCTTCAAGGACATCGCCCATCCAAGGGGAGGACACATGCACGAACGTCAGCGGGTGCCGGCCACGACGCCGTGGTCGGCCATGGTCGGATACTCCAGGGCCGTGCGCGTGGGCGGCCACGTCTACGTGGCGGGCACGGGGTCGCTCAACGACGACGGCACGGTGGAGCACCCCCGCGATGCCTACGCGCAGGCCCGGCGCGCGTGCGAGGTCATCGTCGATGCGCTGAAGCAGGTCGGGGCGGGGGCGGAACACGTGGTGCGCACGCGCATCTACCTGCGCCGCCCCGAGGACTGGATCGAGGTCGGCTCGGCCCACGACGAGTTCTTCGGCGAGGCCCGGCCAGTGACGACCATGGTCACCGTGACCGGCTTCCTGCACCCCGCCATCATGGTCGAGATCGAGGCCGAGGCGGAGCTGTAGTCCCGGAAAAACGAAAGGGCAGCCATCCCGCACGATGGCTGCCCTCCGGCGTCGCAATGTGTGGCAAGGGGGCCACTGAGGAAGGGGCAACGCCTCGCCGGTCCATACGGCAACCTTCGCGCCGCAGTTTCAGCCCGGGTTTCGAAACGGCCCGGCGGGTGGGCTCAGCCGGTCGGGCCCGCCTCCACGCGATCGACCCCGGCCGCGGTGATGCGCACGATGCCCGCGCGGTGATCGTCCACCGCAATCCATTGCCGCTCCTCCAGATACGCCAGCATGCGCGCCAGCTCCGGACCGCCGATGCCCAGCGCCGAGGCGATCTCCGACGCGGCAACGAACTCCGCCACGTGCCCCTCCGTGGCCGCGTAGAGCGCGCCCAGGAAGGCGGCCCGCCGCCCCCGCCGTTCGGAAAAGTCTTCACCTGTGGACACGATGTCGTCCCTTTCCGAGGATGGAGCAGGTCCCGCCTCTGTCTCTGAATGTAGAGCCCCGCAGCAGTGTTCCGCTGCGGGGCTCTACGATTCCGGCTGCCTGGCACCCTTGCACGGGCTACCGGGGTCAGTCCCCTGAGGTCGAGCGCCGCCGACGCCGCTTCATTATCCCCATCACGGCCAGGCCCGTCCCCAGCAGTGTCGAGGTAACCGGCTCGGGGGTCACGCTGCCCGGAGGCGGCGGGGGCGGGGGCGGTACGCCCGGCCCTCCCGGTCCGCCAGGCGGATTGCCGGGTGGATTCGACGGCGGATTCGTCGGCGGATTCGTCGGCGGATTGCCGGGCGGATTCGTCGGCGGATTCGTCGGCGGGTTGCCGGGCGGATTCGTCGGCGGGTTGCCGGGCGGATTCGACGGCGGGTTGCCGGGCGGATTCGTCGGCGGGTTGCCGGGCGGATTCGACGGCGGATTCGACGGCGGATTGCTCGGCGGATTCGACGGATTGCTGGGAACGACGGGCGGCGGGCTGCCGCTCGATCCGCCCGGAGGGGGGTTCCCGGCGATGAAGGGATTGCCGCCGTGCCCGCCACGGGTCAGCGCGATGATGAAGGGAATGCTCGCCGCGGTCGCAATGAAGGCAATGACGTGGCCTTTGCCGGCAGAGGAGTCCGGCGCGATCGCCGTGTCCCCCTGACTCAGCCCGCCGCCGACACGAACCACCCTGCCCAGGGTCTGGCTCTGCACGGACGCGACGGTCGCCGCGTCCACGATGGGAGGGGGCGCGAATTGAGGGGCCGGCGCAATCTGCGGCCGCGGCGGCGCCGGGACCTCATCCGGCAGCGCATCCGGCACCGGGGCAGCAGCCGCAATCGGCACGGCGTCCGGGCCCGGAGCGCCCTCCGGGATGACGTCGAGCGTTGACCCCGACTGGACCGAAGCCGCCGTCAACGGGCGCTGCAGGCTGAGGACGCCCGCCACGACCGCGGTGCCCGCCATCGACAACAGCAGCAGCCCAATGATCTTTCCACGCATTCAGGACCTCCGGGGCGGGGCACTGCCGCGCCGACGATTGTGGCGGAACGAGTGTGGGCGGCGCACCACAACCGGCGCGACCAGACCACGCGGACCCAAATACTCCAAGATTCACGCGACGCCGCGTAACTGTTTATGCTAGCGGTGCTTCTACTTCCATGCTCCGTACAGGAGCTTCGATTCCCGGGGGCGGGGGCGCATGCTAGGGGGGCAATCGGCATGCCGGAGGGCGGCGCGGCGCGGGGTCTGGCTGACCGCGTGCGGAACGGCCCCGACGCGCCGGAGCGCGTCAGGGCCGTAAGTGATTGTCCTGCAACAGCGGAGGGCGAGGGACTCGAACCCCCAAGGGCTTGCGCCCGCCGCATTTCGAGTGCGGTGCCTTACCAATTAGGACTAGCCCTCCCGACACGGAGCGGCCCGTTGTGCGGGCCGCTTCAGAACAAAAAAATGTAGCGGCGGCGGGCCCGGGGGACAACCCCTGGGCGGGCGTTCCGGCGGGTCCGGGCGCAGGCGGCGCGGGCGTGACGGCGCCCGTGCGGGGGCGTAACTTGCGGGGAGAGCGGTCGTTCGGTCGGGCGCGTTGGAGCGCCGCGAGTGAGCGCCGGACTGGTCCGGGCGAGGCAGACGGAATGGCGATGGAGCAGGGTGTTGCGCCGGTGGCGCAGGTGCTGTCGAACGGCCGACTGGCGGTGGTGGTCGCGCACGGGGGCGGGGGCAGCGCGCGCCTGGAGCGGGTGGTGCTGTCCCGCTGGTCGGCGCGGGGCCGGCCGGACGCGGGGGCGCTGGCGTTCGTGCGCGAGTCGGCGTCCGGGCACGAGTGGCCGGCGGGACTCGCGCCCGGTAGTGAGCCGCCCGACGAGTACGCCCTGGAAATGACCGGCGGCACGGCCGCGCTACGGCGCGTTGACGGCGACCTGGTCACGACGGTGGACGTCTGCGTGTCCCCATTCGACGACATCGAGCTTCGGCGGGTGACGGTGCTGAACCGGGGCGACGCGGATCGGCGGCTGGAGGTGGGCACGCGCCGGGAGCTGCTGCCGGTGAGGGTGCGCGGGGGGGGCGTTCCGCCGCCCGGGCTGGAGGTGGAGGTTCTGGAGGCATCAGGTGCGCTCCTGGTCACGCGCCCCGCGCACTCCGAGGACGAGGACCCGCTCTTCCTGCTGCAGCTGCTCCGTCGCGCGCAGGGCGCGGGGCGGCACACGCAGGGCGCGGACGCGCCCCCGCCCCCGCCCCCGCGGGTGGAGGGCGGCGCCGGGGGCGAGCTGAGTCAATCGTTGGAGGTGCGCCTGCGTCCGGGCGAGAGCGCGCAGCTGCTGGCGCTGACCGGCGCCGCCAACACGCGCGAGGACGCGGAGGCGCTGGCCCGCCGCTATGGCTCGGGCGAGGGGGCGGGGGCGGGGGCGGGGGCGGATTCGGTGTTCGGCGCGGCGGAGGAGCGCGTGCGCAACCTGCTGGCGGACCTGCGCATTCCCCAGGGCTGGGCGCGGCGCATCCCGGA
>JADGQX010000306.1 GCA_017881445.1 Gemmatimonadota bacterium | reverse complement strand
CCTGAACATCCTGCTCATCCCGCGCTTCGGCGTCTGGGGCGCGGCCGTTGCCACCTTCGGCGGGTACGGCGTCCGCTTCCTGGCCGTGTTCATCCCGGCACAGCGCGCGTTCCACGTGCGCTACGACTGGCGCACGGTGGGCCGGCTCTACCTGATCCTGGGCGTCGCGCTCGCCGCGCGGCTCTCCGTGGGGCTCATGACCATCGGTCCCTCGGTCGCCTACAGCAGCGGGCTGGCACTGGCCGCCGGCTTCGCCGTCTACCGCACGGTGCTCACGGCGTCGGACCGCACGTGGATCCGGTCCAAGCTCATGCGCTCCAGGACGGAGCTGGCCGCCGCGGACGCGGGGGACTGACGTGCACGCCGGGGCCAAGGCGCTGGCCGAGCAGCTGCTCTGCGCCTCGGGCGCACCCCGCGTGGCGCGGCTGCGGCACGCCGCCGGCGCCCTGGTCCTGGCCTATCACGACATCGTGCCCGACGACACGGGCGACGCCGTCCGGGCCGGCGCTGCGGGCGACGCCAGCCTGCACCTGCCGCAGCGCGCCTTCGCCCGCCAGCTCGACCTGCTCGGCAAGCGCTACCAGGTGGTGCCGCTCCAGCGCGTGCTGGACCCGCCCCGCCCCGGCGGACGGCCCCGCGTCGCCATTACCTTCGACGATGCCTACGAGGGCGCCCTCACGGCCGGTGTGGCCGAGCTCGAGCGACGCGGGCTGCCCGCCACCGTCTTCGTGGCGCCGGCCTTCGTGGGCGGCCGCGACTTCTGGTGGGACGCGCTGGCCGGGCCGCAGGGGCTGCCCGAGGGCGTGCGCGACCACGCGCTGCTCGCCTTCGCTGGCCGGGACGCCGGCGTGCGCGCCTGGGCCGCCGCCGTCGGCATGCGGGAAGGCCCCCTTCCGGCATTCATGAAGGTGGCGTCCGAGGCCCGGCTGTCCCAGGCGATGGCCCGCGGCATCACCCTCGCCGCCCACAGCTGGAGCCACCCGGCGCTGTCCGCCCTGCCCGCCGACGAGCTGGCCGACGAGCTGGCCCGGCCCCTGGCCTGGCTGCGCGAGCGCTTCCCCGGGACCCTGGACTGGATCTCCTATCCCTACGGCGCCACCTCCCCCGCGGTCGAGCGCGCGGCCAGCGCCGCCGGCTATGCCGCCGCCCTGCGCGTCGATGGCGGCTGGATCCGGCCCGGCGCCCAGCGCTACGATCTGCCCAGACTCAATGTCCCGGCAGGCATGTCGCTTCGTGGGTTCGAGATCAGGGCGGCGGGAATGCTCTCGTGATCTGAGGCTGAGGCTGAGGCTGAGGCTGGGGCTGGGGCTGAGGGACTACAACTTCGACGAACGGGCACGGGCACGGGCTGGGGAACAAGGCTGGAGGCTCGAGGCGCCGGAGGTAGGCTGAGGCGACCGCGAAGCCGGAGTAGTCCCCCGGTCCTGCCGCCGCACCCCCAGCCTCAGCCCCAGCCTCAGTACGTAGCGATTCTGCGGGCCAACACCGGGCCCAATCGATTCGCGACGCCGACCGGCAGTCGCTTCCAGGCGGCGGTGGCCAGGCGGAAGGCGGTGCTGTCGGCGGAGGGCGGGGCGGCGTCGCCGTCGGGCCACTGGACCCAGGGCAGCTCCACGTCGCGTCCGCCCCACTGCTGCTTGAAGCGGTGGGTGCCGCCGCCGGGGGCGCAGCGGCCGAAGTTGAAGACGCGGGCGCCGCGGCGGATGCCCTCCTCCATGAAGGCCCAGTAGAGCAGCATGTTGGGGGCAATGCGCTTGTGCTCGCGCAGCGACCCAGCCCACGTGATCTCGATCTCCCCGTTCCAGACGAAGCCGCAGCCGGCGGCGACGGGCTCGTCGCCCCCCCCCTTGTAGACCACGGCGAAGACGACGTATTCGCCCAGCTCGCGGGCGATGGCGTCGAAGAAGCCGCGCGGGTGCACGGGCGTGCCCAGGTCGCGCAGGTTGCGGGAGAATACGTGGTAGAAGTCGTGACGCAGCTCGGGGCCGAAACGGGCCTCGAGCCCTTCCTTCTGCGGCCGGCGGATCTGGCTGCGCAGCTTGGAGGGCAGCCCCTTCGACC
Organism: Gemmatimonadota bacterium; assembly: GCA_017881445.1. Taxonomy (GTDB): domain Bacteria; phylum Gemmatimonadota; class Gemmatimonadetes; order Longimicrobiales; family RSA9; genus JADGQX01. The sequence continues at coordinate 2,753 of JADGQX010000306.1, read as the reverse complement.
AGAGCAGCTCGGCCGTTTCCGGCATGTCCATGAGCACGGTGATCTTGCTGCGCGCGGGACCGATCCCCGCCACGGCGGGCGGCTGGCCCCGGGTGCGCAGCTCCAGCAGCGTGGCGCCGGAGTCACGCGACTCCGCCACCGCCCGCTCCAGCAGCGCCCGTCCCGCCCCGGCGCCGCCGATGGGACCACCCTCGTTCAGGTAGGGCATGGACACGAGCTGGTGCCCGAAGAGCCGGCTGCGGATGCGCACCAGCGGCAGCACCCCGGCCAGCGCACCATTGGCCCCGCGGGCGCCCAGGTAGACGGAGTCCAGGCCGAGCGTCTCGGCCATGACCCGCCGCCAGCTCCAGAGATGGCAGAAGCTGGCGCCGGGTGCGGCCCGGACGAAATCGTCCCACTCGGCGGCGGCGCCGTCGTCCAGCGGGCCCACCACCAGCTCAGCCGGCGGAGGCAAGGGCTTCAGGATCGTCTGCATGCGTCGGTCGTGGCTCCGCGCCGAGCGTCTCGGCAATGGTCCGGAAGCGGAACTCGCGCAGCAGCCGCCGCAGTCGCGGGCGGGTGCGCTCGAGGCCGCCGTAGTGGCGTACGCGGGTGAGGCGGGAAACGCCCAGCCGGGGCTGGGCTTCGTCCACCTCCCACGGGTGGATGTAGAACGTGCCGGGCGCGCCTCGCCGCTCGTGCTGCAGCAGCGCCGAGCGGACCAGGCCGTAGGGCAGCAGCCGGAAATACGCGCCGCCGCCCGCCGGCAGGCTCGCGCCCAGACCCCGCAGCGTCGCCGGCGGCACCTCGAAGAGCCGACCCGCCGGACGCTCCAGCCAGTGTGGCTGCCAGGCGCCGCCCGCGTAGCCGTACCCGCGCCGGCGCACCGGGAACAGGCTCGAGTCGTAGCGGTAGCCTTCCTCCAGCAGCACGTCCAGCGCCCACTCCTGCCCCCGCACGATGGAGAAGCTCGGCGCCCGGAACCCCAGCACCGCCCGCCCCGCCAGCGACTCCAGCACGGCCTTCGAGCGCCGCACCGATTCCCGGAACTCCGCCGGCTTGCTGTCCGTGATCAGCCGGTGGTCCCAGCCGTGCGACGCCACTTCGTGCCCCTGCGCCGCCAGAGCCCGCACCAGTCCCGGGTTCCGCTCGGCCACCCAGCCCAGCACGAAGAAGGTGCCCTGCGTCCCGCGCTCCGCCAGCAGCTCCACCAGCGACATGGTGCTGGCCACGACCCGGCTCTCCAGCCGGTCCCAGACCGGCATGGGGGCCACCGACGCCAGGGCGGAGGCGTGGAAGTACTCTTCCACGTCCACCGTGAAGTGGTGCACCTGCGCGCCGCGGGGCGCGCGCCCCGACGCGGTCGGATGGAGCGGCACGGTTTTCATGACGATGGTAGCGGAACGCAAGCGTGGCTCCGGCCTCCCCCCTCCGGCTCCTCCGTTCGTTCTCATGACGTAAGCGTATGTAAAGCAACGTGTTGCGCCCAGGGCGCCGCATCGGCGCCACGCCGGACTGTCGCGGGGGTGCGACACCAACCACACCACAGGTGCCGTGGAAAAGAGTCGCCGGGCGGGCTGGGCCATCGCCGCCGCCGTCGTGTTCATCCTGTCGCTCACACTCTTCCCGACGCACGGGCAGTCGGAGCCGGCGTCGGCGTGCCTGGTCTGCGGCGCGCGGGGCATCGCCGACGCGCTGCTCAACGTCGCGCTGTTCATGCCGCTGGGGGTGGCGCTGGCGTACGCGGGGCTGGGGCTGGTGCGGGCGGTGCCGATCGGGTTCGCGCTGACGGTGGCGGTGGAGCTGGCGCAGCTCTACGTGCCGGGTCGGGACTCGAGTCTGGGCGACGTGATGACCAACACGCTGGGCACCGCCTGCGGCGTGCTGCTGCTGCAGCGCGCGCCGGCGCTGCTGGCGTGGACGCGCCGGCGGGCGGCGCTGCTTTCCCTGGCGCTGCCGCTGGCGACGCTGCTGGGCCTGGCCCTGGGGGCGGTCCTGCTGCGCCCGGCGTTCCCCGCGGGGCCGTATGCTCCGGCGTGGCACACGGAGGCGTCGCACCCGATCTGGTTCGGAGGTGAGGTCCGGTCGGCGGAGCTGGGGGGGCTGCCGCTGCTGCGGCGGCGCATCCGGGATGGCGCGGGGGTGCGCTCGCTCTGGCTGGGGGGCGCTGCGTTGCGACTGAGCGTGGTGCGGGCTCCCGGTCCGCCGGACCTCGAGCCGGTCTTCGGCCTCTACGACGCGGGCAACCGGGAGCTGCTGCTGGTGGCGCTGGAGGGCGACGACGTCGTCTTCCGCTACCGTACCACCTCGGCCGCGGTGCGCCTGGACGAGCCCGAGCTGCACCTGTGGGGCCTGGCGCCGCGTGCGACGACCGCAGGCGCCGCCGCGGTGCCGTCGCTCATCGAGCTGCGCCGGCAGGGGAGTGGCTACTGCCTCGGCGTGGATGGCCGGGGTCGCTGCGGGCTGGGCTACGGGCTGGCCCGCAGCTGGGCGGTGATCATGTACCCGGTCCTGCGGCCGGCGGCGGAGTACGCGGTGGACATGCTCTTCCTCTTCCTGCTGTTCCTGCCCTCGGGGATGCTGCTGCGGCGGCGCACGGCGCCGCTGGTGCTGGCGCTGCAGCTGCTGGGGCTGGCGCTGATCCCGCTGGCCGCCGGGCTCCGGCCGACGGCGCCGCCGGCGTACCTGGCGGCGGTGCTGGGACTGGGCGCGGGCGGGGCGCTGGTGCGCGCGCTCGGCCGGCTGGCGGGCGCGCCTCAGAGCCGGGCCAGCTC
>JADGQX010000305.1 GCA_017881445.1 Gemmatimonadota bacterium | reverse complement strand
AGGTTGAGCGCCTGATCGGGGGGCGCGTCGATCTGGACCGTTACGCCGTTGTCGCTCCCGTCTTGAGCTATGAGGATCTCCGGCGCCAGTGGCCGGAGGAACTCTACACTGAGCTTAGGCTCGGAGACGTGCGACGCGGCACGAGAATGGACTACTTCCCCCTGCCCGCGCACCCGGAGGGGCGCCTACCGGAGTCGGTGGTCTCCTTCGTTCGCCTCGCGACGGTCGAGCGTCGGCTGTTGCAGGACGCCACGCGCATCGCCGCTCTCTCCGAGGAAGCGCGAAGCGTTCTCCGATACAAGCTGGCCTCCAGCCTCGCTATGCGTGACGCCTCGGTTCTGAGCGAGATCGAGAACGCCGTGGGTCATCGGATCATGCGCACTGCCGTCACGCCGATCCCGCAGAAGAAGGGCGAGAAGAAGAGCGTCTCGATCGCGCTATTCCTGGACAACGGCGAGGTCCTCCACCTCCAGGGAGCGCCCGTACGCGAATCGGTTCCCGCCGGGCCCAGTCGGCAACTGCCGGCCTAGTTCTCACCGCCCCAGCGGCCACGAAGTGGCACGCGCACACCCCACATCGTCAGGTGGCACGAAGGGAATACCCCTTAAGAAGAAAATCCTTGCCCGACCGGTGCCGTTGGTGCTCGCGGGTGCGGCCCGGCGCCTTCCGCATGCTCGGCGCCTCCGCGTGATCAGACTTAACGATGGGCTGCGGCAACACGAAATCGCCGGGATCCTGGAAGCGCTGCACTACGAGCACGGGCTTCGGCAGAATGACGTCGAACGCGTGCTCGGTGTCTCGGCCGGGTATATCTCAAAGGTCAAGCGAGGAGAGAAAAGCCTGGCGCCTTCGACCTTCCGGCTGCTGTACCTGCTACGGGCTGATCCATCTCACGTGATCTCGAGGCTCGGCGAGCTAGACCCGAGCCTGGCAGAGCGGGCAGCGCACCTTGATCCCTACTCTGCGGCACGCCGGCTCTGAATCTTGGCAGGGCCAAGAACCTACGCGCCCCAGCAGCGCGTCGGGGCGGCCGTCATCTGCCCCGACATCTCCAGCGCCCGCTCAGTGGGGCAAGGCGGGCGCGAGGGTGCGGCCGATGGCCCGGGCGATGCCGTCCACCTGCTCGACCAGCTCGCGGAACTGGTCGGGCCAGAGCGACTGGCCGCCGTCGCTGAGGGCGTGGTCCGGGTCGTGGTGCACCTCGACGATGAGGCCGTCGGCGCCGGCGGCGACGGCGGCACGGGCCATGGGTGTGACCTTGGCGCGCACGCCCGTGCCGTGGGAGGGGTCGGCGATGATGGGCAGGTGCGAGAGGTGGTGCACGACCGGGATGGCGGTCAGGTCCAGCACGTTGCGGGTGTGGTCGTCGAAGCCGCGGATGCCGCGCTCGCAGAGGATGACCTGGCCGTTGCCCTCGGCCAGGATGTACTCGGCGGAGAGGAGCAGCTCGTCGATGGTGGCGGCCAGGCCGCGCTTGAGCAGGACCGGCTTCCCCGCCCTGCCGGCGCGGCGCAGCAGCGGGTAGTTCTGCATGTTGCGGGCACCGATCTGGATGATGTCCGCGTACTCGGCGACGGGGTCCACGGTGTCGGGCTCGAGCGCCTCCGTGACCACGGCCAGCCCGGTCTCGGCCCGGGCCTGCGCCAGCAGCTTCAGCCCCGCCAACCCCAAGCCCTGCCAGGAATAGGGTGACGTCCGCGGCTTGTAGGCGCCGCCCCGCAGCACGGTCGCGCCGGCGGCGCGCAGGATGCGGGCGATCTCCAGGATCTGGGCCTCGCTCTCCACCGAGCAGGGGCCCGCCATGAGCACGACCTCCGGCCCGCCGATCTTCGTCCCGTTCTCCAGCTCGATGACCGTGCTCTCCGGGCGCCACTCGCGCGAGACCTGCTTGTAGGGCTCGGTGACGTGGATGACGTGCAGCACGCCGGGCAGCCCCTCCAGGCGGCTGCTGTCCACCTTGCCGTCGTTGCCGACCAGGCCGACGGCCGTGCGCTGCTTGCCGGGCATGGGGCGCGCCTCGTACCCCATGGACTCGATTACCTCGACCACGCGGCGGACATCGGCTTCCGCCGCGTCGTGGCTCATCACTACCAGCATTATCGGCCTTTCGGAACGGATCGCGCGAAGGGGAGAGAATTTAGGGCGCCATGATGGGGCGGAGCAACTGCAGCTCACGCGGAGGCGCGGAGCACGCGGAGGACTTCATGGGGGCGTCCTCCAGGAGCCGGAGAAACCGAGGGATGCCGGGCAGGGCAGGCATTCCATCTTTTTCATTATGGGGTCACGCGGAGGCGCGGAGGGCGCGGAGAACGGCGCGGTCGTTATCCAGGCGCGGGCGGCTCCTCCACGTCCGCGTCGGTCCATGCGAGACAGGCACGGACGAGCGCGTTCCAGTCGTCCGGAGGCCGCCCGCGTTCCAGCATCGCGCGGAACACGACGTACGGATCTGTGCGAGCACCCCGCTTTCGCAGCGTGCCCTCGTCGTTGAGCCACGCGTACGCGATGATCGCAGGGTCGCTGGAATAACGAAAGAACAGGCGGAAACGCTGGAAGAACTTGTCACGTCGCCAGTGCTTGTAGCCATCCCCGACGGTTCTGCCCTGCCGGTAGCGTTCCGCTCCCGGATCCTGCGGAATGTCCCGCAGCGTTGCGTCCCGAAGGGCTTTAAGGAGCCTGGCCGCAGGCGTCTTGCGGTATCCGTCCGGGTCCCGCTCGCGCAGCCGTTCAACCTCGGCGCGCAGACCCCGCCACCGGGACGCGAAATCCGTCCACACCAGGAGGTGGTAGCCGTTCACGACGAGAGGGCGCGGCCGGGACGTCGGCATTTATGGCAACTCGAAGTCCGCGTCCAGACGCTCGTCCAGGTCGTACTCAACGCCGGCAAGCAGTTCGTCGAGGCCCGCGATGTGATCGTCGGTAAGGGGCCGGAGCAACTCCGGATGCGCAGCCATCTGGTTACCCAGAAACGCGAGGTACGCGTCCAGGACCGGATCCGTCTCCGGCTGCTCCGCTTCGACCCGGGCGCGCACGAGGAGGCGACCCGGCGCGATCACGTCCGCCTCGAGCTCGCCGGAGGCGAACTCCGGATGCGACGAGAACAGGGCGCTCTCGAAGCGGAATCCCTTGGAGTTCCCCGTCCGGGTGGCGCGACCGGTGTATGGCATGGCGTGACCTCCACTGCGGGTTAGCACAAATGTATGCACGTGTCCGCCCGACGTCAACCACGACATACTATGCGTGGACCGGGCTGCGGACTGGCTGGTTCTGCGCAGGATTCGACGGACGGGCTAACAGCAGGATGCAACTCGCGTCAGGGCTAGGGACCCGGGAAGGGCCGTCGCCTTCTGCCTGGCAGATCAGGCCGCCGGCCGCAGCTTGCGACGCGGGCGACGCTGCGGCGCCCCGTGCGGGCGGAAGCGCGAGCCGGAAGACGCGGGGAGGTTGGGCAGGGAGAGCTGCTCCTCGTGCAGGCGCAGCGCAGCCAGCATGAGCCCGATGCCGAAGGGGGCGAGGAGGAACAGGATGAGGCCGATCAGTGCCAGAGCCATGCGAGACTCCTTCGGAGCCGCGGCGGCAACGGGTAGATGCGTTCGTAGGGGGAGAGGTGCAAACCACATGCCGGGATAGCTGCCCAACCATAAGTGCATATTGGCACGCGTGTTCGGTACGCGGAGGTGTGGACCGGGCAGGGCGCGCGGAGGCTACATTTTGCGCAGAAGCGCGCAGAGAACGGATGGGACACGCGGAGGCGCCGAGTGCGCGGAGAACTGCGAAACGGCGCCATCCGGCGGGGGATCCGAGGCATACTGGCGGGGCACGGGGCATCTTTCTGTCTTGTTATCACGCAGAGGCGCGGAGGTCGCAGAGGGCGGCGCGGGCGGTCAGGCACAACGAGGATTTCGGCATTTCGCGTTCGCCCTGCGCTCGCCGGCTTGCTTGGTGGCGCACGGGTTGCTATCTTCATGCTAGCGAGCGCATCGCAAACCGCTACCTTTGAGCGAGAGTGCACGATGGCAACGAAGGAATCTCAGATCAACCTGCGTCTCCCCAGGGAGTTGGATTCCTGGGTGGAGGAGCGCGCAGGCGGGAGCCGCAAGAAGCCTGCGTATATCCGGCAGCTTCTCGAGCGAGAGCGCGCTCGTGACGAAGAGACGCAGTTGCAGGCGATGTTCGATCATGCGTGGGAGAGCCTTGCGCCTGAGGAGCGCGAATCCGTCAGGGCAGAGCGTGAGGCGTGGCTCGGCGCCTACGCCGGAAAGAAGTAACCGTGAGTCCGTATCGGGCACGTCCCCGTGGAGGTGAGGCGCCGATGGCCCTTCGCGGGGAGATCTGGGAGGTCGATCTCGATCCGAGAAAAGGCCATGAGCGGGAGGGCATCCGCCCATGCCTGGTCGTATCGACCGACGGTCTCAACCGTTCAAAGTTCGAGACGGTCATCGTCTGCCCGATCACCACGACTTATCGCAAGACGTTTCAGTGGCGGCCGGGTCTGGTTCCGGAAGATCTGCGAATCGCTGACGCCACCTGGACGGCCGTGCCACACTGGGTGGAGACAGACCAGATCATCGCGATTGACCGCGCCGAACGCCTCATCCGACACCTGGCAACCCTCATCAACCGCGAGAAGAGCCGGGCCGTCGATGGCTGGTTGCGACGACTGATCCTACCGACCGAAGAGTAGCGCTCCCGTTTCTGGCCTGGTGATTCGCCGCCAGTGCGCAGAAGCGCGCGGAGAACGGATGGGGCACGCGGAGGCGCAGAGCGCGCGGAGAACTGCGAAACGGCGCCATCCGGGGGGGGTCCGAGGCATTCTGGCGGGGCACGGGGCAT
>JADGQX010000304.1 GCA_017881445.1 Gemmatimonadota bacterium | reverse complement strand
GCGCCAGGCGGGCCATGGCCGAGCGCCCGCGGGCGGCCCGCAGCGCGGGCCGCCACCAGGCGCGGCCCAGCCAGGCACAGGCGGCCGCCTGCAGCAGCACCAGCGCGAAGGGCAGCGCGCTCGCCCCCAGCAGGGCGGGCAGCGGCAGCACGTGCGGGTAGGCGGCGTAGCGCGGGGAATCCACTAGCTGCAGATAGGCGGCCTGCCCCGTCACCAGCAGGGCGAACAACCCGGCCGCGGGCCGCCAGGGGCCGGCCCACGCCGCCGCCAGCAGCACCAGCGCCAGCGCCACCGCACCCTGGGCCAGGATGGGCGAGGCCGTGGAAACCAGCGGTTGGCTGAAGTCGGTGAGGGCGGCTCCCGTCGCGACCAGAAGCGCGGCGGCCAGGACGAGCGCCACGCGCACCAGAGCTGCGCCGGGGCCGCCCTGCGCGGGGTGGCGCCGCGGAGCGGGTGGATCCGCAGTACTCCTTCCGGACCGTGCCTCGCGGGAAACGGCCTCACGCGTGGCGGTCCTTGCGCTCCCGGGCCCCGGCGGCTCAGTGCCGCGCGTCATTGGCGCCCCATGCGCCCAGGGAATCGAGCACCAGCCGCGCCCGGTCGATGACCGGCGTCAGGGACGGGTCGTGCACCCGGTCGTCGGCCTCGGCGCGGTCCGCCGTGTAGTCATACAGCTCCTCCGGTCCGTTCCGGCGCCGGATGTACTGGTAGCGTCCCAACACGACGGAGCGCATGGGCCCCTTGGCCGCCGGGTAGCGCAACGCCTCGCGCGGTGCCGGCTCCACTTCCGCCACCACGGGGGACGCCGCCGCGGCGGGCGCGCCGGGCGATGTCCAGGCACGCGCCAGCGAGGCGCCGGGGAAGGCCGGGTCGCGGATGCCCGCCAGCTCCAGGATGGTGGCGCCCAGGTCCCGCAGGCTGACGGGGGTGGCCGCGCGCAGCCCGGCCGGGACGCGCCCCGGCGCCACCACCACCAGCGGCACGTGCAACAGCTGGCTGTACAGGCTGTTGCCGTGGCTGAACAGGTGGTGCTCGCCGAACTGCTCGCCGTGGTCTGCAGTGATCACCACCACCGCATTGTCGAGCAGGCCGCGGCGGCGGAGTCCGTCCAGCAGCCGTCCCACGCCGGCATCCAGCTCCGCCAGCGATGCCAGGTGCGCCCGGCGCTCGGCTTCCACCTGCGCCGGGGTCATGGAAGCCTTGAAGGCGCGCTCGCCCCGGCGGGCGTTGGGAAAGCGAATCAGGTCCTGGCGCCGCTTCAGCCCCCCGGAGAACGCGTCCCAGTACTTCGCCGACGGCACGTAGGGCTCGTGCGCGTCCAGGTAGTTCAGGAAGAGGAAGACCGGGCCGCTCCCCCCCTGATCGACCCAGGCGAGGACCTCGCCGTCCACCGCCGAGGCGTGCTTCCGGTCGAGGACGTCGTGCCAGCCGGCCAGCTTGCGCAGGCGGGGGTTGTTGCCGATGAACCGGCCCAGCGAGGAGCTGAGGAGCACCCACGCGGCCGACTCGTGCACGTCGTCATAGTGCACGAACCCACGGGAGAGCCCCGTCTCCACACCGGTGAACTCGACGTTGGCCACGAACCCGCCCGTGCGGTAGCCGTGGGCGCGCAGCCGCTCGGCCAGCGTGGGCCAGCGGTCGTCGAGCGGTGCCGACCAGCCGGCGCTCAGCTCGTGCGGGTAGCGGCCCGTGAACATGCTGGCGTGCGATGCCAGCGTCCACGGCGCGGCGGAGAAGGCGGCATCGAACACCACGCCGCCGCGGGCATAGCGGTCGATGAAGGGCGTCGTGGGCAGGGTCTCGCCGTACAGGCCCAGCTCCAGGGCGTGCACGGTGTCGAGCACGATCAGGATGATGTTGGGCGCGCCCGCGGTGGCCGGGCCCATCAGTGAGGCCGCCTGCCGCTCGACCCGGACGTACCAGGCACTGACGCCGCCGAACGCCAGCAGCAGCGCCACCGTGAGTGCGCCGACTGCGCGCGGGGCCAGCCGGCCGACCGCCGGCAGGCGCGGGACGAGCGTGCGCGCGCACTGGGTGGCCGCGCCCAGCGCCAGCAGCCCGATCGCGGCCGGGTGCAGCGCGGGATACCAGAGGAAGAGCACGCTGCCGGTCGCGACCAGGGCGGGGAGGAAGACAGCGACCCACCCGGCCGCGCGTGCCGGCAGCCAGCGCGCCGCGATGCCGATGACCACGCCCAGCGGCGCCAGCAGCAGCATGTAGGAGAGCGGCACCAGCCAGATGGCGTGGAGATTCACCAGCACGAACTGGTGCTCCACCAGCTTGCGGTAGGCGAGGACGCCCAGCTCCAGGATCGCGGCGGCCGCGCCGAAGCAGATCGCGATGGCGACGGCGGCCTCCAATCCGGGTCGGGCGCTGGGCGCGGCGGGCGCCTGCCGCGACCGCTCCGGACCCGCTCCTTCGGCCGTGGACGCGCCGGGCGCCCCGGCCTCGGTGACGACCTCCGTTGGCGATTTCAGGCTCATGATTGCGGTCGGGGGGAACGGGCGCGAGTCGGCCGGGCGGCATCTCGCCGGGCGTGCGCGCGTGTGACTGGCCGCGTCGAGGGCCAGATCCGTGCCGGTGAGGGCGTGGCGGCAGAGGGGGCGCGGACGCCCCGGCGAGCGGCATTTCTTGGCGGCCGGACGCCACGGGCGGGCGAAACGCCGCACCCGCAGCCGCTGCGGCCGCACCACATCTGGCGCGAGGGTGCACTACTCCCGCGGGCGTGAGGGGCCGACGGTCCGCGAGCGACGTGCCGTGTCTAACCGAGTGCTTCCGTGATGCGGCGCAACAGCTGGCGGGGCTCGACCGGCTTGGCCAGGTACAGGGCGCAACCGGCCTCGAGGCAGGCGCGGCGCTCGTCCGCGCCCACACGGCCGGTGAGGGCGAAGACGGGGGTCGCGCGGGTGGCGGGCTTCCGCTTCATCTCGCGGGCGATGTCGAGCCCGGGGCGGTCCGGCAGTCCCAGGTCGAGCAACACCAGCGCGGGCGGCGTTTCCGCCACGGCGCGCAGCGCCTCGGCGGCGGTACCGGCCTCGACCACGCGGTAGCCCACATCCTCCAGGAACAGGCGGAACGCCTCCCGCAGCACTGCATCGTCCTCCACCAGGAGGATGGTGTGGGTCTGGACGGTCGTGCCCATGCTAGCGGTCCCCTCCCAGCCCGGCCCCTGCCGCTTCCGCGCCTTCGTCCAGGCCCTCTTCCAGCAGCTGGCGCCGCAACAGCGTGGCGTAGATTCCCCTGCGCGAGACCAGCTCGGCGTGCGTGCCCCGTTCCGCGACGGTGCCGTTGTCGAGGACGAGGATGAGGTCGGCGTTCATGACGGCGGTCACGCGATGGCTGACGATGATGGAGGTGCGTCCTTCCAGTACTCGCTTCAGCCCTTCCAGGATCCGCGTCTCGGTGTGAGTATCTACCGCGCTCAGGGCGTCGTCCAGTACCAGGATGCGCGGATCGCGGGCGATGGCCCGCGCCAGCGTGGTCCGCTGCCGCTGCCCGCCGGAGAGGTTCACGCCGCGCTCGCCCAGTCGCGTCTGGTAGCCGGCGGGGAACTCGGCGATGGAGTCGTCCAGCTGCGCGATGCGGGCGGCGCGGCGGACCGTGGCCTCGCGGCCATCGCCCGCGGGCAGGCCCAGGGCGATGTTCTCCTCGATGGTCTCCGAGAAAACGAAGGCGTCCTGGCCGACCACGCCCATGGCGGCGCGCAGCTGGTGCAGCGAGAGCTCCGGCAGCGGTACGCCATCCAACAGTACGACGCCCGCGGTGGGGTCGTAAAGACGCGTCAGCAGCGCCACGACCGTGGACTTGCCCGAGCCGGTGGGGCCCACCAGCGCCACCGACTCGCCGGCCTCGATGCGGAAGGACAGGTGGTGCAGCACCTCCCGCTCGCTCGCCGGGTAGCGGAAGCCGACGTCGCGGAACTCGATGGCCCCGGCGATCGCCGGCAGCGCCCGGGGCGACGTCGCCTCCCGCACCGCCGGCTCCGCCTGCAGTATGAGGTTCAGCCGCTCCATGGCCGCGGCGCCGCGCTGGAACAGGTTGATGACCCAACCCAGGGCGATCATGGGCCAGGTCAGGTTGGTGAGGTAGAGCCCGAAGGCGACGAAGTCGCCCACCGTCACCCGCCCCGCCGCCACCTCCCGGCCGCCGACGCCCAGCACGATCACCGCCCCCAGCCCCGCCAGGAACGTCAGGCTCGGATTGAAGATGCCCGCGGTCCGCGCCAGCGCCATGTTCTTGCCGAAATAGCCGGCGTTCAGCTCCTCGAACTCCCCCTCCTGCGCCCGCTCCTGCCGGTAGGCGCGCACGATACGCCCGCCCGCCAGGTTCTCCTGCACCAGCGTCTGCAGCACGCCCAGGTGGTCCTGCACCGCCAGGGACTGGTGGTGGATCCGCCCGCCGAAGTAGATCATCGTCGGCGGAAGGAACAACATGGGGATGACGGACAACAGCGTCAGGTGCGTGCTGATGCCCAGCATCAGCACCAGGGACAGGATCGTGCTCACCACCGTGTTGGCCAGGTACATGACCGCCGGGCCCGACGCCATGCGCACCGCCTGGCTGTCGTTCGTCACCCGGCTCATGAGGTCGCCCGTCCGCGTCCGCGCGAAGAAGGACGCGTCCAGCGCCAACAGGTGCTGGAACACACGGTTGCGCAGGTCCGTCTCCACCTTGCGCGACAGGCCGTTCAGCACCTGGCGCATGGCGAACCGCCCCACCCCCGCCAGCAGCGCCGCCGCCACGCTCAGCCCCGCGTACATGGTCACCACGCGCAGCCCGGCACCGGGCCGGGAAAGGGCGTCAATGGCCTTGCCGATCAGCCTGGGCGGCACCACCACGAACAG
>JADGQX010000303.1 GCA_017881445.1 Gemmatimonadota bacterium | reverse complement strand
AACGTGGGTGACGCGAAGGGGCATCGTCGCCTGACTGCGGCGGCGTCAGCCCGCCGCCACCTCGGTCTCCGGCTCCTCCTCCTCCTCCGCCTCCCCCAGTGCCGCCCGCGCCTGCCGCAGGCGCGCGCGGCACAGATCCTTGCCCAGGATCGCCATGGCATCGAAGAGCGGGACGCCGGACGGGTTGCCGGTGATGGTGACGTAGACCGGCTTGAGCATGTCCTTCAGCTTGAGTCCAAGCTCGGCCGCGACCGCCCGCACCACGGCGTCGATGGCGTCGCGGTTCCAGGCCACGAGTGCGTCGAAGCGCCGGGTCAGCGCGTCCAGCACCCGACGCACGGCGTCCGCGTCCAGCTTGCCCCCGACCAGCGCCTCGGGCGACGGATTCACGTAACCGCTGAAGAAGAAGAGCGTGAGTGGCCCCAGGTCGCTCAGCCGCTCCACGCGCTGCTGGGTGAGCGGCGCGATCGCCATCAGGTACTCGGAGTTCAGCGCCCACTGCCGCACGCGCTCGGCGTATTGCTGGATGTCCAGGCTCTCGCGGATCCAGCGGCCGTTCAGCCAGTTGAGCTTGGTCAGGTCGAACACCGGACCGCCCAGCGAGATGCGCTCGAGGTCGAACTCGGCCACCATCTCCTGCAGCGTGAACTTGTCCCGCTCGTCCGGGAAGGACCACGCCATCAGACCGAGGTAATTGAGCATGGCCTCGGGCAGGTAGCCCATGCGCTCGTAGAACAGGATGCTGGTCGGGTTCTTCCGCTTGCTCAGCTTGCTGCGGTCCGGGTTGCGCAGCAGCGGCAGGTGGCAGAGCTGGGGCGCGTCCCAGCCGAAATACCCATACAGCAGCAGGTGCTTGGGCGCCGAGGGGATCCACTCCTCGCCCCGCAGGATGTGCGTGATGCCCATCAGGTGGTCGTCCACCACGTTGGCCAGGTGGTAGGTGGGCATGCCGTCGGCCTTGAGCAGGACCTGCATGTCGACCTGGGACCACTCGAACACGATGTCGCCCCGCAGCAGGTCCTTCACCAGGCACTGCCCCGCCCGCGGCACCTTCATGCGCACCACGTAGGCGACGCCGTCCGCCGCCATCCGCTCGGATTCCTCCGGCGACAGCGCCAGGCAATGGCCGTCGTAGCCCAGCGGCAGGTTCTTCGCCCGCTGCTCCAGCCGCAGCGCGTCCAGCCGCTCGGTGGAGCAGAAGCAGCGGAACGCGTGCCCCTTCGCCAGCAGCTCGTCCACGTGCTGGCGGTAGATCGCACCGCGCTCCGACTGGCGGTAGGGGCCGTACGGCCCGCCCACGTCCGGACCCTCGTCCCACTGCAGCCCCAGCCAGCGCAGCGCGTCCAGGATCATGCGCTCCGACTCGGGCGTGCTCCGCTCCCGGTCCGTGTCCTCGATGCGCAGGATGAACTCGCCGCCGTTCTGCCTGGCGAAGCAGTAGTTGAACAGCGCGACGTACGCGGTGCCCACGTGCGGATCGCCTGTGGGGCTGGGCGCGATACGGGTCCGAACGGTCATGGCTCTCTCTCACCTGCCGCAAGCGCATGCGCATGCGTTCACGTGCACGATCGTGAACGTGAACGTGCCCGCTTGCGCTTGCGGTCGTTTTGCTATCCCAATCGATTCTGCACGAGACGCGCGACCACTTCCGGATTGGCCTTGCCGTTCGACTTGCGCATCACCTGTCCCACGAAGAACCCGAGCAGGCCGCTCCTCCCGCCCCGGTATTCGTCCGCTTTGGCCGGGTTCTCCCCGATGACCGCCTCGACGATCGGCCGGAGCGCGTGCTCGTCGCTGACCTGCCGCAGTCCGCGCGCCTGCACGATGGCGCCGGGGGAGCCACCGCTGGCCGCCAGCTCCGACAGCACTTCCCGCGCGCCCGTGCTCGAGATCACGCCCTGGTCCAGTAGCGTGACCAGCTCCGCCAGCTCGCGGGCGCCGAAAGGCAGCTCGGCCACGCCCCGGCCGCCCAGCTCGCGCGGCAGCTCGTTCACGATCAGGTTGGCGGCCGTCGCCTCGGCGGCGCCCTCCGCCACGGTGTCCGCGAGCAGCGCGGCCGTCGCCGGGTCGCGCCTGGCGATCTCCACCGGCGATGCGGCCACACCGCGGCCCGCGCCGCCGGAAGATGGCGCAGCATCCCGAGGCGGCCTCGTCGCCCGGTTCGCCCCATCGCCCCCTCGCCCTATCGCCCCTTCGGCCTTGCGCGCTCGCGCCTCCCGCAGCGTGACCGTGCGGTTGAAGACCAGGTGACCGGGCGCGGAATCCACGCTGTCACTGCAGAAGAAGCCCAGGCGCTCGAACTGGTAGCGGCTGCCGGGCGGGTCGTCGGCGACGGCGGGCTCGATGCGGGCGCCGGTCACGACCTCGAGCGAGGCCGGGTTCAGGTGCGCCTTGAAGCCGGTCGCCCCGTCCGTCCCCGCATCCGGGTCCGGAACCAGGAAGAGCCGGTCGTAGAGCCGGACCTCGCAGGGAAGCGCGTGGGTCTCGGACACCCAGTGGATGGTGCCTTTGACCTTGGGGGCGCTCGCCCCGCTCGCCCCGCTCGCCCCGTCGTCCGGTTGCACGCTGCAGCGCAGCTCGACCACGTCGCCGGCCGCGTTCCTCAGCACGTCGTCGCAGCGGATGAGCGGCCCGTGGCGCAGCCGGACGATGACGCCGGGCGAGAGGCGGTGGTAGCCGCGCGGGGGCGTCAGCTGGAAGTCGTCGCGCTCGATGAGGATGCGGCGGGTCAGCGGCAGCTTGCGGGTGGCGTCCAGCCCGGTGACGCCCGGCCCGGCGGCCTCCCGGACGTCGTGGGGGAAGAAGGGCGCATCCAGCCATTCCGTCGCCCCGTCCGGCACGTTAGTCAATTGAACGGGGAGCGGCCGCAGCACGCACAGCACCCGCCGCGCGCGCGGGTTCAGGTCGTCGCGGATGGCATACTCCAGCTTGCCCATGTCCACGCGGATGTCGGTCTTGGCGATGCCGAGCATGTCGTTGAAAGCGCGGATCGCCTCGGCCGTCACGCCCCGCCGGCGCAGGCCGGCCACGGTGGGCATGCGCGGGTCGTCCCAGCCGCTGACGGAGCCCTCCTTCACCAGCTGCAGCAGCTTGCGCTTGCTCATCACGGTGTAGTCGAGGTTCAGGCGGGCGAACTCGATCTGCCGTGGCTTGCCCTCCAGCGGGACGTTTTCCACCACCCAGTCGTAGAGGGGGCGGTTGGTCTCGAACTCCAGCGAGCAGAGCGAGTGCGTCACGCCCTCGATGGCATCCTCGATCGGGTGGGCGTAGTCGTAGAGCGGGTAGATGCACCAGGCGTCGCCGGCGCGGTAGTGGCTGGCGTGGCGGATGCGGTAGAGGATCGGGTCCCGCAGCAGCATGTTGGGCGACGCCATGTCGATGCGGCCGCGCAGCACGTGCGCGCCATCCGGGAACTCCCCGGCGCGCATGCGGCGAAAGAGGTCCAGGTTCTCCTCCACGGACCGGTCCCGGTAGGGGCTGTCGCGCCCCGGCTCGGTGACCGTGCCCCTGTACTCGCGGATCTCCTCCTCGTCCAGCGAATCCACGTAGGCGTTGCCGCCGCGGACCAGGTGCTCCGCGCACTTGTACATGGTGTCGAAGTAGTCCGAGGCGAAGTAGGCGTGCTCCCCGAACTCCGCTCCCAGCCACCTGATGTCGTTGATGATGGCCTCGACGTAGGCGACGTCTTCCGTCTCCGGGTTCGTGTCGTCGAAGCGGAGATGGCAGCGTCCGCCGGTTTCGCGGGCAATGCCGAAGTTGAGCGTGATGGCCTTCGTGTGCCCGATATGCAGGAAGCCGTTCGGCTCCGGCGGGAACCGGGTGACGATGCTCGTGTGTTTGCCGGTGCGCAGGTCGTCGGCGACGATGGCGCGTATGAAGTCGAGGCCGGCGGCGGGGGCGCGGCTCTCGGTGCTTTCGGGTTGCTCCGTCATCTGGCTTCTCGGGTTCTCGGCGAAAAACGAACAGTATCATACCCCGATTCCTGGTCGGTGGCACGCCTCGACCTTGCACATCTCCGGCCGTGCGGTGTACGAGCCGGGCCCGGTCCTCCACTCTGCGGCGGTCCGAACGGAGCTCATGAAGAAGCCGGTGTTCCTGCTGCTCGCCGCCGCCTGCCTGCTGCCCTGGGTCACGCCCGCCCTCGCCCTGGGCGCCGGCCTGGTGCTGGCGCTGACCCTGGGCAACCCCTTCGCCCGGGAGAGCTCGCGCTGGTCCAAGCTGCTGCTGCAGGCGTGCGTGGTGGGACTCGGCTTCGGCATGCCGCTCGCCGCCGTGCTGCGCGCCGGCGCCGCCGGCGTCGGCTACACGGTGGCCGGCATTGCCACGGCGCTCACGCTCGGGCTCCTGCTCGGCCGCTGGCTCGGCGTGCGCGGCGAGACCTCGATGCTCATCACCGCCGGTACCAGCATCTGCGGCGGGAGCGCCATCGCCGCCATGGGACCCGCCATCGGCGCGCGCGAGGACTCCATGGGGATCGCCCTGGCGACGGTCTTCGTCCTCAACGCCGTCGCGCTCTACCTTTTCCCGCCCATCGGCCACCTGCTGGGGCTGACGCAGGGACAGTTCGCGGTCTGGGCCGCCATCGCCATCCACGACACCAGCTCCGTGGTGGGCGCGGCCGCCCAGTACGGGCCCGAGGCACTGCAGCGGGCGACCGTGCTCAAGCTCGCCCGCGCCCTCTGGATCGTGCCGCTCACGTTCGCCGCGGCCGCCTGGGCCCGCTCGCGCGCGGCCGCGGCCGCGGGCTCGCTAACGGCCGACGCGGGAAGTGCCCCGGCGGCCGCGCCCCGCGTGCGGGTGAAGGCGCCCTGGTTCATCGGCCTCTTCCTGCTGGCCGCCATCGCCCGCACGCTGCTGCCCGC
>JADGQX010000302.1 GCA_017881445.1 Gemmatimonadota bacterium | reverse complement strand
GAGCGATGCACGCGATCCGATTCCATTACCGGCCCGTGAACTACCTCTGGATCCGCTATGCCGCGCGCCGCCGGCCGGCGCTGGCCGTGGGTCCGTCCGGGTGCATCCGGCTGGACGAGGTGGAACCGCCCGCCCTGCCCGGGCCGGAGTGGCTGCGCATCGAGACCACGCTCTCGGGCATTTGCGGCAGCGACATCTCGGCGGTGACGGCCCACGACTCGTTCACGCTGGAGCCGTTCGGCGCCTTCCCCTTCACCTTCGGTCACGAGAACATCGGCCGCGTGATCGAAGCCGGCAGCGCCGCGGGCGAGTGGACGGTGGGCGACCGCGTCGCCGTGAACCCCATGCTGTCCTGCGTGCAGCGGGGGCTGGAGCCGGTCTGCGCCCCCTGCGCCCGGGGCGAGTACGGCCTCTGCCGCCGCACCGACGCGGGTATCGTGGGCAAGGGGCCCATGATCGGCTACTCCCCCGCCACGGGCGGCGGGTGGTCGCCCTCCTTCCTGGCGCACCGCACGCAGCTCCACCCGCTGGGCTCGCTCAACGACGACGTGGCCGTGCTCACGGACCCGTTCGCCGCCACCCTGCGGGCGGTGCTGCTGAACCCGCCCGCGCCGGACGACACCGTGCTGATCATCGGCGCGGGCACCATCGGCGTGCTGCTGGTCAAGGCGCTGCGCCTCACGGGGTGGACGGGCCCCGTGGCCGTGGTCGCGCGCTACGGATTCCAGCGGCAGATGGCGGAGCGGGCGGGTGCGGGCCCGATCTTCGGCGGCCGCGACGAAGCTTTCGCTTGGGCGGCGTCGCTGCCCGAGGCCCGGGACTACCGGCCCACGCTGGCCCCGCGCTTCATCGAGGGCGGGCCGTCACTGGTCTACGACACGGTCGGCTCCGAAGGCTCACTGGGGCAGGCGCTGGCGCTGGTGCGGGAGAACGGGCGCCTGGTGCTGGTGGGCTCCGCCGCGAAGCTCGCTGCCGACTGGACCCGGGTATGGTACCGCCAGATCACCATCTCCGGCGTCTTCGCCTACGGCCTCATGCCCTTCGAGGGCCGGCGCATGGACATCTACGAGGCCGCGCTCCAGCTCATGCACCGCGACGGCCTGGGCGAGCTGGGCATGCTCACCCACGTCTACCCCCTCGTGGACTACCGGACCGCCATCACCACCGCCCTGGACAAGCGCGGCCAGAGCTCCGTCAAGGTGGCGTTCCGGCCGAACGGCTGACCGCCCCACGCCAGCGGACCGTGGAACGCCCGGAGCCCCAGCCCCAGCCTCAGCCTCAGCCTCGATGCGGCACGTCGGTGGGCCGGAAGGGGTACCTGCATGCGGACTGAAGGACCGCCGGGAGGCAGATGAATCGTAGGGTCGGTGCCCGGGCGCTGACGCGCCGCTCCATGCTCATCGCCGCGGGCGCCCTGGCGCTGGCGGCGGTGCTGGCATGCCCGGGCGCCGCCGCCGCCCAGCGCAGCGACTGGAGCGGCTACGTCGACTCGCTGGCCACCCGCACCGACACCGCGGCGCTGCGCGCGCTGGTGCCTCGCAAGGCCGAGCGCGCGACGGCGGACGCCCTGCTGGCCGCTGGTTTCGCCCAGCTGCGGGCGCACCAGCTCTCGGCACAGCCGCGCGACATGGCCAACGCGCGCAAGCTGTTCGACCGCGCCACCTCGCGCTATCCGGACCACGCCTGGGCCCGCTACGGCTACGCCCTGGCCCTGGCCGGCGGCCCGGGCGTCCGCCTGCCCTCGCCCGGGGGCGTGCTCAACGCCGTGGTCACGCCGCAGTCCATGGCCCAGATCGTGGGCCTCGACCCCGCCTCCCACGCCCGGCGCGAGCTGCGCCGGGCCCTGAAGCTGGATCCCGCCTTCGCCCGGGCCGCCATCGAGCTCGTGCGCGAGGCCACGGCGGCGCACGACCGGGACGCGCTGGTGGACGCGCGTGATGCCCTGGCCCGCATGCGCGAGGCGCAGGGCGCGGCCGCGCCGGCGGCGCTCGTGCTGGCGCTCTCCGATGCCGACCGCGAGCTGGGGGACGTGCGCGCCGCCGCGGACGTGGCCGCCGGCGCGGACGCGGGCGCCGCGGGGGACTACGCCCGCGCCACCGCCCTGCTGCGCGACCCGGGACACGAGGCCGAGGGGCTGCGAAGCTACATGGCCGGGATCGACCGGCTGGACTCGCTCACCGCCAGCCGCTACTTCGCGGACGTCCGCTACATCGCCACGGACCAGGAGCGGGATGCCTGGACGCGCGGCGACCTGGCGGCACGGAAGGCCCTGCTGAAGGACTTCTGGGGAATGCGCGCGGCGGTCGCGGGGGTGGAGGTGGCGGAGCGCCTGGCCAACCACTACCGCCGGCTGGCGGTGGTGGAGCAGCAATACCGCCGCGACTCCAGCCGGGGCGCACCCCCGCTCGCCGCGCACACGCTCCTGCCCTACGACGCCGCCGCGCCCTTCGACGACCGGGGCGTGATCTACCTGCGGCACGGCCCGCCGGACCACGTGGTGACCACCGCGAGCAGCGAGCTGCGCCCGAACGTGAGCTGGGTCTACGAGTCGTCGGGCGGCGGCCCGCGCTCGTACCACTTCATCCAGTTCGACGCCGCGCCCGGCTACCGGCTGGTGGACAACGTGCTGGCGGTCACCGACCCGACCGGCGCCAACTTCAATGCCGAGCCGCTGCTGCGGTACCTCGAGGACCGGATCGCCTACGATCCCGAGCTGGGACCCCTGCTGGCCAGGATCCGGAACGTGCAGGCCGGCGCCAGCTTCGGCCGCATGGCGGTGCGGGCCGCCGGCGGCTCGGACGAGGCCGGGGCCCGGGGCGGCGCCGCCACTTCCGTGACCGAGCTCCAGGCCGCTGCGGAACCGGTGGCCCGCACGGTGCGCGAGCGAACGGCCGTGGCGCTGCGCACCGACTCCGATGCCCCTCGGTTCGATGCCAAGCTGCCCTTCTACTACGACGTGTTCACCTTCCGCGGCAAAGGCGGCAACACGGACGTGGTGGCGGCGCTGGCCGTGCCGGCCGACCGGCTGACCCCGGTGCCGGAACGGCCCGACGCCTACCTGCTGCGACTGTCCTTCATCCTGGTGGACACCGCCCGCCGCACCGTGACCCGCCTGGACACCACCTACGCATTGCACTCGGAGCGTGCCCTCGGGCGCGGCGACTACATCCGGGTGGAGGCTCAGCTCCCCGCCACGCCCAGTGCCACGGCCATCGAGCGGCTGGTGCTGCGCGACGCAGCCGGCGGCGCGGGCGAGGCCTATGCCGCCAGCGCTCCGGTACGCGCCTACGACACGGGCAAGCTGGCGATCAGTGACATCGTCCTGGCCGAGCCCCGGGGCTCCGGCGCCTGGCGTCGCGGAGACGTGAGCCTCGCCCTCGTCCCGCCGCGGCAGTTTCCCGAGGGCTCCTTCGCGGTTTTCTACGAGATCTACAACCTGCGCCCCCGCGCCGGCTTCGAGACCAGCATCCGCGTCGAGGGCATGGACCGCGACGCCATCCGGGCCCTGCTCGGCATCGGCGGTGGCTCCATCCGCATTGCCTTCCGGGGCGAGGCGGAACCCAATGCGGAGGGAGTGGTGCAGTCGGTCAGGCGAGTCAAGGGCGACCTGAAGCCCGGGCGCTATCGCATCACCATCCAGGTGAAGGACCTGGCCACGGGCGAGGCAGCCACGCGCAGCCGGGAGCTGCTGGTCCGCAAGAACAAGTAGGAGGCAAACCCGGGGTGTTGCCGCCCGCCTTCATAATTCATTCACCACAGAGGGCACGGAGGTACATCTAACAGCCTTGCCGGCGTCATCAAACAGGTATTCATTTGAACATCAAAGACATAGCCGGACAGGTCAGTTGAGGACTGCCGATCGGGCTGTAGATCAACTTCAACGTCCGTCACTGAAGCATGGGTTTGCGCCGCGTGGTCCTGCGTCCGTCCCGATCCCTCCCATCCCTCTATGATCTCCGTGGTGAATAATGGTGTGATGGCTGGATGCACGGCGGCCCGGCCGCGCCCTCCACGGGCGCGGCCGGGCCGCCGTGCAACGCTGGCAGGCCCGGTCAGGGTGTGACGACCACCTTGGTGGTGGAGGTCAGGGAGCCGCTGGTCCAGGTGACCGTGCTCGAGTCGGCCTTGGTGCCGACGCCCCGCATGTAGACCACCGTCTGCGAGACCGGCACGCTGAAGACCACGCTGTCGATCGGCACAGCCGCCGCATTGCTGGAGGTGACGGTCATCGTCGTCACGAGCGGCGTCATGCGCACGTCGAGGACCTGGCCGGTCATGGAGAACTTGTCGCCGACCTTGACGTTCATGAGCGAGCGGGACGTCTGGATGACGATGGGAGTGCCTGCGCCGTCGGCGACCGGGTCCTTGCTGCACCCGCCGAGCAGGGCACCCACGGCCAGCATCGCCAGGGGAGCGACCAGCAGACCACGCTTCCGTGTCATCTTCATCATGGATCTCTCCGTTAATGATTCCTGCTCGGCCCGTCGCGACGCGCGCGTCGCGCGCTACTGTAGGACCGTTCGGATGGCGTTGGTGTCGTTGTCGAGCCGCTCCTGCCAGTCCGCGAGAGAGGGCTCGTTCGGGTCGGTCGAATAGATCAGGCGGTAGTGACCGAAGCCCGTCTCATCAAGATAAACGAACCGCAAGCCGCGCTGGCGCGAGAACTTCCAGACCTCGACGTTGCGGCGGCTCTGCAGCTCGAAGCTCGTCTTTTCGTCGGGTGCGCCGTACTTCATGTAGATGCGGCCGCGGTCGGTGTGGAACCCCGGGCGATGCGTGTCACGCTCGGAGTAGAGCCGGTCCACGGCCGTCAGCCTCGTGTTGTACTCCTCGAACAGCTCGTTGCGATCGGTGCCGGGAGAGGGATC
>JADGQX010000301.1 GCA_017881445.1 Gemmatimonadota bacterium | reverse complement strand
GCGGCGGCGCCCAGGCGCGAGATGGCCCCGCTCAGGAGGTCCAGCTCGTTGGGGCCGCCCGCCAGCAGGTCGAGCAGGAAGCTGGGCCGCAGCGGTCCGGCCAGGGCGGCGATCTGCGCTACGACCTTCTCTTCCTCGCCTGCCGGCAGCGCCACGCCCAGGGCCCGGGCCACCGCGGCGGTCTCGCCCACGAGGCGCTGCAGCAGCGCGCCGGCCAGCGGCCGCTTTCGCACGGCCGCCATGTCGCCCCGCACCAGGCCGCAGGCGGCGGAAATGGGGGCCAGGAACGCGAGCTTGCGCCAGAGCTCCACCCGGATGTCCTCGCTCGCCGTCGCATCCACGCCCGCGGAGCCGAACACCTCCACCACCGCCCGCACCCGGGCCGAGCTGCCGGCCGGCAGCTCGCCCACGATCACCCGCTGGAACGACGAGCGGCGCTCCACCACACCGGGTGCGCTGCGCGCCGCACTGATGTACGTGACCCCGCCCAGCACCGCGCCCGCCGGCACGCCGGCTGCGATCAGCCGGTCCGCGGCTTCCACGCCGTTGAGCAGCGGCAGCACGACCGCCCCGGCTGCCGCGGCCAGGGCGGCGGCGCCCGCGACATCGCCCAGAGCGTAGCCCTTGACCGCCACCAGCACCAGCTCGGCGCCGCGCAGCCCCGCCGGCTCGGTCACCGCCGTCGCCCGGGCGCTGAAGCTCTCCTCAGGCGAGCGGACTGCAACGCCCCGCTCACGGATGGCCTCCGCGGACGCGCCCCGCGTGAGGAAGGTCACCTCGTGTCCCGCGTGGGCCAGTACCGCACCGTAGTACAACCCTACGCCGCCCGCGCCGATGACTCCGATCCGCATGTCGTGCTCCAGCCAGGAGGTGAGCGCTGCCCAGATGCCGCGTGACGGCGGACGCAATTTACAGCCGATGCCGGGTCCGGCGACTGGTCAACCTATGCATGACCCTTGATTTTCCTTCAAATGGACGTAATTTCGCGCGCAGTGAAAATGCGAGCCCCCCGCTTTCGGGGCGCGCCGGAGGACCAAGATTGGAAGGATCGAGGACCCGGGCGCTTGTTCACGACCGGGTCTGTTTTTGTATCATGACCGCGCCGGCGATATGCCGGTGGGTGCGGTCAAGCCCGCCGCGGGGGGCTCGATGCCCGCAGAGTCCGGCGGACGAACGTCCCCGACGTCGACCTGAAGGAGTTACAACTCATGCGTACCACAGGAACCGTGAAGTGGTTCAACGATGCAAAGGGCTTTGGCTTCATCTCGCCTGAGTCCGGTGGCAAGGACTGCTTCGTACACCACTCCGCGATCCAGATGCAGGGTTTCAAGACCCTGGCCGAGGGCGAGAAGGTCGAGTTCGACCTGGTGCAGGGTCCCAAGGGCCCCGCGGCCGAGAACGTGGTGCGTCAGGGGCTGTAGGCCGACGCTCTGCGAGGTGAAAACCCGGGGCCGCTCCGCTTGCGCGGGGCGGCCCCGTCCACATCTTGAGTTGAAACCGCCCTTTGGCGCCCGCGTAGGGAGACGGCCGCGCCGAGGCGGCGCCGCGATGCGCACTTCACCGGAGACACCATGCAGGGACCCCCTCCCGAGATCATCGCACCGGTGGTCGTTTCCATCGCGCTCTTCGTCAGCACCGCCGCCGTGCTCATCTTCCGCCCGCTCACCAAGCGCCTGGGTGACCGCATCGCCAACTCCTCGAAGCAGCCCACCATCGTGCAGGCCGACGAAGCCGAGCTCGCCCGCATGCGCCAGGCGCTCGACGAAACGAACGCGCGCCTCGAGCTCATGGAGCAGCGCCTCGACTTCACCGAACGGCTGCTGACCGGGCCCCGCCAGACCGCCCAGCTGCCCACCGGCGACAGCCCCGGCAAGCTGGGCGCGCCGCGCGAAGGCTGACACGACGACACGACGACGGGCGACCTAGGGACTTCGGTCGCCCGCTGCGTTTCCGGCCGCCAGGCGCGCGCGCCGCCGATCGTCGCGTTGCCGCGTCAGCTCGTGCGCAGCCGGGCGCGTGGGCCGTTGCGGGATGCCGCTCGCCAGCGCGTCGCCGCGTCAGGGTCACAGATACGGCTCCAGGTCGAAGCGGCCGCGGGTAGCGAGCAGCGGCTGCCACAGGTCGCCCAGGCGGGCGACGCGTGCGGGAACGTTGCGCACGGTGAAGTCCTCGATGGCGACTCCCTGCTCCACCTCCTCCCAGGTCACGGGCGTGGACACCGAGGCCAGTGGCCGGGCGCGCACCGAGTAGACCGAGGCGAGGGTGCGGCCCCAGGCGTTCTGATTGTAATCCACCAGCACGCGGCCGGGCGGGCGGTTGGCGATGCGGTATTCGGCCGTCACCAGGGCGGGCGAGTACGACTCCAGCGCGCGGGCGACCTCCCTGGCGTAGCCCCAGACCTGCTTCTGCGTGGGGCCGCGCACGATGGGCACGTAGATGTGCAACCCCCTGGAGCCGGTGGTCTTGGCATAGCTCTTCGCGCCAATGCCCAGCAGCGCGTCCCGCAGCAGCAGCGCCACCTCCCGCACCTGCTCGAAAGGCGCCGGCGGGCCCGGGTCCAGGTCGAAGTGCAGGAAGTCCGGGCGATCGACGTCGTCGCAGCGGGCGTACCACGGGTTCAGGTCGATGCAGCCCAGGTTCACGATCCAGAGGAGCGCCGGCAGGTCCTGCACGATGGGGAAGTCGATCACGCTGCCGGAGGCGTGCTCGACGGCGCAGCGCTCGATCCAGTCGGGCGCGCCCTCGGGCGTCCGCTTCATGAAGAAGAACTTGCCGTCCACGCCGTTGGGATAGCGCTTCATGACCATGGCCCGCCCGCGCAGGTGCGGCAGCAGCGCCGGCGCGACGTCGGCGTAGTACTGCAGCAGGTCGCGCTTGCTCACGCCCACGGCCGGGAAGAAGGTCTTCTCCAGGTTCGTCAGGTGCACGTCGCGGCCGCCGATGCGGAGCGTGCACTCCCTGCCGGCGGGAATGTCCGGCGACGTCGTCGCCGCGGGCGCGGGCCCGGGGGCGGCGCTCCGGCTGCGCGGGCTCATGGCGCCGCCTCCGGGCCCGGGCGCGGGGCCGCGCGCTTGCCGCCACAGTGGGCGGGAGGGAGCAGGAAGACCGTCGGGTTCATGCGGGCGGGCGGCGCGCAAATTCCTGGCCCGGAACTGCGAAGGCGCGGGCGAGGGCGACGAGAAAGGCAGGGGCAGGGGCAAGGGCAACGGCAGACAGCCTGGGGCTGGGGCTGGGGCTGAGGCTGGGACCGCCGCTCCGGAAGCGCTGCGAAGGCGGCCGGACCCGGCGCGCCGCCGTCCGCCGGGCCGCCCCGCCTGATGTTGCGCCCCCACGGCAACAGTGCGCCCAGGCGCTCGTGAATCTGCGCCCGGCCCCGGCCATCGATGTTGCGCCCCCTCGGCTTCGTCGCGCCCGGGCGCCGGTGAAGGTGCGCCCTGGCCTCGCCAGCGTTGTTGCGCCCCCTCGGCATTACAGCGACCGGACGCCGACAAAGGCCCTCCCGCCGCGCTTGCGCCCGGGCAGGTAGGGCCCGAGAATCGGGGCATGAGTCCAGACATGGTCATCGCGTTCGTTGCCGGCGCGACCGGCTACACCGGGCGCGAGGTGGTGGCGGCGCTGGCGGCGCGAGGCGCGGCGGCGGTGGCGCACGTGCGGCCGGAGTCGTCGCGGCTGCCGGAGTGGCGGGAGCGCTTCGCCGCGCTGGGCGCGCGCGTGGACGCGACGGCCTGGCAGCCGGACGCCATGGCCGCGACGCTGGCGGCGCTGCGCCCGACCCACGTCTTCGCCCTGCTCGGGACCACCCGCGCCCGGGCGGCGGCGGCGGTCCGGGCGGGTGGGCCCGCCGCAGACTACGAGGCCGTCGATTACGGGCTGAGCGTCCTGCTGCTGCGCGCCGCCGCCGCCTGCGGCTCGCGCCCCCGCTTCGTCTACCTCTCCTCGCTGGGCGCGGGCGGGACGGGCGGCAACGCCTACATCCGCGCGCGCAACCGGGTGGAGGCCGAGCTGCGCGCCAGCGGCCTGCCCTTCCTCATCGTGCGCCCCTCCTTCATCACCGGCGACGATCGCGAGGAGAGTCGCCCCGGCGAGCGCGTCGGCGCCGCCGCCCTCGATTGGGGCACCCGCCTGCTGGGCGCGCTCGGCGCCCGGCGCCTGCGCGACCGCTTCCGCCCCCGTACGGGCCGCGAGCTGGCCGCCTCGATCGTGCGACTGGCGCTGGAAGGGCGCGAGGGCGTGGTGGAGGCGGAACAGCTATAACGGCCCGGGAAAGTTCACGTTCACGTTCACGGGGACGCACGGCAGGAACAGCCGCAACCGCAACCGCAGCCGCAAGCGTTCGCGGGCACGGGCACGTTCACGTTGGCGAGGGGGTGGAGGGAGTTCGTACTCCGCCGACAGGCAGTCTGCTCGTGCCCCTGCTCGGCAACCGCTGACCTGCACTTCCACCCGCACCTGCACGTGCACCTGAGCCCTGCTCCTGCTCGGCCGACCGGAGGGAGGCCGTGATCATCCAGATCTTCGGCACCAGGAAGAGTGCGGACACGAGGATGGCGCTGCGCTTCTTCGCGGAGCGGCGGGTCCAGGTGCACTTCGCGGACCTGGCGCAGCGTGCGGCCTCGGCGGGAGAGCTGCGCCGGTTCGCGCAGAAGTTCGGCGTCCAAGCGCTGGTGGACCGGGACGGGCGGCGCTTCCACGAGCTGGGGCTGGGCGCCGCCCATCTCAGCGACGAGCGTTGGCTGGAGAAGCTGGCGCTGGAGCCGCTGCTCCTGCGCCAGCCGCTGGTGCGCAACGGCAACCAGCTCACCATCGGCGTTGCCGAGGCGAGCTGGAAGGAGTGGACCGGGCGCTAGCGTCCGGCGGGCCTGGGCCCGG
>JADGQX010000094.1 GCA_017881445.1 Gemmatimonadota bacterium | reverse complement strand
CTAGTCGGCGTCGGACGGTCACCCGGCAACCGGCGGCACGGTCACCCCTTCCGGGCCACGATCAGGTCCGTCGGGCCCGGCAGGTGGACGCGCCGGATCTCGCCGAAGCCAGCGTCGCCCAGCCACGCCGCGTACTCCGCCTCGTTGTAGGTGCTCCCGGCGCGCGTCCCGACGAGCATGTTGAGGGCGAAGAGCGCGCCCGTTTTCGGGCCGGCCTTGTCCGGGTTCAGGATGAAGTCCTGGATCGCCACGCGGCCGCCGGGCGCGAGCGCGGCGTGGGCCTTCGCGAGCATGGCGCGGTTCTCCTCCGGCCCGTTCATGTGGCAGATGGCCGAGAGGAAGACCAGGTCGTAACCCTCGCCGTAGCGGTCGTCGCCGATGTTGCCCACGCGCGGGTGGACGCGGTCGGTCAGCCCGGCCTCGTCGATGTGGCGCTGCGCGATCGGGATGACGGCGGCCAGGTCGAGGATGTCCGCGGTGAGGCCGGGCTGCGCCTGCGCGAAGGCGATCGAGTAGGCGCCGGAGCCGCCCCCCAGGTCGAGCACGCGGCGCACGCCCTCGAGGCCGACGGCGCGCGCCACGACCGGCGCGCGGAACGCCGCGTTCCTGTGCATGGCGGCGATGAACGCGGTGGTCCACCCGGCTTCGGGGCCCTGCGCCGTGCGGCGCGTCACGGAGGTGCCTTCGCGGATGCACTCGGTCAGCGTGGACCAGCGCGGCCACAGGTGCACGGTGTGCAGCAGCGCCGCCCGCGCGTCGCGCGCCCCGCCCTCCGCCAAGTAGGGCGCCGTCTCCGGGGTGTTGCGGAAGCTGCCATCCCGCTTCTGCAACACGCCGAGGGCCGTGAGCGCATTCAGCAATGACTCCGTGGCCCGCGGATCCGTACCGAGCTTCCTCGCCACGGTCCGCGCGTCGGCGCCCTCGCCCACGGCGGAAAAGAGGTCCAGCTCGATGGCGGTGAGAAGCACCCGACTCTCGCGGAAGCCGTTCACCGCCTGGCTCAGCTCCTCCGGCAGCGCGCCGGCCTCCTCCTGCGCCCGGAGCGCCGCCAGCATCTTCGCGCGGTTCGCGTCGATCTCCACGCGCACCGCCTCCCGGCTCCCGCTCACCAGCCGCTCCACCACGCGCCCCCCGGCCACGTGGTCGCGCACGATCTCCGCCGCGTCCCCGGGGCGCACGCCCGAGTACCAGATCCCCTCGGGATAGACCACCATGTTCGGCCCCCAGTCGCACAGCCCGAGCGACCCGCAGGTCGTGACCTGCACCTGGTCCGCCAGCCCCTGCGCGGCCAGCTCCCGCCGCAGCGCTGCGAGCACCTCCGCCGAGCCGTGGGCGGAGCAGGACGGCGCGCCTTCGGCCTTCTTCTGCGTGCAGATGTAGATGTGATGACGGAACGGCTCCATGCCGCGGTCCTTTCCGGCCGCGCCCGAGCGACCACGGACGGTCGTTCGACTGCGGCCTTCACGCTGCCGGGACCGTGAGGGCGTTGCCGTCGGGCTCCTGCGGGGGTGCCGGGCCCCGGCGAAGCCGGTCGGCACGCGCCATCCGTCTCTGCGGGGACCCACCGGGACACGCCGTTCCGGCGGCAGGGTAGTGGGGGGGAAGCGCCAGTGTAGAGTCGTGCGGGGCCGGAGTCAAGCCGGGACGCGACGTCCGCCGTTCGCTGCCCGCCTGGTTCCCCCCGGCACCGCCTCAGCGCACCGCCTCCGCCAGGGCGGCGTAGTCCAGCGTCTCGAAGATGCGCATGCGCGCCCGGAATTGTGCCTCGGACTCGATGGTGTGCCGGGCGCCGGGCGTCCGCAGGGGGGCGGGGCCGCCGCCGGATCCTGACCGTTGTACCGCCGGCTAACAGCCCGCGGGCCACGCGCTATCCCCAGGCGCTGGCGCCTCCGGGAATGCCGGGGCGGTTCATCGTGGAACTTGGGTAGGAACACGAAGCGGTCGCTACCGAAGCTCAATTGCGTCGGTGATCGTTCGGCGCACTCGCGCCGCTTCGCGGCGCAACGGAACGACGTTGAGAAGCATATCGACGGGCTCCGCGACGTCGTACAGGAGTAGCCCGACCCCGGCCAGGCCGAGATCCACCTACTGCACGCCATGGGCGCTCGAACTAGATCCGGGGCGGACACCCACAGATTGCGGTGCTCGCTTGGCCCAGACGCGGGACGAACCGCGCGCGGCTAGGCGGGGTCCCAGGCCCAGAACCGCACCTCGGAGTCGCGCGCCTCGTAGAAGGCGACGTACGCCGCCTTGCCCGTCAGGTGGTAGGCGTAGGCGTACTCGCTCGTGAACTGCGACCTTACCTCGACCAGTGCGCCGAAATCGAGCGAGAACTTCCGGGTTTGCTCGAGCGCCCAGTTGTTGTCGATCCAGCCGGGCACCTCCGAGCCGAGGGCGAAGTAGTCGGCGCCCTCCCGGATCCAGCCCTTGCGCCTCTGCTCCTCGAGCGCGGCCAGCAGCGCGGGCTGGTTGGCGGCGCAGAGGTGGACGCGGCCCGTCGGGATCGTCGTGAGGTGCCAGGAACCGCTCGCGACGTCGGTCACCGAGACGACGTCGATGCGGTCGTCGTCATCCGGCCGGATCCAGGGGACCACCTCGATGTCGGCCGGCACCGTGACCTGGCCGCACGTGGCCTCCACGCCCAGTCCCGTGCTGAAGCGCAGCTTGGCGTGGAGGCCGCCCCCGGCGCCCAGCCCCCGGAACTCGAGCCGGAGGGCTCCGCCGCTCTTCTTCTCCGAGCCCGCCGTGTACAGGGCCGTGCAGCCCTCGCGCGGCGGGCAATGCAGCTCGGCCACGGGCATTCCCAATCGCACCTTCGGCGTCTCGGGCTCGCCCTCCTCGTAGCCCAAGAAGTTCAGCCACAGCGCCCGGAGCAGTCCGCCCCGGACGAGCGCCGGGTACGACTCCTTGCGCCGGATCAGCCGTAGCGCGGCGTCGGTCTCGATGCCCTGGTGCAGGCAGAAGCGGGCGACCTCGCCCGGCGGCAACATGGCCGCCACGTCGGGCTCAAGGAGGTCGTCATCGGAGTTGTCGCCCAGATCGCGGAGCCGCCGCAGGAGCGACGGGAACGTCTCCAGCTCCTCCACCACGAAGGTGCCGCCCTCCTCCTTCAGCACCTCGCCCGCGGGTGGCAGCTCCAGGCCGCCCAGCCGCTCGGCCAGGTCTTCGAAGATGACGTCGCCCGCCTCAGTCGACGGTTCGTCCTCGAACGTGAAGTCGCCCGGCTCGACCTTCCAGCCCATGCCGTCCCTCCTGGCTGCGGACGCGGGCGGCACGGGCACCCCAGCCCGCACCGCCGCCTCCACTATGCCGCGTCGGGCGGACCGACGATAGTGGACAGGGACCGACGGTGCGCCCGGACGCCCCCGGACGCCGCGGACGCCCCGCGGGTCCGGCGCTCAGCCGGGCGACTCGGGGTCGCGCGTCCCGGCGCCGGACGTCCATGCGAAAGCCGTTCTCCGCCGGGGGTCCTGCTCAACTTATCCGCAACTGTTCAACCAATCATTCCGTCATCCGACACCACCCATCCTCCAGCGGCTGGCGCGGCCCTCGAGCGCGCTGCGGCGAAACTCGGGGCAACTCGTCCAGGAACAGCAGGCCGAGGCGGCGAGGGAACTCCTTGTCCGGGCGCGGGAGAGGCCCGCCGTCGGGCATATGCGAACGAGCGCGAGCGGGGCGAACCGCCACCGGCGTCCCGGAGCCGTTGTCCCGGGCCTGCCGAGAAGCAGCGAACGGCCGGCCCCGCCTGACCTTGACGCACACGATGTGGCCATGTTATTATGGCCATAGCCAGATTTGTACGGCCCCCATGGAGGAACCCAACGTATGGCTGCAATACACGACGATCCACCCGCCCCGGCACCGTCCTCCAGCCTCCAAACTCCTGATACCATTGAGGTGAAGGCTGGCGTCTTCAAGGACACCTGTCTCAGCCTCCTTGACCAGGTCCATGATCTGGAGGTCCAGGTGGTCGTGACGAAGCATGGAGAACGGGTGGCACGCCTGGTCCCTGACCAGGGCCACGCCCCAAGCGCGTTCGGGTTCATGCGGGGGACCGTGCTTGCGCAGGACGACATCGTGTCGCCTGACTTCGAGGCATGGGGTGACCTCGGTTGACACCCCGCGCGAAGGGAGCCGAAGCCAGAGGCCTGGCGCCGAGGGTCTGGACGCCAGGGGACCTCTCGAGTTACGACGGGCCCTTGCTGTTAGACACCCATATATGGCTCTGGCACATCGAGGGTAACTCGGCGCACACGGCTGAGGAATTGGGCCCGCTCCTCGACAGAAGTGGCGCCAACTCGAATCTGATCGTCTCGGACATCTCCTACTGGGAGATTGCAGTCAAAGCCGCCAAGGGGAAGCTCACGCTTTCGATCGACGTGGCAATCTGGCTGCAGCGGGCTGAGCAAGCGCCTGGTATCCGATTCCGCGCCCTTGAACGTCCCGTACTTCTGCTGAGCACTCGCCTGCCAGGTTCGGCCCACAATGATCCTGCCGACCGCATACTAATCGCGCTCGCGCAACTGGCGAACGTGCCGCTCGTGACGGCCGACCGGCTCATCATTGAATACGCGGCGACTCAACGTGGAACGCCCGTAGTTGACGCACGCCGCTAGTCCGGTCGCGCGCAGGGCTATCCCCCTCCGGAGGAATTCGTCGCGTAGTGGCGCATCACTCCTGCGGGAAGGCGCGCCGCTCGGCGGCGCTGGTGAGCGCGCGGTAGGCGGCGGCGAGCACGTCGGCCAATGGTCGGCCGCGAAGCTGGACGGGCGGGGCGCCGAGCTCGCGCAGGATCGCGTCGGGGTGTTCGGGGGCGGAGGGCGCGAAGTGGAGGGTGGCGAGGTCGGCGCCGGCGCCCCAGAAGTCGGCGGGCGAGGTGGGCAGCGGCGCCGTCGCAACGTCCGGCTCCAGCTCCGCGGCGTGCGCGTCGGCCGGGGGAGTCGCGAGCGTCGCCTGGCGGCGGGCGCGGAGTCGCTCGATCAGCTGGTCCCTGGGTCGGCCGCGCCAGGCGAAGATGAGGAAGGGGTCGGTGTCGAAGGCCTCGGCCAGGATGTAGAGGGTGGCCGCCACGTGCTTGCAGGGATTGGCGACGTCGGGGCAGGAGCAGTGGGTGTCGAGCTGGCGCGCGGCGGCAGGGAAGAGGGAGAAGCCGGCGCCGGTGAAGGCCTCCTCGATGTCGCGGGGCATCTCACCGGCGAGTAGCCGGGCCATGAAGACGGCCTGGCCGGCCATGGCCTCCTCGATGCGGGTCCAGGCAGCGGGCGTGAGTGGTGGCACGCGGATGCTCACCTGGTAGGGCGTGGCGCGGGAACCCTGGACCCGCGCGGTCACGCTGCCGGAGTCGATGCGCAGGTCCATGACCTGGCCGGTGCGGGCGTAGGAGCGGCCGCGGCCCAGGCGATTGGGGTCGGTGAGCGCCTCGAGCGCGTCGAGGAAGCGTTTCGACCACCAGCTCTTGCCGATGGCGCCGCTCCGGCTGCGGGCCTTGATGCCGTCGCTGGCGGGCCGGCGCGGCTTGCTCTTCGGGAAGTCCTGCCACCAGCGCGGCATGATCCCTCCTACTCCGCCACGGCGTCCGCGGAGAGGCGCACGATCTCGCGCAGCTCGGACGTGGACATCTCCGTGAGCCAGGCCTCGCCCGTGCCGACGATGCGTTCGGCGAGCGCTTTCTTCGAGTCGATCATGAGGTCGATCCGCTCCTCCAGTGTCCCGACGCAGATGAACTTGCGGACCTGGACGTTGCGCGTCTGGCCGATGCGGAACGCCCGGTCGGTGGCCTGATCCTCGACGGCCGGGTTCCACCAGCGGTCGAAGTGGATGACCTGGTTGGCGGCCGTGAGGTTGAGCCCGGTGCCGCCGGCTTTGAGCGAGAGAATGAAGATGGAGGGGCCGGTCTCCGCCTGGAAGCGGGCGACCATCTCGTCACGGGCCTTGCGGGACGTGCCGCCGTGCAGGAACAGCGCCTCGCGGGCGAAACGCTGGCGCAGATGCGCGTGGAGCAGCTCCCCCATCTCGGCGAACTGGGTGAAGACGAGGGCCCGGTCGCCCACGGCGAGCGCGTCCTCGAGGGTCTCCTCGAGCAGCGCGAGCTTGCCGGACCGGCCTGACAGCTCCGAGCGGTCCTGGAGCAGTTGGGCCGGGTGGTTGCAGACCTGCTTGAGCTTCATCATGGTCGAGAGGATGAGCCCCCGCCGCTGAATGCCGTCGCTGGACTCGATCCGCTGGAGCATGTCGTCCACGACCGCCTGGTAGAGCGAGGCCTGCTCGCGCGTCAGGTTGCAGTAGGCCTTCATCTCCTGCTTCTCGGGCAGGTCGTGGATGATGGTGCGGTCGGTCTTGACCCGCCGCAGCAGGAATGGACCGGTCAGCCGCTTGAGCTGATCGGCACGCCTGTCGTCCCGGTAGCGCTCGATCGGGGTGGCGAACCGGTCTCTGAACTCGCGGCTGGAGCCGAGCAGTCCCGGGTTCAGGAATTCCATGATGGACCAGAGCTCGGCCAGGCGGTTCTCTACGGGCGTGCCCGTGAGCGCCGTGCGCCGAGGCGCCCGCAGCGCGCGCACGGCCTGGCTCTGCCGGGCCGCGCTGTTCTTGATGTTCTGGGCCTCGTCCAGGACGACGCGCCCCCATTCGACCGCCTCCAGCGACTCCCGGTCACGGGCGACGAGCGCATACGTCGTGACCACCAGGTCGCAGGCCTGGACCGCTTCCCGGAACTCCGCTCCGCCGAGCCGCTCGGCGCCGTGGTGCACGTGGACGCGGAGCGACGGCGCGAAGCGGCTGGCCTCCCGCTGCCAGTTGCCGACCACGGACATGGGGCAGACCAGGAGGGTCGGCCGCGGGGGCGCGAGCCCGGTGCGCGTCGCCTGCTCCAGGAGGAGGAGCGCCAGGAGCTGGATGGTCTTGCCCAGCCCCATGTCGTCGGCCAGGCAGGCACCGAGCCCCAGGCCATCCAGGAAGGCCAGCCAGGACAACCCCCGCTGCTGGTACGGGCGCAGTACGCCCTGGAAGGCGGTGGGCGTGTCCAGCGGCTCGAGGCGAGCGTCGGCGCCCAGGAGTCCGGCGAGCCAGCCTTCGGCCTCGACCCCGACCACGGGGAGACCCGCCGGCGGTGCGGCGGCGCCGGCGGCGATGCGCAGCACGTCGAGCGTGGACAGCTCGCGAGGCGCCTCCCGGGCCTCGAAGAGGCGGAGCGCGGCCTCGACATCGTCCGGCCGCAGCTCGACCCACTGCCCCCGTACCTGCACGAGCGGCACCTTGAGCCGGGCGAGGGCCCGGAAATCCGCCTGGGAGATGGCCTCGTCGCCCAGCGCCAGCTGCCACTCGTAGTCGCAGATCTCCTCGAGGCCGAGCAGCCCGGAGGACGACGTCGTCGCCTGACCCCTGGGCCGGGCCCGCAGCTTCAGCCCCAGCCGCGCACCCGGCGCCTTCCACCACGGGGGCACCAGCACGCCGAAGCCGGCCTGCTCCAGCAGCGGCGCCGCCTCGCGCAGAAACGCGTAGGCGCCCGAGGCGTCCAGCTCGAGGCCCGTCGGGTGCGGAGCGCGTAGCGCCGGCTCCAGGCCGGGAAAGAGGTTGAGCGCGCGGCCCAGGTCGCCGAGCAGCCGCTCCTGGGGGTCCTCCAACCGGCGGCGCAAAAGCGTGAGCGCCCGGCCGCGGGCCTTCCAGACCTGTCCGGCCGGAACGAGCAGACTCGGATCGTCGGCCGCCTGCAGCAGGAACTCGAGATGCCAGGGGCGGGGGCGGGGGCCATCGTCCGGGGGCGAGAGGCGAAAGCAGGTCCGGAACGCGGCCGCGCTGTCGGCCGTGGCGGGCGCCAGCCAGCCGTCCAGCCGCTCCTTCAGCTCCGGCAGCCCGGCCTGCTCGCCCGTGAGCCGACCGTCCGCGGCGGCGAGTGCCGCGAGCCAGGCCCCGGCAGGCGGCGGCGTGCGCAACGGGCGACGCGACAATGGGCCACCCGCGAGCGCGCCGCGTACACACGCGTCGGTCAGCGCCCCCAGCGCATGCTCGAGGATCGTGAGCGGCGACGGCGCGGCCTCGGCGCTCGGCTCCGCGCCCTCGGGCACCATCGCCCGGCACGCGCCGGGCATGGTCCGCTCCAGCAGCGCGAGGCGCCCGGCATCCCGGTGATCGCTGAGCAGCGGCCGCCAGATCGCGTAGAAGGCGGTGCCAAGGCGCTCGAGTCCGGGAACGACGCGGCCGCGGGCGGTCAGCTCCAGCGCGAACTTGGCCACCTCGCCCAGGTAGTCCAGCGAGGCGCCCGTGGACACCTCCGCGCTGCGGGCGGACTCGAGCGCCAGGAGCAGGTCGAGGGCCGCGGCCGGCGCCAGCGTGCCCGCCGGAACCAGCCAGGGCGCGAGCTGGTCAACTTCCTCGGGCACGGTCTCGCCGGCACGCGCCAGCTCGGGCGATGGCGCCGGCGCCCGGGGCGAGGAGGGGAGGAGCACCACGCATTCGCCGGTCCGCTCGCTGTCGCCGCCGAGCGCCTCCAGCAGCAACTCCACGGGGCAGGCGAAGGGGTGCCGGCGCGGGCGCCGCCGCGGCCGCCTGCGCCCGGCCGGACCGGCGTCGAGAGACCCGGCGACTTCGCCCCAGACGCGCAGCCCCGCGCCCGGACTCCAGAGGCCGTGGAGGACGATCACGACAAGGCGCCCCGCGACGCGCGGCCGGCGCTCGCACCTGGTTCCGGCAGGGAAGCCCTCCGGAAACCCCGCGCCGTCGTCTGGAACCGCAACATCGGATGCCCCATGGTCAGCGTGCGCGCACAACCTGCCGGAGCCGGCGGGGAGGTCTGAGTCTGGCAGCGCAACACCCGTTCCGCCACCTGCTGAAAAGACGGCCGCCGCAGAGGGACATGTACAAGTCAATCAGCGTTTTTCCCCGAGATGGCATTCGCGGGGGCGGCGACTCTCGGCTTCGGAGATCTGGAGAAGCTCGTCGCGGCGTCGGCCAGGGTACGGGAGCTGCGCAGGGGCTCCATGTACGATCCGGTAGTGGCAGGGCCCGGGGAGCTGAAGCATGCCCTCGATTGGATGCGCCGCACCCTGCCTGCGCTTCGGGGTGCCCTCGTGAGCTCGGATCCACACCTCTCCTCGATGCTCGTCGAGTATCCCTGACGTCCCGCTCCACCGCTAGTCCGTTCCCACCCAGACCTTCGCCGACTGGAAGAACGCTAGCGGCAGCTGCAAGCCCATGCGCTGGGCGGCGCCGACGTTGACGTACTGGCTGTAGCTGGTGGGGTTCTCGCTCGGGATCTCGCCCGCGAGCCGCTTGCCGTCCAGGATGACGTAGGCCTTGTCCGCCGCCCTCTGGCCGAGCAGCTCGTAGTCCGGGCTGACGGTGGCGACGCCGCCCCGGCGCACGCTCTCGGGGTCACCCACGAACAGCGGCTTGTGCGCGGCCTGGGCCGCGGCGATCACCGCGTCGAGCCCTTCGGTGAACAGGTTGTCGCCGTTGATGATCAGCATGTCGGCCGAGCGGGCCGCCGCCTGCGCCACCTCGGGGATGGCCTGCGGCTCCGTGGCCGTGTGGCGGGAGACGGTGATCCCGCGCGCACGCAGAGCCGCCTCCGTCCTGGCGACCAGGACCTGGGAATTCTGCTCCTTCGGGTTGTACAGGATGGCCGCCGACCTGGCCGACGGGTCGGCAGCCAGGAAGAGCGCCGCCTGCGCGTCCACGGGGAAGAGGTCCGTGACGCCCGTGATGGGAAGCGTATCGCCGTTCATGGACTGCACGATGCCGGCGCCCACCGGGTCGGTCACGGCCGAATAGACGACGGGGATGCCCCTCGCGGCCACGAGCGTCCTCGCCGCCTGCGCCGCGGGCGTCGTCAGCACGAACACCAGCGCGCAGCGATCCCGCACCGTCTGCCGCAGCAGACCGGGCACGCGCGACATGTCCCCGTCGGCGTTGTACGCGCGGAAGGCGACCCGGTTTTTGGGCATGGCCGCGATCAGCCTGGCACGGAAGCCCTCGATGGCCACTCCCAGGGAGGGATGGTCCAGCGGCCGCACGATACAGACGCGGCGGCCGGCTGCGCCGAACGAGTCGCCGGAGCCACAGGCGGCCAGGAGGCCCAGCAGCGGAAGCAGCCGCGAGCACGTGCGCATTGCCGATCTCCTCCTCGAGAATAGCGTTTCTCGGCCAGGGCCTTCGGAAGGTCCGGCGCGTGGCGGCTCATGTCAACACCCGCCGTTCGAGGCAACCCGCTTGCCCCGACGCCTCAGGCAGGCCAGGGCGCGCCGTACTTCAGCCCGGTCTCGATGGTGGCGATCAGCCGGAAGTCGCGGATGTCGTTCGTGACGATCGTGAAGCCGTGCTCCCGGGCGGAGGCGGCGAGGAGGCAGTCGTTGAGGAAGCTCCTGGCTACGCCGCCCGCGCTCAGGCGGCCGGCTTCGATCAGACGGGCGATCAGGTAGGACGCACGCATCCACGCCGCTGCGCTCCGGGCAGCCCTTGATCCCGGGCTGCGGAAGGTCCATCTTGGCCGCCGTCAGGCACGTACGCGGTACGCCCTCCAGCCGCGGGTGAAGTATGGCCCCGTTCCTTCCGACTCCGGTCGCCCGCTCCGCCACGCTGCTTCTCCTCCTGCTGAGCGTTGCGCCCGGCCGGGTCGCGCAGGCGCAGGTCCGGCAGCCGCCGCGCCAGGACACGGCCGCCATGCGCCGCCTGCAGCAGTCGAAGGCCCTGGTGCCGCCGATCCTGCTGACGCCGCAGCAGCCGGTGGCCCCCGCCCGTGTCGCCATGCCGGACGTGACCGGCCTGACCCTGCCCGAGGCGAAGCAGCGACTCGGCGCGGTCGGCCTCAAGGTCGGGCCGGTCGATTCGGTGCAGTCCGCCGCGCCCGCGGGGTCGGTCGTGACCCAATGGCCGGCGGCCGGGAGCATGCTTTTCGTCCGGGCGCTGGCGCGCTACGTCGCGCGTCTGTCGCTGGCGACGCCGGCGCCGCCGAACCCCGTGCCCCAGGCCGCGACGGTGCCGGATCTGGCCGGACTGACACTGGACGAGGCGCGTGGGCTCCTGGAGAAGACCCGGTTGCGGCCGGGAAACGTGACCCGGGTCCCGGGCGAGGCGGCAGCAGAAACCGTCGTGGGGCAAGCCCCTCCGGCCAGTACCTCGCTGGATCCGGGCAGCGGCGTCGACATCCAGCTGTCCACCGGTCCGCAGGCGGTCGCGCTGCCGGACCTGGTCGGGAAAACGGTGGCGGAAGCCTTGGCGGCGCTGGCGGGACTGCCGCTGCGCATCGTCCGGGTGGATTCGGTGCCGACGAGCGCCGGCAACGGCACCGTCGTGCGGCAATCCCCCCCGGCGGGGAGCCAGGTGCCCCCGGGCACCGGGATCTCGCTGGTGCTGGGCGTGGCGACGTCGCCGGTCGCGGCGACCGTGCCGGTCCCGCCCGGGCCCGCGAGCCCTCCGGCGTGGCCGGCGCGCCCGCTGCCCTGGGCCATCATCCTGACGGTCGTGGTCCTGGCCCTGGCCGCGGCGCAGGGGTTGTGGCGCTGGCGCAAGCGGCCGCCCGTCGTGGCACCCCCCTCAACCTCCGTCGAGCTCAGCACCACCTGGGATTTCGGCAAGACATCCCTCGAGGTGGAGGGCCCGCTCGAGGCCGGCCCGGCGCTCCACCTCGTCGCGCACGGCAACCTGCAGGAGCGCGTGGTCGCGCTCGAGCACGACCAACCCTTCGTCGCCGGAGGCGACCATGAGTGACCGGCTCCCGAGCGTCGGTGCGGTGCTCCTGTCCGGCAACGGCTCGCTCTCCAAGGACGAGCTGTCCGCCCTCTGCTCCACCGCGGGCCTGCGCGCCGTCGGGGAACACGTCGCCGCGGGCGCCACCGGTCCGTTCTGGGAAGCGCTCGGGGCGCGCATCCTGGGGGCCCTCCGCAACGCGCTGGAGATCCCGATGTCGACGGTGCTGGCGGAGGCGTGGAACCGCTACGACGGGTTCCGCCAGTACCTGGACCCCGCGCGCTACCCCGCCGACCGCATCAGCGTCGTCACGCTGGCGCGCCACAGCGCGCGCTCCAGCTTCCGCCCCGTCGTCGAGCTCTGGGTCGGCGACCAGCGCATCACCACTCTGCACGTGGAAGCCGAGCTGGCCATCACGCTCGATTCCGGCATCCTCTCGATCCAGGCCGGCCGCTTCACCGAGCTGCGACCCGGCAAGTGCACCGTCCTGGGCGCCATCCGCTGCGACGGCGCCGCCCTGCTGGAGCGCCCCGTCGCCGAGCTGACCCTGCCCGGCGTGATCACCTTCGGCGAGGGCATCCCCATCGGGCCGAGGCGGGAGGGCCACCCCGTTGCCTCCGGTGCGGGTCCGTGATTACATTGTAGTCACACCGCAGGAGGGCTCATGAAAGCGCGCATCATCCGCATCGGCAACTCGCAGGGCATTCGCATCCCCAAGCCGCTGCTGGAGCAGAGCGGTCTCGGCGACCAGGTCGAGCTGGAGGTGCAGCCCGACCAGATCATCATCCGTCGCGCCCGTCGTCCACGGGAGGGGTGGACGCAGGCGTTCGAGGCCATGGCCGCAAAGGGAGACGACGAGCTCCTGGACGTACACGGCGCGGGCGGGAGCGAGTGGGACCGGGAGGAGTGGGTGTGGTAGTCCGACGCTTCGACGTCCTGCTTGTGAACCTCGACCCCACCGTGGACAGCGAGATCGAGAAGACCCGTCCATGCCTGGTGATCTCCCCGGACGAGATGAACCGCTACGTCCGCACCGTGATCGTGGCACCCATGACGACAAAGGGCCGGCCGTATCCCACGCGCGTCGAGTGCAGTTTCCAGGGGAGAGACGGTCAGATCGTGCTCGATCAGATCCGGACGGTGGACAAGGCCAGGCTGGTCCGGAAACTCGGCCGGATTGAGGTCGCGACGGGCGAGCTGGTCCTGTCGGCTCTGGCCGAGCTGTTCGCCCCCTGAGCTCTCCCGGGGCCGCGCCTCAGCGCCGGCAGGTGCCCCGTGTCGGCTTGAAGCTCGCCCGCACGTCATTCCAGCTCGCGTTCCAGCTCGGGCGTTCCGGCCGCGAGGCCAGCTCGTGGACCAGGAAGAAGGTCAGCCGGGAGACCCGGCTCAGCTTCTCGTTGTCGATCGTTGCCGCCTCGTCCGACGGATGATGGTAGTCCGCCTCATTGCCGGTGTTGAGGAAGACCGCGGGGATGCCGGCGTCGGCGAAGGGGAAGTGGTCGCTGCGCTCGAAGGCGTGGTCCTCGTTGGTGAGTCCCACCAGAGAAAAGCCCAGCTCGGGGTGGGCCTGAGAGGTGGCCGCTGCCGCGGCGCCCACGGAGCTCCAGGCCTGGCCGAAGGCGTAGAGCTGGTCGGACGCGTTGCGCCCCACCATGTCGAGGTTGACG
The DNA here is from genome assembly GCA_017881445.1 of Gemmatimonadota bacterium. Taxonomy (GTDB): domain Bacteria; phylum Gemmatimonadota; class Gemmatimonadetes; order Longimicrobiales; family RSA9; genus JADGQX01. The sequence goes on along the minus strand of JADGQX010000094.1, from coordinate 1,858 downwards.
TTGGCGACCATGTCGCTCATGGCCGCGGGCGGGTGCGCCACGAACCACCACGAGCCCACCAACCCCAGCTCCTCGCCGCTCGTGGCGACGAAGGCCACCGAGCGGGCGGGCGGGCGCCGCAGGCGGGAAAACGCGCGGGCCACCTCCAGCAGTGCGGCGGTGCCCGACGCGTCGTCGTCGGCACCGTTGTAGATGGAGTCGCCGCGGGCATCGGGCTGCCGGATGCCGAGACCGTCGTAGTGCGCCGTCAGGACGACCCACTCCGAGGCGAGGCGTGGATCGGAGCCGAGGCGCCAGGCGATCACGTTGGCGGGGCGATCGTCGCCGCTGACGCCTTCGCACGGCCAGCGCTGCAGGAACGATCCGTCGTCCCCGCCCGGCGCGAGGCCCGCCTCCCGGAACACGCCCGCCACGTAGTCGGCCGACGCGGCGAGTCCGGGGCCGGGGGTCCTCCGTCCGAGGCGCTCGTCTGCGGCCAGCCAGGCGACGTGGGCCCCCACCGTGGCCGGCGCAATCGCGGCCGCGACCTGGGCGAGCTCCTGGCCGGCCGTAACGGAGGTGGGCGAGTCCTTGCACGCGGGGAGGAGGGTGACGAGGGCGAGCGCACCGGTCGACCACGATCGGAGCCGGGGGTGCGTGGGCAAGGCCGGTCGACGAACCATCTCAGGGGCTCTCTCTCGGGGCGCTTCAACGTAGCGCCGGGCCCCGGGCCATGCCAAGAAATCCTCGAGGTCGGCATCGGTCGCCGGTCCGTCATTGCGCGCCGGGGGCCCCGGGCATAACGGTTGACGTTATTAACGCCTCCCGTTATCATCCGGAACATGATCAAGTCGTTTGCGGACACGGACACGGAACGGCTGTTCGCCCGCGTACCCACGCGCCGCCTGCCCGCTGAGCTCCAGCGAACGATGCTGCGGAAGCTCATCATCGTGGATGCCGCGGAACGTCTGACCGACCTGCGGATTCCACCGGGAAACCGCCTGGAGAAGCTGCGAGGAGACCGCGCCGGCCAACACAGCATCCGCGTCAACGATCAGTGGAGAATCTGTTTCCGCTGGGCAGCCGGAGACGCGTACGACGTCCAGGTGACGGACTACCATTGAGGTACCCCATGGCATCGCCCAAGCTCGACCCGATCCACCCGGGCGAGGTCCTGCTGGCGGACTTCCTCGAGGCCTTCGGCGTGTCCCAGTATCGTCTCGCACGCGACATCAGCGTGCCGCCGCGCCGGATCAACGAGATCGTCCACGGCAAGCGGGCGATCACGGCCGACACCGCGCTGCGGCTTGCGCGCTATTTCGGCACGACCGACCGGTTCTGGACCAACCTCCAGGCCCGCTTCGACCTCGAGCGGGAACGCGATCGCCTGGGCGACCGGCTGACGACGGAAGTCACGGTGCTCGACCGCGCGAGCTGACGCGCGCCTCCGTCACGGCCGCCAGCGTAGCCCGCGCCGTGGTGGCAGAAACACTACCATTGCGCGGGGGTAGCTTCTGGAGGTAGAGTTCGCGCGGGTCAAACGGAGCAGGAGGGGGTGGCGATGGCGGGAACGGACGCGCGCAAGGCCGCACGGGCGAGTGGGGATCGGCGTCGGCGCTCGGGTCGTGATCCCTTGCGCAAGACCGGCTGGCAGGTTCGGCAGTCGGTAGCGGATGCGGTGAGAGAGGCGGTCGAAGCCGGAGCGGCCGAGAGCCAGAACGCCCTGGTCGAGCGCGCGCTGGTGCGGGAGCTGAAGGCGCTTCGTCGCCGGCAGATCTACGACGCGTATGCGAGCGCGGCCGCCGACCCCGCGTTCATGCAGGAGATGCGCGCCACGACCTCCGCCTACGAGGTCGCCGTCGGCGACGGTCTCTCGCAA